>JBNMKO010000098.1:0-12086 GCA_050874385.1 Eubacteriales bacterium
AATCTGTCCATAATTCCGCCGTGTCCAGGTATAAGCTTTCCATAATCCTTCACGGAATGGTCGCGCTTTATCGCCGACGCTGCCAAATCTCCGATAATTGAGATAACTGCGCCAACTCCGCCTGCCACAGCAAAAACAACAGGTGCATTTACATCAATTTTAGAATTTATTGCCGCACCATATATTCCTCCGATAAGCATAGTTCCCACAATTCCACCGATAGCACCCTCGACAGATTTCTTAGGACTGAGCACAGGTGTCATCTTATGCTTTCCAAACTTCACACCCACAAAGTATGCGAATGTATCGGCAATCCATGAGCATATAAACACAAGCCACACATAGAACGCTCCATCCGGCAAAATCCTTATTCTATATATGAATGAAATCATAACTGCAACATAGACCAGTGCAAAAAATCCCATCGTCGCCTGGTCAGCTTTATACTTAGGAAACGTGATTACATATCCCGCCATTATACATATAAAACCTGCGGCAAGGCACAGCAGCATGAACTCGTTCTGACCTAACCAAACACATCCATAATAGGCGACAGCAAAAATATATCCTATAATTCCTATAGGACTTTTTTCAATGCCATACACCCTGTAAAGCTCATACATTCCTATAAGTGATATTGCGAGGGTCAAAAGGAACAGATAAGGGCCTCCAAATATAAGCCCTGCTCCCACAATAACTGTGAGCACCGCTCCGCTGGCTATTCTCACTAACATACTATTCCTCCTTCACCCCACCAAAACGACGGTCACGTTTATTGTATTTTTTTACTTCATCTATGAGATAATCCATATTAAAATCAGGCCAAAGAACCTCCGGGAAATCGAACTCCGAATATGCGCACTGCCACAACAGATAATTCGATATTCTCTTCTCCCCGCTCGTCCTTATAAGCAAATCCGGGTCAGGGATATCCCTCGTGTCAAGGTGCGCCGAAATCATTTCCTCCGTTATCGTATCTGGGTCTATGCCTTTCTCAATGCACTCCCTTGTAATCTCCCTTACTGCCCTTGTTATCTCGTCTCTTGAGCCGTAATTTAACGCTATCTGGAAATTAAGACCCGTATTGTTCTTTGTAGCCTCCTCAAGCTCATCAATCTTGTCCACAATATCCTTGGCAAGCTCGTCCCTTCTTCCGAGTATTCTCACGCGCATGTTGTCCTTGTTGCTTCGCTTGATACAGTCCGTTAGATAATTTCTGAGAAGCTTCATAAGTCCCGTCACCTCGGACTCAGAGCGCTTCCAATTCTCCGTCGAAAAAACATATATTGTAAAATACTTAACACCGATGGCATCCATATCACGGCATGTCTGCTCTATAACCTTACATCCCTGTGAATGTCCAAAGTTGCGCGGCATCATTCTTTTCTTCGCCCATCTTCCATTTCCGTCCAATATTATAGCAATATGATTTGGTACGTTCATTCCCAATTTTTCATTAAATGTATCCAATTGTGCCTCCTGATTTCCTAATTACATAAAACAGGCTGTCACCGATGTATGATGCATCCGTAACAGCCTTATATATTCCCGGTATTGATTACTATACTGTGAGAATTTCCTTAGACTTAGCCTCTACAGCCTTATCAATTTCAGCAATGTACTTATCGGTGAGCTTCTGAACATCTTCCTCAATGTTCTTGTACTCATCCTCTGAGATAAGATTTTCCTTGTTCTGCTTCTTGAAAAAATCGTTTGCATCTCTTCTTACATTTCTTACAGCAACCTTGGCGTTCTCGCCCTTCTTCTTGATATCCTTTACGATTTCCTTACGTCTGTCCTCTGTGAGCTCAGGGAAAATAAGACGGATAACCTTGCCATCGTTAGTAGGTGTTATACCGATATCGGACACAAGTATCATCTTTTCAATTTCCTTTATAAGACTTGACTCCCAAGGCTGAATCTGAATCATTCTCGCCTCCGGAACGGAAACATTTGCAACCTGCTGAAGCGGTGTAGGTGTTCCCCAGTAATCAACCTTTATCTTGTCAAGGATATGTGGGTTAGCTCTGCCGGCTCTTATTGTAGCATAATCCTCAAGTAATGTATCGATTGTCTTGCTCATCTTCTCTTCAAATTCTTTAATCTCTGCCATAATGTCCTCCAAAAAATTTAATAGTATGTATTTTAATTTATATTACAATAACTACGCTGTCACAACTGTTCCGTTAATCTTCCCGTCAACGGTGTTCACAATGCTGTTCTCCTCGTTAAGCCCGAAAATGACGAGCGGCATCTTGTTCTCCATGCACATAACAGAAGCCGTCATATCTATAACTCCAAGCTTTCTGTCGACAACCTCCTGAATGGAGAGTGTGTCAAACTTCTTAGCGTCAGGATTTAACTTAGGGTCGCTGTCATACACTCCGTCGATAGCCTTTGCAAGAAGAATTGCGTCCGCCTCCATCTCAATAGCGCGAAGCACAATGCCTGTATCTGTCGAAAAATACGGATGTCCTGTCCCGCCCGCAAAGAAAACAATCTTTCCCTGCTTGAAGCACTCATTTGCGAGGTCTTTTGAAAAAAGCTTTGTCATTGAGCCACATGCAAAAGGTGTAAGTATCTCTGTTGAAAGTCCGACACTGCGGAACATCTCTGAGACATATATACAGTTCATTATAGTCGCCAACATTCCAATCTGGTCGGCCTTGGTTCTGTCCATATTCTCACTTGAACGGCCTCTCCAGAAATTGCCTCCTCCGATAACTATTCCGATTTCCTTTCCAAGTTCGGAAACCTGCTTAACCTGCTGTGCAATCGCAAGCACGGTAGCCTCGTCAAAACCTGTCTTTTTGTCGCCGGCAAGAGCCTCGCCGCTTAATTTTAACATAATTCTGTCAAGCTTCATCTTAAAATTACTCCTATGTTATTTTTTTATTTGCAACTATTCAACGCCAATCAAAAATTCATAAAACCACTGTAAAATTCTTATATTTTTATGGAAGTTTTTGAAATTTTGTCCCGGCGCGAACATTTACTTCTATTTCACACTATCTGCCTCGACATGTTGTATCAGCATTGTCGTGTCCGTGATAGGCAGCATAACAGCCCCTAAATCGAGCAGACTGTCAATCAGCTTTGGAAGCATATCGACTGTCGTATCAAGCGAATCCGAATCGTGCATGAGCACCACGCTCACACTCTTCTTTTTGACATCCTTTAGGATATTTTCAATCATGTCCTCAGCCGACAAATTCTTTCCCTCAGCATCGCCCGCCGAAGCATTCCAATCAAAATATTTTACATTGTTTTCGTTGAGATATCTTATGAAATTCTCCATCGGAATTTCACTCACATCGTTGCTCGAGCCTCCCGGAAATCTGTAAAAAGTCGGTTCATATCCTGTGATAGACTTAATATGCTCTTTTATCTTTTTAAAATCCTCGTCAAAAGCCTCAACCGAGCTGTAAATTGACTTGTAATCATGCGAATATGAATGCATTCCAAGTGTGTGTCCCTCTTGAAGTATACGCTTGTACATACTCTCATACTCACTGCTTGTCTTTCCAACCGTAAAGAAAGTCGCCTTTATGCAATACTGACTTAAAATATCAAGTATCCTGTCCGTATTATGGCTCGGCCCATCATCAAATGTGAGATACACAACCTTGTTTCCCTGTGCCAACAATGTCTTTTCAAGAGAAAACACATTATCGCCGTCACCTGCATTTCCTGAATTTTCATTCATGGCTGCCTGATTTTGCAGACCGCTGTCGCCGTCTCCATCTCCCGACAAATCCCCGACGTCGCTGCCATCAGCTCCTTGTACCTGTCCCGATGATGAAACGCCCTTGCCAAATACTCCATCTTTCTTCACAATAAATAAAATAACACAAAATGCCGCCGCTAGCAATATTAAAAAAAGCAAAAAAAGTATAAACACTTTTTTTAATGTTCTCTCCCGCTTCCTCTTTCGCTTCTTGTCAGCCATCCATTGCTTTCTTGTGCTGACATCTCCATCTATATTATAACCATATTTTGCCATTTTTATCTACTCTCCTAAATATTTATTTTATCACATTCTCTATAATAAATGAAGTCATTATTCATTTTTTCCATAAAAATGTTTTTTGGGTACACACAGAAAAACTCAATCTAAACATTAGTACTATAAATGAGCAATTATGAAAAACCGCACAGAAATAACTGATACTTGTTTGAACTTAAAATAGACTTCAAGAAAATATCTTTATATAGCAAATAAATTTGTGTAATATTTTAAATTTACTCATTTATAGCATTGTTAAATTACTAAAAAGCTTTTATACTTATTGTATGTTGGATATATTAATATTTTATGATATATCTGCATCGCTCATTTGTGTAAGCACAATCATAATTATATTTTTGACACTTGTATCATTTTATAATAATCATATATTGGATGTCCATTGTCAACATTATATATATTATCTTGCAAATTCTTACTCGCGATTGTCTATTATGTTAAAGCAGTCAAGCGGATATTCGCAATCCGCTTCGCTGCTTACTTGATTTGGTTAAAATATTTTTATTAATTTGGAGGACTATTATGGAATTTAGACCATGTATTGATATACACAACGGCTGTGTAAAACAGATTGTAGGCGGAAGTCTCGCGGATGCTGGAGATTTCGCGAAAGAGAATTTTGTCGCCGAAGCGGATGCGGCTTATTTTTGCGACCTGTACTTCAATCTCGGCATACGGGGCGGACATGTCATTTTGTTAAATTCTGTGTCATCGCCTTACTACGAAGCCACAAAAAATCAGGCTTTTCTTGCTCTGTCACGCCATCCGGGATTTTTACAGGTCGGCGGCGGAATTACCTCCGACAATGCGCGTGACTTTTTGGATGCCGGTGCATCACATGTGATAGTCACCTCCTATGTGTTCCGCGACGGTCTTATAGACTATGACCGATTAATGATGCTTGAAAAAGCTGTCGGCAAGGAGCATATCGTTCTCGATTTGAGCTGCAAAAAGACAGACGACGGCTACAAGATTGTCACTGACCGCTGGCAGAAGATGACCGACACGATTGTGTCACCTGCCCTGCTTGAGAAGCTTTCCAAGCACTGCGACGAATATCTTATCCACGCCGTGGACGTTGAAGGAAAATGCCACGGCATCGAGACAGAGCTTGTAAAACAACTCGCCCAGTATGACGGACTTCCGCTGACATACGCGGGCGGTGTCGGCTCATTTGATGACCTCGCCCAGTTAAAAAAGCTTGGAAAGTCGAAAATCAATGTCACTATAGGAAGTGCGCTTGACCTGTTCGGAGGGAAAATGCCGCTTGATGAGGTTTTGAAATTTATTGCGAAAGCGTAAGTGTATGTTTGTTATGGGCAAGTATCAAAACGCATTGCGAATATCCGCTTGACTTTCTAATATGGATAAAACGCCGCATCCTCCGCAAAATTCGGAATATTGTACAAAACAAGAACCTCGCTGATACCATTCTCTTCAATATACTTTGACACTGATTTTTTGTAAAACCGCATATCCAGCAGATGTGTCTGCTCATACTCGTCAACCACAAACTGTGCAAAACAATTTGCGTAAGAATCCTTAATAATCAGCAGTCTTCCATCGCCCTCACCGTAGGCAACCGTTGTAGCCTGATTTGAATTGAAAAAAACTGCATATTTATCCTTGCCATCGAGAAATTTTCTTTCATATATTGAATCAGTGACATAATTTCCATCATTATAATCTACCATATGCTCGTTATTTTTATAACAAGCCATTATGATATCATACGGCGCAAACGGATAATTGACCTTAGAGTAATTCGTGCCCCTAAAACTCTCACTCAGCACTTCCTTATCCCACATCCACAACGGCTGCGCGCTCTCCCCTTTAGCCTGCTTCCATTTACTATAGCAGTAGTACGCACCAAGGCTCGTATAATGATGGTCTGTCTTGTAATAGATATACTCGTCCTTGTGCTGCGACAAAATATCACTCACATCAACCACATCGACAGCTCTGTCCTTCACATAATCAAGCAGTTCTTTTTGGCTTGCATGTGTCGCATACTTTGGCAGCTTGTCATCAAGTATCTCAACAGCCGTCGGAACCAACATAGTCCTTACCTCAATGCCTTTCTTTTCCATATCTGCCGTGAATTTTTCGAGCATGGAGACATTTTTCTCAAACTGTGCCCTGTCATACTCGTCAAAATTGCTTATAAGGTATCCATTTTTTCCAAAATACACATTGTTGCACTCGCGCATACCAATCCCAAGCTCCGCCAAAGTCTTTACTGTTATCCACCCATCCCTGCCCGGAAACTGGTCTGCAAGATATTTTTCAAGCTTATCCGAGTATTCTCCCGCCACAAAGCTCTTTGCTGTAAATTTCGGAAACTGTGTCAGCGTCCTCTTCTCGCTCTCAGAATAATATTTATCAGAAACCGCCAAATGCAGTATAAGCCCCACAAGCAGCATTACACAAAAATAAATTGAAAGTACTCTGTTCCTCATAAATTTCCCTTTCCAAGTGAATTTTCATCCCCTATTAGAGCAAATTTCCTTCGTCAAAAACGAATTTCCCGTCAATTGGATATTCCCAATACACTTTATTGCTTACTTATAACCATATTTACTACTATCAAAACATTTTTAAATTAACCTGTACATCCTAAACAAAAGCATATCTCCATCTACTCACTTATTTTTTGCACAATAAAAATGAAGTTAATTTTCTTAGATATTGTTAAAATCTAAAATATAAAAACGGATTGTATGACCCACTTATAAGACAAGCCACAGCAAGCACCGTGACCACCGTTATTCCCACCATTTCCAATACCGTTTTTATTCCTTCCCCCACACTGCCTCCCATCATTTTTCTTTCACATAACCACCCATAAAATATATGACCGACAGGTGTTACCGCCACAGAACATATAAAGAGTAGCGGCGCATACGATACAAGCCTAAAAAGTGCTGCTGTATTCACAAGCGGTACTCCCACGCCAAACAGACATTTCACAAATCCAACCATGTCCCCCATATCCTCAAACGCAAACAGCACCCAGCCCATAACCACGGCAAAAAACGTGTACAGCCACGCCGCAATTTTCGGAATTTTGTCAAGTTTATCCAGCAAAAACACCTTCTCAAACGCAAGCAATATGCCATAAAATACTCCCCAAAGTATAAAATTCCAGCCCGCACCATGCCACAGCCCAGTGAGCATCCACACAATTCCTATATTTAACAGCCATCTCAATTTCCCTTTTTTGTTTCCCCCGAGTGGTATATACACATAATCCCTGAACCAGCTTCCAAGTGATATATGCCATCTCCGCCAAAATTCCGTCACGCTCCTTGATATATATGGGTAATTAAAATTTTCCGGGAAATCAAACCCGAACATTTTTCCAAGACCTATCGCCATATCGGAATATCCCGAAAAGTCAAAGTATATCTGAAAAGCGTAAGCCATAATGCCAAGCCACGCCATAAGCACACTCATTTTTCCCGTTTCCAATGAATTTATCCCATCCCAAAGCTGCCCGATATTGTTGGCTAAGAGCACTTTCTTTCCAAGTCCGCACACAAATCTTTTTGCGCCCTCCCCAAAGCTGTCAAAAGAATGTTGCCTGTCATCAATCTGCTTGGCTATTGTCCTGTACCTCACAATCGGCCCCGCGATGAGCTGAGGAAACAACGTCACATAAGCCCCAAACGATATGATATTCTTCTGTGCTTTCGTGTCATTTCTGTAGACATCTATCGTATAGCTCATGGTTTGAAACGTGTAAAATGAAATTCCTATCGGCAATGGAAGTTCATGCCGCAAAAATGAACAGCCAAAACATTCGTTTACAATTTCAATCAAAAAATCACTGTATTTAAAAAAACAGAGCAGCCCAAGATTTACCATGATTGAGACAATCAATCCGATTTTTGCTTTTTTTGTCCCTCTATGCTTTTCCACATATCTTCCACAGCTAAAATCAAGCACCGTAGAAAAAAGCATAAGCCCCACATATACAGGTTCTCCCCACGCATAAAACCACAGACTGCACAAAAACAATACCGGATTTTTAAACCGCCCCGGTGCTGCATAGTACAGCACCAAAGCAACAGGTAAAAATACAAGAAGAAATGTCAAACTTGAAAATACCATTTATTCCTCCGGGATAACGACCAGATTTTCAGGAAGTGTGCCAAATACTTCCTCCATCGCCTTATCAATCTTAGCGTACTCCTCCTCGGCAAGTTTCTCCTCCGCCTCGCTGTCATCGCCGTCATACTCAGCACCGGCAATCACAAATACAACATAATCTCCGCTCTCATACAGGCGCGCATTTAATACCTTAGCCACGCCAAAAGGATATTGACGTATATAGCCCACTGTCTGGTCAAAATCAGAATTTATCTTGTCTACAAGTGTCTGCGCATATCCGTCCTCAACCTTAAAAATCATCACTTGGTCCATATGGACACTGTTTATCGAATTTTCCTTGGCAATATAGTCAATAATCTTAGACTCATCCAGCTCCAGACGTGCAAACATCATCGTCTTGTCCTTCTCAACATCGCACAGATAATTCTCCTCACCGACAGCCTGCACTATTGCATCTTCTATGTCACTGAGTTTTATATCATCATTCTCCTTTTTGCTGTCGCCATTATTATTTTTGTTCCCGTCCTCTGTGGTTGTCTGCGTCTCAGACTGTATTTCATTTTTTGTCTCCGTCTGCTGCTGTGTAGTTGTAGTCTCCTCCGGCTTCACATTCTTTTTTCCTCCGCACGCCGAAAGGCTCACCGCCATTAACCCTGCCATAATTACAAGCTCCATTTTTCTCATTTTCAATATCTCCTTTTAATCGTTAATTTGAAAGCGTGAATTTTATAACTTGTTGACTGATATCCTTCTAAACAGACCAGTTTTTTTGCTTTCTGTATATATAACGATTGGCATTAAAAAAATGTCGGAGAAAATTTTAAAAATTTTTCCGACATTTCTATAACTTCTTTGCAGCCTTATCTGCAACAAAAATAATTCCTATCACCTATTAATCAGCTCTGCTGCCACCCTCCTCACATCATCCTCATCCGCGCCATCCGAATTTATCAGATAAAAATTGATACTTCCATCAGTCCAATACACCTTATAACTGCTTCCAAATTCGTCCTCTATAATATACAGACACGCATTGCTTTTCGCGTCTATAATCTCCGATGACTTTTCCTCACCGTATATTCCCGTGAAATCTCCGCCCTGGTAAGATGCGCGGAATATATAGCTGTGCCCGTCAAGCATAAAGCTGATATCTGCGATATTTTCGTCTATTATGGAATAGCTTACATCCTCTGCGCCGTCCGGAGCATCAATGTCTATTCCTATTGACAAAAACTTCTTCGCATCGTCGACATCACTAAATGGATTTCCACCCATCACTGCGCCCTCTGTATAGTCAGCACTGCTCTCATAATAACCACTATCATTTCCAATATCATCACCTTTTTTGCCAAAACTATACGCAAAATATCCAACCACCACACACAGACATGCGGCGACAGGCAGCGCATATTTTAATGAACTTATATACTTATTGCGGCTTTTTTCTTTTTTTGCCGCTTTTGTGAGTATATTTTCATACATCCGTTCTTTTGCGTCATCCTGCGGAACAATCTTATCAAGTGATGTTTTTATGTCATCGGCAATCCTGTCCTTAGAATTTTCCACCATCAATATTCACCCCCAAGTTCCTTTTTTAACAGCTTTCTCGCTTCCATAAGATGATTTCTCACTGTAGAATGTGGTTTGTGAAGCAGACCGGCAATCTCCTCCGTCTTATATCCCATATAGTAATACAAGTATATAACATCCTTATATTTTGTAGGCAGTTTCATAACCGCGTCAAGCGTCTCATCAATCTCAAAACCGCGTCCGCCCGTCTGTGCCGCCTCATCTATCGGAACCGTCCTTTTATGCCACCATGATTTAAGCTTATCCTTGCACAAATTCATCGCCGTAACCGTAAGCCATGCTTTCTCATGGTTTTCATCGTTAAAAGTGTAGTCACCTGTCAACACCTTGACAAAAGTGTCCTCCGTCATATCCTCGGCTTCAAAGCTGTTTTTCATGTAAGTATAACACACCCGGTAAACTAGCTTATAGTTGCGATTATAGAAAGCCTCAAATTCCATGCCCGCGCGAAGCAAAGACTCTGACATAGCTTTTTCCTCATTTCCGGATGAACTTTCACTTTTTTTCATCCTCGTATACATATATAACGATTGAAAGAGGAATTTTGTCGGAAAAAATTTTAACTGCAAAATCATTTTAGTCCCCCATATCACTACAGTAACCTAAAAAGACCAACCCTTGTCACCAAAGGCTGGTCTTTGCTTGTGTTTATCTTTGAATTACTCTTCCCAGTTATGCCATACTTCCTGAACGTCGTCATCGTCATCGAGAAGATCAAGAATACGGTTCATCTGCTTAATATCATCCTCAGATGTGAGTGTCACATAGTTCTGAGGAATCATTGTAACCTCAGCCTGCGCCATCTTAATTCCGAGAGCTTCAAGAGCCTCTCTTACAGCACCGCATGAATCCGGGTCTGTGAGAATTTCGTAGCTGTCATCATCCTCGTCAAAATCCTCTGCACCCGCATCGAGAGCCGCCATCATAAGTTCATCAGCGTCCATGCTGCACTCTTCCTTGTCGATGATAATCTGACCCTTCTTGTCGAACATGAAGGATACACAGCCCTGTGTGCCTATGCTTCCACCGCCCTTTGTAAATGCGCTGCGGACATTGGCTGCTGTTCTGTTCTTGTTGTCTGTAAGTGTCTCAACAATGATAGCCGTACCGCTTGGCCCGTAGCCCTCGTATGTAGCCACTACATAGTTAGCGGCGTTTGTGTCTCCGGCTGCCTTCTTGACACTTCTGTCGATAGTGTCGTTAGGCATGTTGTTGGCCTTAGCCTTAGCGATAACATCGCGGAGCTTGCTGTTATTGTTAGGATCCGGACCTCCCTCCTTGACAGCTATCATAAGTTCCTTACCTATTCTTGTGAAAATCTTACCCTTTGCTGCGTCATTCTTCTCTTTTTTATGCTTAATATTGGCAAATTTTGAATGTCCTGACATATTATTTTGTTCCTTCCTTGTAATCCTTAATGCTGAAGCTGTAACGTCCCATCTTGTCCTTGCCGAGGCATACAACCTTGACAACATCGCCAAGTGTGAGAACGTCCTCCACATGGTCAATTCTCTCCTTGCTGATCTTGGAAATGTGAACCATTCCCTCCTTGCCCGGAGCGAACTCCAAGAACGCACCAAACTCCTTGATGCTTATAACCTTGCCCTCAAATACCTGTCCCTCCTCGTAATCTGTAACGATAGTCTGGATATACTTGATAGCCTTATCCATCATAGCCTTGTCTGTTCCGCATACGGATACAGCGCCGTCGTCTGTGATGTCAATCTTAACGCCCGTCTCATCTATGATAGCATTGATTGTCTTTCCTCTCTGTCCGACAACATCTCCAATCTTTGATGGGTCAATCTGAATCTGAACAATCTTAGGAGCATAAGGGCCAACTTCTTTTCTCGGCTCTGCTATAGCCGGCTTCATGCAGTTCTCCATGATGAATATTCTCGCCTCACGGCATCTTGCGATAGCACCCTCAACGATAGGTCTTGTGAGACCATGAATCTTAATATCCATCTGGATTGCTGTGATACCTGCGTCTGTTCCTGTCACCTTGAAGTCCATATCTCCGAAGAAATCCTCAAGACCCTGAATATCTGTCAAAAGCACATAATCATCGTCTGTCTCGCCTGTTACAAGACCACATGATATACCTGCTACCATCTTCTTAATAGGAACACCTGCTGCCATAAGTGACATACATGATGCACATGTGGAAGCCATTGATGTTGAACCGTTAGACTCAAATGTCTCGGAAACGGTTCTGATTGCGTAAGGGAACTCCTCCTCCGATGGAAGTACAGGTACAAGAGCTCTCTCTGCAAGCGCACCATGTCCGATTTCACGACGGCCAGGACCTCTTGAAACCTTAGTCTCACCTACCGAGTAAGCAGGGAAATTGTAG
>JBNMKO010000099.1:0-11816 GCA_050874385.1 Eubacteriales bacterium
GTGCCCTGTCGACCAAGCTATCTGGAGGTTGAAGCCGCCCGTCACCGCATCGAGGTCTAACACCTCGCCCGCAAAATAAAGTCCCTTAACCTTTTTAGACTCCATCGTGGAAGGGTCGATATCCTTCACGCTGACACCGCCCTGAGTGATAATCGCCTCATTGTAGCCCCTTAGCCCGGTGAGCGTAAATTCAAGATTTTTTACTGTATTTATAAATCTCATTCTCTCATCGCGGCTTATCTCGTGAACCTTTTTGTACTCGTCTATTCCGCTTCTTCTAATAACCACAGGGATAAGCGATTTCGGCAAAAGCTTGTCGAGGGCGTTGTTGAAATTCTTGTTCATAAACTCATCAAAATCCCTCAACACGCGCGCGTCAAGCTGCTCCGCACTAAGTCCCGGCTTCAAATCTATGACAAGCTTTAGTGGATGCTGCTTGATTTTCTTTGCCACATAACTGCTCGCGCTCAGCACCGTCGGACCGCTCACTCCAAAATGTGTAAACAAAAGCTCGCCAAAATCCTCATAAAGTTTCTTTTTGCCGTCGTAGATAGTCACACCTGAATTTTTAAGCGCAAGCCCCTGAAGCTCCTTTACATCCTCCTCAGCCACATTAAACGGGACAAGTGCCGGACTTAGCGCAGTCACATTATGTCCTGTTTTTTGTGCAAACTCATATCCATCGCCCGTCGAGCCTGTTGTCGGATATGATATTCCGCCCGTCGCCACGATAACCGCATCCGCCGGATATATCTTTCCTGACGCACACTTAACACCTGTCACAATGTCCTTGTCATTTTCACCACACGCTTTATTGCCCTTTTTGTTGTCATCGGCTTCATATGGCTCATTTCCTGACCCACTTCCGTTTCCAAAATCCGTGCCAACACTGTGGCTTACAACAACTTCTGTTACAGTTGTATCATACTCGATTTTGACACCGAGACGCTTCATTATTCTGACAAGTGCGGATATCACATCGCCGGCTCTGTCGCTCACCGGAAACACTCTGTTTCCCCTCTCAACCTTTGTCTCAAGCCCGGCTTCGTTTAACATTGCCACAACATCATCGTTTGTAAAGCCGTAAAAAGCACTGTAAAGAAACTTCTTATTTGTCACCACATTGTCAAAAAGTTCCTCCACGTCGCAGGCGTTTGTGATATTGCAACGCCCCTTGCCCGTTATATAAATCTTCTTTCCGGCTTTCTCATTCTTCTCAAGAACCGTCACCTGATGCCCATTCTGTGCCGCCGCTATCGCCGCCATCATTCCCGCTGCACCGGCTCCGATTACTATAATATTGCCCATATTTTTAATTTCCTTTTTACCTAATTTTCCCAAGTGATGCGAACAAATCCACGTCAAGCTGATTAATTTCGTCATTGCAAATTACTTTTAAAACTATAATGGGATACAACAAAATTAACGACTAAACATTTCCATTCTGCAAAGCCATATTTCTACAAATAAAAAATAGCCAATGTAGTTGTCGTAGTACTGATTATTAATCGCTTTCACCTATCTCAAACATATTTT
Organism: Eubacteriales bacterium; assembly: GCA_050874385.1. GTDB lineage: Bacteria > Bacillota > Clostridia > Lachnospirales > Lachnospiraceae > CAG-882. The sequence continues at coordinate 1,537 of JBNMKO010000099.1, forward strand.
TGTTTCCTGCCTTAACAATATATATTATATTATAAATCAAAACCAGCCCGATAGCAAGCCACCAAAAACAATAACTATGACATGTTATTCCGCATGTCACTTTTTCATAGTTATAATAAAATCATTTCTATCATTATCTCCACATCGTCAGCATAATACAGCCATAACAACCGTCGCAATCGCCGTCAGCACAGCCACAATCACATAATCCGCAAAAATTATTCCAAGCACCGCAAACATAGCTCCTCCATTTCCCATTATCGCCGTAACGGCGACAAACTGCACAACTGCAACCGCCGCAAAACACCATGAGCTTTTAAGCATACACAGCATGCGCGCGCTCCACAGTGTCCACGGCTCCAATCCGAAAAAATGTCCCACACGCATAAGTACCACTTTTTTCTCCGCACCTTTCTGCGTTACCAAGCCCATGTACTGTACCATAATTCCTGCAAACACCAGTCCTGCAATAAACCCGGACGCAAACTCCAATTCGCCATCCACCAGAAAAACTACCCAGCCGAATATAAACTGAAAAAAGCATATAATATATGAGCCAAATCTCGACGCACTCTTTAGATATACCCCGCGGTAAAAGTTCTGCACACCCTTCAAATCTGGCATGTCACTCTTTAACAGTGCCTTTTTCTTATCGCCATGCGCTTTGCCATTATGTATTTTTGCGTCCTGCATTTTTGTGTTATATATTGATGTATCTTGCATTTTTGTATTTTGCATTTCTACATTTTGTATTTTAGTGTTATGTCCGTTGGTACCATTCGCTATAATGTTATCCATTGAAATATTATGTGTTTCTGTATTCCGTATTTCTGCATCCTGCCCTTGTATGTCGGCGATTTCGTTCTTACTTACCGTGAGTCTTCCGCCGTCCATCACCCCGATAAAATCCGCAATTCTTTCAAGTTCATTTGTAAGGTGTGTTGAAAAAATAACGCTTATCATCTGCTTTTCAACGGCTTCCTGAAGCATATATAAAAATTCTCTGCAAAACACCACATCAAGCCCGCTCGTCGGCTCGTCAAGAAGCAATAAGCTCGGATGATGCCCCATCGCAAACGCAAACTGAAAACGAACTTTTTCGCCCTTTGACAAAAGACCATATACTTTGTGCGGCTCTAATCCGACACTTTTTAGTCTGTCGTAGAACTCATCCTCGTCATAATCTTTGTACAGATTTTTAAACACTTCCATATTTTCCTTCAAGGTCGCCTCTATGAAAAAAGGCGCATCCTCCATTATAAAACCTGCCTGCCCCTCATACTCCACGCTTCCGCTTTTTATCAAAGACGGGTTTAATATACTTTTTAAAAGCGTGGTCTTTCCCGAACCCATTCTTCCCACAAGCCCCATTATGTAACCCTTTGGCAATGTAAAATTTATATCACAAAGCTCAAACTTTCCCTGTTTTCTGCAAAGTCCGCTGACCACCAGCGCATTTTCTTCCATAAACAATCTCCCTCCCAATAATTTAGATATTTTATTTTAATCCCAAAGAAGCTCTATCATCGACTGCACTTCCTCGAGCGACAACCCTGCGGCTTTTCCTTCATTTATAAGCTGTGCCGCCGTCTCCTCTATGAGCTTTAACCGTTTTTCTTTTAATATCTCCACCTTGCTCGGCGACACGAAAAAGCCTCTCTGGGGCACAGAATAAATCAGCCCCTCATTTTCAAGCTCCTCATAAGCCCTCTTGGTCGTTATGACGCTTATCTGAAGCTCCTTTGCAAGCTGTCTTATCGACGGAAGCATCTCGTCGGGAGCTAAAGCGTAGCTTAATATTCCCTCCTTTATCTGCCTTGTAATCTGCTCATATATCGGCACATTGCTCTTATCCGAAATTATTATCTGCATCTATTCACAACCCTTCTTTCACATAAAAAATTATAAATTGGCAAGTTTAAAACGTCGCACATATTTGTTTGCCATATAAAAATATTTTACAACGGCTCACTTTATCAATGGTGTTAAAAACGCTCATCCGCGGCATTTGTTTTATTTTTAGATGTCCCATTCAAACCCTCATTGACATTTACAATTTTATACTCCTCAAAATCCGAGTGCCGCATGTAATACAGCTTTACAAGCGCCTGAACCAAAATCCCTCCAAAACCAAATAGCATCACCGCCACAACATTACAGTTGCGTCCCTTGTCATATGCTAACATACAGAGCGCTATAATGAAAGAAATCCATGCGAGCACGCTGAAAAAAACTCCAAAGCCTTTTTCCCTCATTGATGCCGCATCATACCATCCGCAAAAATAATATGCACTTCCCATCTCAAAAAACATGAGCGCAATCAATATCACACTGTTTGCTATATACATCTGCGGCTGATACGCATCTCCATAAAATAAATATTTTACTCCTGCTGCTGCAAACAAAAGTACGACAAATATCATCTCCCCTACAAACTGCCTGTACATCATAAGCTTTTTTCTGTCCGCTGCGCCAATCGGCATGACAAAAAATATCCTGTCACATGACGGTATAAGTCTCATCAATGCCATCTCAATAACCCAAGCAAAGTAAAATCCAAACATATTATCATCAGGCGGCAACAACGCAAATACAGCTATCACCAACATAACAAATATTCTGTACCCCTTAAAGCAATGCTTTATATCGCACCACAGTACATTCATAGCCAATTTCAATATTCTTCCATCCATAATAATCTCCCATGTCACTGCTTTTGCAGTGACTCAAATAGTAATGAAAAACGCTCTTTTGCGTTTTTCCCGTGTGAAAAATCTTAATACATCTTAGACAGTGTCTTTTACTGTCTTAGATGTATTTTTCACACTAGCCTCCATTGTCATAAAAGATATTCCACAATATTTCCAAGTCCCGCCGGCTCGTCTACAGGTGCCAATTTAAGATAATCTTTTTCCGTATCGACAAGTCCTTCGCTGAATGTCTCCTCATCCCTGCGTCCGACCAATGCCTTCTCCATATAGTCAAGCTGTTTTTTGCTTCCCTTCACTACATGATATTTCTCCACAAGCTCTTCCTTCGTCCCAAAATAAGCCTGCTGCCCGTTTTTTATTGCGAGCACATAGTCCGCCCTCTTGTCAAGCTCCTCCATGAGATGGCTCGCCCAGAAAATAATATGCCCCTCATCCTCATATTCGCTAATCATCTCGTATAGCTCCTCCCTCGCATAGCTGTCAAGATGTGCCGACGGCTCGTCAAGAAAAAGAACCTCTGACTTATAAGAAAATGCAAACGCCATCTGCACCACCATGATATTTCCCCTCGACAGCTTGTCAAGCGGCTTGTTAAACGGAATATTATATCTTTTTAAAACATCATAATATTTCCCCCTGTCAAACGCTTCATAAAAATCTCCAAAACACTTTTCCAACTCCCTCGGCGTGTATTCTTTTGGAAAAGGACATCTCTCAAGAATGTATGCAAAGCGCCTTGACATTTCATTCATCCCCACCGCTTCACCTTCCATTTCCCATTTACATTTACATTCCCCAAAAAACTTTTCCGTCCCAAGCAGACAATTAAAAAATGTGCTCTTTCCACAGCCGTTCTTTCCTATGACCGCAATCACATAGCCCGCATCCACATCAATGTTGACCGGTCCAAGCGTAAAACTGTTAAAAACCTTTTTCATGTCTTTTATATGTAGTCCATACATTTTGCTTTCAAACCTCCTTTTCGCACTTACAGCAATCAAATTTTTTCCCTCTGCTTTGCATAAATTCAATGCTGTCAAGTGGTTATTCCTCATAACTAATTTTCACTCTGCTTTACACAAATTCAATATTGTTAAGTGATTATTCCCCATAGCTAATTTTCGCTCTGCTTTACACAAATTCAATATTGTTAAGTGATTATTGCTCATAGCTAAATGTCACCTAACATTTAACCAATGTTCTCTAGTTAAGCAGACATTTGCAATGAACTTCGCTGTCTATTGCTCTGCGCAATAAAAATATACCGCCTCCTTATTAATGTTAAAATTAACTCAAACTTATATACCGTCAGGCCCTTCTGTATATATCTGTGTATATACAATATATACAGCTTATATACAGCTTTGTCAATAGCTAATATGAAAAAACGCGCCACCAGACACAAAAAATATCTGATAACGCGCTTTTTACATTTTTCGCTATAAAAAATACTTCCCTCAACCTCATCTATCTTCTTCCTATAAATTCAAGCTTCCCATCGCTGAATTTATAGTATGAATAAATATCAAAATATGGGCCCGCCATACTTTCAAGATTTATGTCCCTTTCTATCCTTATTGTGCAGCCTCCCTCGCCGTCCCTCGTATCATTGTAAAAATCATACACATAAGTACAACCAGCCAAAAGTTGAATATATGGATTTTCCAACAACTGACCATCTTCGTTCCACCAGCCCATATCACCGATGAAATAGTCCGTCTGGTCATAATATTCATTTTTGACACAGTCCCTTCCATCCTTAACGCCGGTTTCAGTCATGTCCTCCATTCGGTACGTTATCAAAAAATCATCATATATATTGTACTCCAGCAAATCCGGATATTTATAGAGAGCACACTTCGCCTCATCGTCCACGATATCTATAAAGAAAAATCGCAGCGTTCCCCATGCCCCTCCCTCCGATATTATAATAAGTTCATCCTGTGCATCACCGTCCAAATCGCCCACAACAAACCACATTCTATTAATACCACTTGAAAGAACCCCACTCCAGTCCTCGACTTCCTCCAATGTATAGGTGTTATCTCCCCATTTGAGTGTACAATCCGGCAATTTTCCGGGTGACTTGTCATTGATTACCGTTATATCATCAGCCGAGTACGTCACTATTTTGCCATCTTCATTGCGGTCAGCCTGCACTTTTCTTATATTCTCAAAAGTTCCTCCGCTCTCAAGCTCCATAAGTTTTGCAGCGGCGGCTTCATAGCTCTCCCGCATCTCGTTCATGCTCTTTGCATCATAGCTCCCGTCGGCGACTTCCCACGCCACAAGTTCAGTCGTAATTTCCTCATTATGGCTCGTCCGTGTAGTACTTTGCGCATCATTTGTTGTGTCTTTGCCTGACTCATTTTTCTGTTCACTGTCAATCGTATCTTTGCTTGATTGATTTTCAGCCACGGTATCATTCTTTGTTTTCGTTGTCATCTCGGATATATTGGCTGTCGTGTCCTCAATGACATTGTCAACATTTTTCTTGGCACACCCGGAAAATGCGGCTGCCATCACGCACACAACCAAAATCATCCTGCCTCTTTTTTTATTATATTTTCTCACATTCCCCCACTCCTTTCGGCAAAATCGCCTTCGATATATCAGTCGTAAAAATAAATACTTGATAGTGTAAAATATCATCTCCCCACCACATTTTTTACTTTCGCTCTGATATTATCAATGGTAACACAATAATGGAAATTAATGGTTACAAAATCTTTACATATTGTTACAAAAATATTATTTTTTGTTACGAATATGTTAAATATATTACAGATTATTGAAACAAATTAATTCACCATGACTAAACCAATCTCATGTGTGGCGGTTGCGCATCAAGTCACTGTCAAAGCACTGTTTTCCCGATAAATTCATAATCCGTGAGCCTGTATATGTATATGCTCTGTGCCCCATCAAATATATACAGATAATCTCCGATATAGTTAGCGCGCGGATAATCGTATGAATACAAATCAAGCACACATTCTATATGCTGCACAAATCCCTCCTTTTCATCATAAGAGTACAGTCTGTAAACCTGCGCCAGCCTTCCTGTTATATTCGCCCCCGTCTCATCGGTATCAATTATATTCTCCTCCGCAACAAAACCTATGAGATTTCTGTCAGCATTTACAAGTATCGCCCTGTGCTCATACATCGCTCCCGAATAAAATGAGTCAATCTGCAATCTGCCAATTTCCTCAATATCTGCGGGATTGCTTATGTCAAACATACTCATTTTTACATTTTGCAGCGCTCCATTATTTTCATCCGCCTCATATCCAAGCCCCAAAAGCCTGCCATCGCCATACGGATGCAGATATTCCGAAAATCCCGGAAGTTTAATCTTGTCAAGCACAACAGGCTCATCAGGCTTCGACATATCAACCGCAAAGAGTGGGTCTGTATTCCTAAACGTCACAAAGTATGCCATATCGCCAACAAAGCGCACCGACTTGACACTCTCGCCCTCCGCCAGACCATCGATATGACCGACAAGTGCCAGTTCATCATCAAAAATATACAGTCCACAGCTCTGTTTTCCACTGCTATAATCAGTTGTTGTCGTCACAAGTCTGATATATCCATCATACTCGCTGAACGAAAACTGACTGTCCGCACTTCCATAAACTTGTGTCTCACCCACAAGCTCAATATCTCCATTGTCTATCGCAAGCTTCATAAGTGTACTTTTTGTTTTGTCATATGCGCGCTGCCCATTCGTCTTAAACATCATGACTTCCTCCTGGGAAGTCTTAATTTTATCGGAAGAAGTATTAATTTCATTATAAGAATTTATAATCCCATCTTCATCGGAAGTTACTGTTGTCTCATTTTCAGTTTCATTTTCCGGCTGTTCATCATCATAAATGTCCCAAATATATTCCGGGTTTGATGCAAGAAAATATATGGCATTGCGGCTGACATACATATTGTCGGGACTTAACACCACCGCCTGCGTATCCTTATACGCCATCGGCGCAGCCAAATCGACTGACCCAATCACCGTATAACTTCTGTCACCCACATACTCAGGGCAGTATATGTTATCCGCCTGCGCAAGCGTGTCATTATACATCGGAATATACTTTTCAAATTCGTCCTGCCTGCAATTTCCCGACGGTGTGTACCACGACATCAAATATAAAATACCATCCACAATTCTTGACGACACATAATATCCGCTCTGAGTAACTGTATTTACATACTTAGGCTCATTTCTATCCGATATGTCATATATAATTCCAAAAGTAAAATCGTTCTTCTCATCTCCATAACCCTCATTATACGCATATCCTGTCACAACCAAAGTGTCGCTATCCACATACACCGCCTCATAACTGACATAATCATTGTCCTTGACCTTATCAAGCTTAATTTCACTGCATTTTGTGAGGTTTTCATTATCAACAGAATATATTGAAAGATAACGTGTTCCGGCATACACATCGTAAGGCTTTTTCATAGCATACAGGTACTTCCCATCCGTCAAAAATATATTGCCCTCTGAAACTCCCTCCTCCTGGTCATTATTCTTTGAAAAATCCTCATCCGTCTCCCCATTCAAACTATCTCCGTTAGAAATATCAGAATTTTTCGTGCTTGTATTGTCCATGTCAGCTTGCCCCGCTTCTGTCCCAACTTCCTTAACCGAACTATCCACACTGCTTGCTGCCTCTGTATCTGATTCATTCAGAGGATACATTTCTTCATCATTTATAATATAATATCCATCATAAATATTTTTTCCCTGTACAAGCTTCTCATAAAGCTCATCATATTTCGTCTTTTTCATACCCATATCTCCTGCCGCCTGTGTTGTCTCCTCCAAAGCAGTTCTCCCAGCGCCTGTCTCCATAACCTTATCAGCAGACATATCCACTCCCACCGTATCCTCATTCGCTTTATTGGCAAAACGCTCCACCACAGATGTTCCTGCAATAACCACTATAAGTGCTGCCGCTACAAGAGCGCAACTCTTTATATATCTATATATATTCTTATTTTTTATTTTCCTTTTTGCTTCATCACACTCTTCTGTATTTTTCTCCGCATCATGTCTTATATTATTTTTCCTCCTACCAACCACATCATTTTCTATTATCTTCTCCTCTTTATCCTCCAAATTGCTCCCATTCTCCTCAAGCAACTTAGCGATATTCTCCGGCAAAATTGACTCCGGCACTTCTATATTGTCACCGCTTATCCTGTCCCTCAAAAACTTGTCATCCATTTCATTTCCTCCACATATACCATTCCATGTCAAGTGTATCACATAAGCATCTTTCTCATCTTCTCAAGCGCCCTGCTCTTTACCGTCCGCACAGTGTTATGGTTCATATTCATAAGTTTTGAGACTTCCTCCCCTTCATAACCTGCAATGACGGAAAGTCCAAGTATCTGACGCTCTCTTTCATTAAGTTTTGCAAATGCATTTCGCAAATCAACCTTTCCCGCAACATCCTCAGCATCCTTAAACACATGCGCATCCAAAGTCTCATCGAGTTGTATATCTTTATTGATATATCCCTTCAATTTTCTCTTGCATTTAATCGAAAGAATTTTAAAAATCCAACTTTTAAACGCCCCCTTATCCCTCAATTTTTCAAATCCCGCGTATGCGTCAACCACCGTCTCGCTGACCGCGTCCTCTGCATCCTCCTTGTTGCCGAGAACATACAACGCATATCTATATAAATCTTTATATATTCCGGCATACAATTCGATAAATTCATCTTTCATGTAATAAATTTCCTCCTGACAGGCCTGCCTGATAAATAAAAATCATATTAAGGCAACATAAACATTCTTGTATAACTTTAAAGTCATATAATAAGTGCTTTTATATGCATAATTTGTTTCAAACTTTTTACAAAACAACAAAAAAGGCTTGACCCCCATAGATTATAATCTATGGAAATCAAGCCTTTCACTTCTGTGAGTTACTACTCTTTATGGTATGACTATGTAAGTCTTACTTAGCATAATCAATTACACGCGACTCGCGGATTAAGCTAACCTTAATCTGTCCAGGGTACTCTAATTCAGCTTCAATCTTCTTAGAAATATCCCTTGCAAGAAGTACCATCTCAGCATCATTAACTGCCTCAGGAACTACCATAATTCTGACTTCTCTACCTGCCTGAATAGCAAAAGATTTCTCAACGCCCTCAAAGGAGTTGGTAATATCTTCTAACTGTTTAAGTCTGTTGGTATATGTCTCAAGTGTCTCTCTACGCGCACCAGGTCTTGCGGCTGAAATTGCATCCGCTGCCTGAACAATGCAAGCGATAAGTGACTGTGGTTCAACATCTCCGTGATGTGCCTCCACTGCATTGATAACAATATCGGACTCCTTGTACTTTTTACAAAGATCCACACCAATCTGAATATGTGAGCCTTCCATCTCGTGATCAAGCGCCTTACCAATATCATGCAGCAAACCTGCACGCTTGGCTGTTCTGATATCAACGCCAATCTCACCGGCGAGCAAACCGGAAAGATGAGCAACTTCAATCGAATGCTTGAGAGCATTCTGACCATAACTTGTTCTGAACTTCATCTTACCGAGAAGTCTTACAAGCTCCGGATGAATACCGTGTACACCAACTTCGAGTGTTGCAGCTTCACCCTCTTCTCTCATCATGGTCTCAACTTCCTTCTGAGCCTTTTCAACCATCTCCTCGATTCTTGCAGGGTGGATACGGCCATCAACAATAAGCTTTTCAAGGGCTATTCTTGCGACCTCACGGCGTACCGGGTCAAATCCGGACAAAATAACTGCTTCTGGTGTATCATCAATAATCAAATCAACACCTGTCAGGGTTTCAAGAGTTCTGATATTTCTTCCCTCTCTACCGATAATTCTGCCCTTCATCTCGTCGTTAGGAAGCTGAACAACTGAAATTGTCGCCTCGGATACATGGTCAGCAGCACACTTCTGTATCGCTGTAACAATGTATTCCTTCGCTTTCTTGTTCGCTTCTTCCTTGGCTCTGGTCTCTAACTCCTTGACCATAACCGCGGTTTCATGCTTCACTTCGTCTTCAACAGTCTTCAAAAGATATTCTTTTGCCTGTTCGGAGGTTAAACCAGAAATTCTTTCCAGTTCCTGTACTCTCTTAGAGCTGAGCTCCTCGACTTCCTGTCTCTTACGATTAAGTTCCTCTTCCTTGCGTCCAAGATTTGCATCGCGACGCTCCGCAGCTTCAAGCTTCTTGTCTAAGGTCTCTTCCTTTGCAAGAACACGGCGCTCATACTTCTGAACCTCCGCGCTTCTCTCCTTAGTCTCTCTGTCAAGTTCATTCTTAGTCTTTATAGACTCTTCCTTCACTTCTATGAGAGCTTCCTTCTTCTTGGTCTCTGCTGTCTTGAGGGCTTCATCTATTATCTCTCTTGCTTTGTCTTCCGCACTGCCAATCTTCTTCTCGATAACATTACGTCTATATGCATTAGCGACAAACCAAGTAATAGGTGCAACTATAATACATGTAAATACTATAGCTAAAATCGTCTGTAACACAGGAGCACCTCCTTATTTAGTTTTCATTGTACAAA
>JBNMKO010000100.1:0-11468 GCA_050874385.1 Eubacteriales bacterium
GTACGGTGTGAAGCCTGATATCATTATAGGCTGTGCAGGAGGCGGTTCTAACCTTGGCGGACTTATATCACCGTTCATGGGCGAGAAGCTTAGGGGTGAGAAGGATTACCGATTTATCGCGGTTGAGCCGGCAAGCTGTCCGAGCCTTACAAGAGGCAAGTTCGCATACGATTTCTGCGACACTGGCATGGTGTGTCCTCTCGCTAAGATGTACACACTTGGCAGCAACTTTATCCCGTCAGCTAACCATGCGGGCGGACTTCGCTATCATGGAATGAGCCCGGTTGTGTCAGAGCTTTACCATCAGGGACTTATGGAGGCTGTTGCGGTTGAGCAGACCAGCGTTTTTGCGGCGGCTACACAGTTCGCGAGGGTTGAGGGAATACTTCCGGCACCTGAGAGCAGCCACGCGATAAGGGTTGCTATAGATGAGGCGTTAAAGTGCAAGGAGACGGGAGAGGAAAAGACAATTCTCTTTGGACTTACAGGAACAGGGTATTTTGATATGGTGGCATACCAGAAGTATAACGACGGACTTATGACGGACTATATACCTACTGACGAGGATTTGCAGAGAGGATTTGACGGACTGCCAAAGGTGGATAAGTAATCAAATAATCTGTCGGAATTTAAAGTATTTTGGGACTGGCGAATCCCGGAGGCGGCTTCGGGGTTCGCCTTTTTCGCGCGATGTAAAAAAGTATGTATTTTGTTGGGTAATTGCAAAATTCAAATTTATAAATGAACAGTTAAGTGTCAATATATAATTTTGTAAATGCCTATGTATTTTAATGGAAATGAGGAAAAGTATTTTGGAGAGAGAGCGTTTGGGAAGCCGGTTAGGTTTCATATTTCTTAGCGCAGGGTGTGCGATTGGCTGTGGAAATGTGTGGAAATTTCCGTGGATGGCAGGAACTAACGGTGGAGGTGCTTTTGTCATAGTGTACGCTATATGTCTGGTCATACTTGGACTTCCGGCACTTACTATGGAGTTCGCGATTGGAAGGGCGGCGCAGGCAAGCCCCGTAAAGATGTACCACAAGCTTGAAAAGAAGGGGCAGAAATGGCATATCCACGGCTATTTTGCACTTGCCGGAAACGTGTGCCTTATGGCGTTTTACACGGTGGTAACTGGCTGGATGATATACTATTTCGGAATGTTTTTGACGGGCAACATGGAAAATCTCGGATTTGAGAGTATGATAAGCAATCCGAGGATAAATGTCATATTTTTGGCAGTCACTATTATAATAAGCTTCTTTGTGCTGACATTCAGGCTTCAGGGAGGACTTGAGAGGGTGACAAAGTATATGATGATGTTTCTGCTTGCGCTTATGCTCGTTCTCGCCGTTGTGAGCGGAATGCAGCCGGGAGCGGCGGAGGGATACAAGTTTTACCTTGTACCGGATTTTTCAAAGATGAATGTCGAAACCGTTGTCGCGGCGATGAACCAGGCATTTTTTACGCTGTCCGTGGGAATGGGCTCGATGGCAATCTTTGGAAGCTATATTGACAAGGACAGAAGCCTTCTCGGGGAGAGCGTTCATGTCATTGTGCTCGACTCGTTTGTCGCGATTATGGCGGGACTTATAATATTCCCTTCATGTGCCGCATACGGGGTTGAGGTCACAGCAGGTCCCGCGCTATTGTTTGACACTATGGCGGCAGTTTTTAAGAACATTCAGGGCGGAAGATTTTGGGGGACATTGTTCTTTATGTTTATGACATTTGCGGCGTTCTCTACTGTGCTTGCGGTGTGCGAGAACATTCTTGCGTGTGTCAGGGAGCTCACAGGCTGGTCAAGAAAAAAGGGAAGTGTAGTGTGCGGTATAGGAGTGTTTTTGCTTGCGCTGACAACGGCTCTTGGCTACAGCGTGTTAAAGTTCCAGCCTTTCTCGGAGGGGACGGCATGGCTTGATTTCTGGGATTTTATCGTGAGTACGAACATTCTTCCGCTTGGCTCGCTGACAATAGCCGTTTTTTGTACTAACAACAGATTTGGATGGGGCTGGAAAAATTTTATGGCGGAGGCGAATGAGGGGCGCGGGCTCAAGATTAAAAACTGGATGCGCCCGGTATTTGGATTTGTAGTTCCGGTGTGTATTTTAGTCATATATATACTTGGAATGGTAAATTTTGATTGGAAATAACTAAATATTGCAACAATGGTATTGAAAAAATCCTCGTTTAGCGGCATAATATATAATGGCTTGTTTTTAGTGTACTTATGAAATTTGAGTTACAGCAGAGCTTAATGTATCTGTGTAAGAGGAATTATGTATGGGAAGAGATATTGACAGAGAAAAACATAATGCAAAATACGACGCTGAGATAGAGTCTCTTATGCAGGAGGTTGACGATAACAGAGGCAAAGATTACGACAAGGTAATGGATATATGCAACAGGATTATTGAGCTTGTGGGACCGGATGATATAAAAAATCTGGGTTTTGCCTACTTTTATATCGGTGAAGCGTACTATGCAAAAAATGAAGTTGATGACATGTTTGATACCATTGTCAAGGCTCTTGGCTATCTCAATCAGTCGGAGCAGTGGAGACTTATAGCAAGAGCGTACAATCTGATGGCAATCACATCGGTTAGTCAGGCGAATACCGTGGCGGCACTTGAGTACTATATGGCGGGGCTTAACTGTTGTAAGGAGCATGACATAAACTCAATCAGAACCAGTATCGAGTTGAATTTGGGCTCTCTTTACATGGATACGGCGATGTATAAAGAGGCGGAGGTATACTTTGAGAGTGCATACAATGAATACCTTAGCACTCCCGAAGAGAGAAAGTCGATAAGAAGGCTTACAATGATATACACAAATCTTGCAAGCTGCCACATGAATGAGGGAGAACTTGACAGAACTGCGCAATATATAGACAGGATAAATGCTGAGTGTGTGCAGTCTTTTGAGGACATGGACTATGTGTATGTGGAGTGCATGATGACAAGATACTATCATCTGTCGGGCGATATCGAGAGGAGAGACGAGTATATCGAGGATGTCAAAAAGCGACTGTACGGCAGAGTGATGATTATGGATGTGTTTGACGATATCTATGATTTTTGTCTGCTCATGCTCGATATTGACAGGGACGATATTCTTTTTGCGATAGTTGATAAGCTCGATGAGCCGATAAAAGGCACAAGGATTGCCAATCTAAAGCGCAAGTTTTTAGTAATCAAGATAAAGCTGTACCGGAAAAATAACCTTGATGCCGAATGTGTGGAAGCGATGAGTCAGTATTTTGACCTGAGCGCGCAGCTTGAGAGTGATAAGCAGAAGATGGTAGCCAATATAATCCGCGTGAGGAACTCACTTGACAAGATAAAGGAGAGGCAAAAGGAGTTAGAGCTTGAAGCGCAGAGACTCCTTGAGAAGTCGGAGACAGACCAGCTCACAGGCATTTCCAACAGATACCGCATGTCAAGGTTTGCACAGGAGGCTCTTGAAAAATGCAGGAACGAGAGAATACCGTTGTCCTATGAGATACTTGATATCGACTATTTTAAGCAGTATAACGACCATTACGGGCATCAGGCGGGCGACGAATGTGTCCGTACTATTGCCCGACTTCTTGCGGATATCCAGAATGAAAATATTTTCTGCGCGAGATATGGCGGCGACGAGTTTGTTGTGATTTATGTGGGATTAGGGCTCAATGAGGTGGCTAACATTTCCGAGGGGCTTAGAAAAAAGGTGTATGACCTCAGCATGGCACACCACGGTTCGGAGGAACATTCCATAGTCACTATCTCTCAGGGAATATGCCATGGCATACCAGACGATAACAGCAAGGACAGGGACTTTTTGCATGCTGCCGACCAGCTTTTGTATATTGTCAAGAAGAGAAGCAAGAACGCTGTGTGCATAGGTGACATAAAAGGTGAGGAAATACGCTATTGAAATATTTAGAATTTGATAGTATAATTTAGGTAATTGTTTAATAATTAACAAATTATTTGAGGAGGTTCAGTATGATTAACTGGAATAATCTTGATACTCTTAAAACTTATGGGGAATTGTCAAAGGTGGACAAGGTTAAGCTGTCCGACGTTATGAGCGTAGAGCGTGTAAAGTCCTACAGCACACCGATGGCAGAGGGACTTACATATAACTATGCCGCAAAGCAGGTTGACGATAAGGTGCTTGATGCCCTTGCACAGCTTGCAAAGGAGGCACAGCTTGCAGAGAAGTTTGCGGCACTCTACAATGGCGAGGTTGTCAACACAGGTGAGAAGAGACTTGTTCTCCACCACATGACACGCGGACAGCTCGGCGATGCAGTCGAGGCTGACGGCGTTGACAAGAGAAGCTTCTATGTTGAGCAGCAGAACAGAATTGCAGATTTTGCCAACAAGGTACACAACGGTGAGATTACAAATGCGGCAGGCGAGAAGTTTACAACTGTAGTTCAGATTGGTATCGGCGGAAGTGATTTAGGTCCTCGTGCAATGTATCTTGCGCTTGAGAACTGGGCTAAGAAGAACGGCACATTTAAGATGGAGGCTAAGTTCATAAGCAATGTTGACCCTGACGATGCGGCAGCAGTCTTGGCTTCAACGGATGTGGCTCATTCAATATTCGTTCTCGTTTCTAAGTCGGGAACAACTCTTGAGACACTCACAAACGAGTCATTTGTGAAGGATGCGTTAAAGAAGGCAGGTCTTGACGCTTCAAAGCATATGATAGCAGTCACAAGTGAGACATCACCTCTTGCAAAGAGCGATGACTATCTCGCAGCATTCTTTATGGATGATTACATCGGAGGACGTTTCTCATCCACATCGGCAGTAGGCGGTGCAGTGCTTTCACTTGCATTCGGACCGGAGGTTTTCGCACAGTTCTTAGAGGGTGCGGCAGCTGAGGACGAGCTTTCAAAGAATGAGGATATTTTAAAGAACCCGGAGATGCTTGACGCACTTATCGGCGTGTACGAGAGAAATGTTTTAGGCTATCCAAGCACAGCGGTTCTTCCATACTCACAGGCACTCAGCCGTTTTCCGGCTCATTTGCAGCAGCTTGACATGGAGACAAACGGCAAGTCGGTCAACAGATTTGGCGAGCCTGTAGATTACGTTACTGGTCCGGTTATCTTCGGTGAGCCGGGAACTAACGGACAGCACTCTTTCTATCAGCTTCTTCATCAGGGAACAGACATTGTTCCATTGCAGTTCATCGGCTTTAAAAACAGCCAGATTGGAACAGATGTTGTAATTCAGGACAGCACAAGTCAGCAGAAGTTATGCGCTAATGTGGCAGCACAGATTGTCGCATTTGCATGCGGCAAGAGCGATGACAACAAGAACAAGAATTTTGAGGGAAATCGTCCTTCAAGCATCATTATCGGTGAGCAGTTAAACCCTAAGACACTCGGAGCGCTTCTCGCACACTATGAGAACAAGATTATGTTCCAGGGCTTCTTGTGGAATGTGAACAGCTTCGACCAGGAGGGCGTACAGCTTGGCAAGGTTCTTGCAAAGCGTGTTCTCGCACATGATACTGACGGCGCACTCAAGGTTTACAGCGATTTGCTCAATATTTAAATTTTAAAATTTCTAATATGTTGTGAAATATCTTAGATGTTTTAGAGCATTTTAAAATTTTAGATTATGAATTTTAGGCAGTAGTATGGCATGTAATACTTATTGAATTAAATATGACGTTTTTGTTGGAAAATCGTGGTTATTGACAACTAACCTCGGTTATGATATCCTACTTGAGGCGTATGGAAATAGGGGACATATGTATGTCCCCTTTATTTTTTGACTATATGTTAGGAAACGCTAACACAAGTTAATGGCAATTAACTGCGACTGCCTAGCAGAAGTTAAAATATTGTGGAGCCATACAATGAAATAATATATGTGATTGCAAAACTCGGATTTTTAACAGAATAGCGGAATATATCTGCTGTGAATTATTAAATCTGTGCAATTTATAGCTTCATAATAATTTCAACAACGCCTAAAAATATCATAGGAAAAGAGGATATCAATAAACATGAAAGAAAAAAGTAGTAAACTCACAGTGCCTGAGCTTATATCAATAGGAGTGTTCACCGCGCTGTATTTTGTCCTTGTGAGCATTGCAACGTTTCTAAGTGCGGCGCTGCTTCCGGGATTTTCAAATATTTTTCTTCCGGCTATCGCAGCACTTATATCGGGCTGTGTGTATATGCTGTTGGTCGCAAAAGTTCCTCATTTTGGCGGAATTACGGTTATGGGAACGGTAATGGGGCTGTTTTTGTTCGTGTCGGGGCATTTTGCGGTAAGCTTTATAATCGGTGTGGCTTGCAGTGTCTTGGCGGATGTGATTGCAAAGCTTGGCGGCTACAAAAATAAAAAGGAAATATTTGCATCGTATATCGTGTTTTCCTTTGGTCTCACGGGACCAGTGCTTCCACTTTGGCTTATGAAGGACGCGTACATAGCAAGTCTTGAGGCGAAGGGGAAGGACGCGGCTTACATAGACGGTGTGTTCTCACACATAAACGGCGCGACGCTTGTTGTTTGCATTGTGGCGACGCTCATTTTTGCCATTTTGGGAGGAGTTTTTGGACAGAAGATGATGAAAAAGCATTTTGAGAAGGCAGGAATAATCTGATGGCGTGCGAAAATAGTCGGAATGATGTTTTGCGGCTTGACCCTAGAACTAAGCTGTTTATGCTGCTCTTGGGAAATCTGCTTCTGTTTTTCCATGTAAATCTAATCACAGAGGTCATATTGATGGTATGCTTTTTCGTGCCTTTTGTGCTGAGTGGAAAATGGAAAAACGCTTTGAGGCTTGCAATTACTTATCTTGTTCTTCTTGCGGCTGATATATGGCTTGTCCCTGTGGCTGGCGGCGTGGCATTAAGCTTTGTGTCACTTCTTGCCGTGGGAATAAGAATGATGTTTCCATGCCTTTTGACGGGTGCGTATGCATTTACCACGACAAGCGTGAGTGAGTTTGTCTGCGCCCTCAGAAAAATGAAGGTGCCGGAGGCGGTTGTGATACCTTGCATGGTTGTAATAAGATTTTTCCCGACGGTTAGGGAGGGCTACAGGCAGATTAAAAATTCACTGGAGCTAAGGGGGATTGGCGGCACTGCCATGGATGCGGTGCGCCATCCGATGAAAAGGCTTGAGTATGTTGTCATTCCGCTTCTAATGAACAGCAACAATGTGGCGCAGGATTTGTCCGTGGCGGCGCTCACTAAAGGGCTTGGCATGGAGGGAGAGCACACGAGCATGACACAGATACGCATGAGGGCGGTTGACTATGTGTATATGGTGGTTTGCGCTTTGCCGCTGTGCGGATTTCTTGTAATGTAGTGTATTGAGAATGTATGATTTGTGAAATGATTTAACTATTTTGTGTTGATTGATGTATGGAAAGAGGATTGAGGATGCCTGCTTTACTGCATTTTGTATTGAAGGAAAAATATTAAGAAGAACGTCAAGAGCACATTTTTGATTATTGTTGTTATCACTGTAAAGTGGAGTGTGAAATAATATGGATAACATAATGGCAGATAGTAATTTGATAAGTGTGAAAAATTTAAGCTTTAAATATCAGGGAATGGATACCATGGCGCTTGAAAATGTCAGCATGGACATTGCTAAGGGGCAGTGCGTTCTGCTGTGCGGAAAGAGCGGCTGCGGCAAGACTACGATGACGAGGGTGTTAAATGGTCTTGTGCCTGTCTTTTTTAAGGGAGAGGTGTCGGGAGAGTGCAGTGTGTGCGGTTTAGAGTGCGGGAGCGCGACGGTTGAGGATTTTGTTCCCGTCGTGGGAAGTGTGTTTCAAAATCCCAAGACGCAGTATTTTAACACAAACACCACGGCGGAGCTTGCATTTCCATGTGAGAATGTAGGGATTGCGCCGGATGAAATAATGGCCAGGGTGGAGGCTTGCGCTAAAAAGTACGGGCTTGAAAAGCTGTTGGATAGAAGCATTTTCCGTCTTTCGGGCGGCGAAAAGCAGAAGATTGCTTTCGGTGCGGCGACAATGCTATCACCCAAGCTTTTGGTTTTGGACGAGCCTACGAGCAACCTTGATGCGGGTGCGGTAAGTGCGCTTCACGATATGATTGTGGAGATGAAAAATGAGGGCATGACGATTGTGCTCGCGGAGCACAGACTTGCGTGGGCACAGGACTTTGTCGATGAGTATTATTTTTTTGAGGGAGGAAAACTTAAAGAGCACTACAGCGCAAAACAGTTTAGCGAGCTGCCGGATGAGGAGCTGAAAAAGCGCGGGCTGAGGGCGGCGCGGCTTGAGACGTACAGAAACGAGCTTGAGAGGAAGCTGTGCGGTGGTGGACGGACACAAAATGACAGTTGTGGCGGATTAAAAAATAATATTGAGAATAATATTAGTGGTTGTGAAATAAATAGCACAGGTAATACAGACGGATACAGAGCCGACAATACGGATGAGTTAAGGCTTGAGAGTATGACAATCGGTTACAACAAAAAGGCTCCTGTGTATACTGTTGGCGATATGCGGATTGGAAGCGGCGAGATTGTCGGCATCATGGGGCACAACGGTGTCGGAAAGAGCACGCTCATAAAGACCATGACGGGACTTATAAAGCCTTTGGCGGGGGAGATACTGTGGAATGGCACAAGACAGCGCGCAAAGGACATGAAAAAGAGAAGCTTTCTTGTGATGCAGGATGTCAACTATCAGCTTTTCAGCGACAGTGTGCGCGATGAGGTCATGCTGGACACGGACGATGGTGAGCGCTGTAAGCAGGTTCTTGAAAGTCTTGGTCTTATAGATTTTGCCGACAGACACCCTATGAGCCTTTCTGGCGGACAGAAACAGCGAACCGCCATAGCGTCGGCGATGGTGAGTGCTAAAAAGCTTATCGTCATGGATGAGCCCACGAGCGGACTGGACAGATACCATATGGAGCAGTTCGGAGAGCTGATACAGGAACTTAAGAAGCAGGGAAAGATGGTTGTTGTCATCACACATGACGAGGAGCTGGCAGCAGGGTGGTGTGACAGAATTTATAGGCTTGGAGAAGGGTGAGTTATTGTAAAGCAGTGACATGGGAAATTGCTTGTTGGATTGGAGAGGTGATTGAAGATGGATTTTGATAGAAAAGAATGGCTTGGAAACTGGGAAAACTTTGAGTTATATTTTACGGACAAGTCTCCTGCCATGGTGATGACGTGGGAGGACGCGGAAAAAGCCGTGAAGGAAAACAAGAACGGTCTTATATCGACAATTCTGTTTCGCCATGGCGCGAAGCGTTTTTGGCAGGATGCATGTTACACGGTGAATAAGGAAAATCCTGACATGCTTGGCGGCTGGATAATCGAAGCCTGCGGCGAAAAGAATATAACGCTTGAGTGGCTTGACGTGAATGGCAAAAGTCTTGGTCGGTATGAGTATGAGCTTGATATGGTAGTTGAAAAAGGGCTTGAGGGCAAGCCAAACTTTCTTTTAAAGGCAAAGGATGCGCCGGAGGGTTGTCCATTTACATACATGTTGAGTATGCCGCCAATGCCTGAACACGAGGAGAAGAACAGGGGAGGGCTTATAAGTCATCTTCATTTTCAGTATGCCTCGAAAAAAGACGAGCTCATAAAGTCGAATGGGAAACTCAAATATCCACACTGGTATGCCACGATGTGTGACCGCGATGCCACACTTCTTCAAAGATGCAACATTGTGATGGCGATGCACAAAATTCCTGTGTGGGATGTATTGCCTATGTAAGAAAATGGCAATCTATAAAAGAAAATTGTAATTTCCTTTTGGGTATGATATATTTGTTGTGATTGTAAAGGATAGATATTTGTGTGAGTTTATTATGCGATTATTTATCTTACACTAAAGACCATTGGAGGTTACTATGAGCAACAAAAATGAAGCAATCAAAGACGCGAGAACGCTTGGCGTTCCGAAAATGCTCCTTCTCGGCTTACAGCACATGTTTGCTATGTTTGGGGCGACTATTTTAGTGCCGATTCTTGTTGGAGGATATTTTGAGGGACAGGGCTTGTCCATTCAGGTTACGTTATTCTTCGCAGGTGTCGGTACTTTATTTTTTCACGCATGTTCTAAAATGAAAGTTCCGGCATTTCTTGGGTCGTCATTCGCATTTCTCGGAGGTTATGCGACGATGGCAAGCCTCGACACGGGAAAATATGCGGCGATGACCATGGCGGAGAAGTTTCCTTACGCATGTGGCGGTGTGGTTGTGGCAGGTGCTATGTACCTTGTGCTTGCGCTTATAATCAAGCTTGTCGGCGTGAATAAGGTTATGAGATTTCTGCCGCCTGTGGTTACGGGGCCTATCATTATATGTATCGGTCTGAGCCTTGCACCGTCGGCTGTCAACAATGCGTCGACCAACTGGCTGATAGCGCTTATCGCACTCGGCGTAATTATCGTGTTCAATATATGGGGAAAAGGAATGTTCAGAATTATTCCTATCCTTATGGGCGTTGTGATTTCTTACCTTGCGGCACTTATACTTCACCTTTGCGGGTTTACCAACCCGGACGGAACGGCGATACTCAATTTTACAGGTGTCGCAAGTGCAGGGATTGTGGGCCTTCCAACGTTTCAGCTATGTAAATTTGACCTGACAGGTATTCTTGTAATGGCACCTATCGCGCTTGCCACAATGATGGAGCATATCGGTGATATGTCGGCGATATCGGCAACTGTCGGAAGCAATTTTATCGCTGACCCGGGACTTCACAGGACACTTATCGGGGACGGTCTTGCAACCGCGCTCTCATCAGCGTTTTGTGGGCCTGCCAACACGACCTACGGTGAGAATACGGGCGTTCTTGAGTTGAGTCATGTGCATGACCCGAGAGTAATAAGAATAGCCGCAATTTTTGCGATGGTTCTCAGCTTTTTCCCAAAGGTTGCGGAGATTATCGGCTCAATGCCTTCCGCAATCATCGGCGGTGTCAGCATTATGCTTTACGGTATGATTTCCGCAATCGGTGTCAGAAATGTTGTTGAAAATCAGGTTGACTTTACAAAATCTAGGAACCTTGTAATCGCCGCTGTAATCTTAGTGTGCGGACTTGGACTTTCATCAGGACTTACCTTCAATGTCGGTGGAACTTCAATCACCCTCACAGGACTTGCAATAGCGGCAATCGCGGGAATTGTTCTGAACGCAATTCTTCCGGGCAATGACTATGAGTTTGGAAAAAATCCACAGGGAGATATGAGCCGCGGTGTGAGTATTCACCCTGAGGAAAGGTAACAGTGTGAAAAATACATCTAAGACAGTAAAAGACACTGTCTAAGATATATTACTGTTTCACATAAGAAAAATACAGATACTGTAGTACTCAAGATACTGCCATCATGCGCTGTGCAACTATATGTCTAAAAAATATCATTTTAGGCTGATAGTTTATAATATAGGGCGTAAAACCCACTACCTTTAGGTGGTGGGATGTAAGCCCCACAGAATTATATATTTTAAC
>JBNMKO010000101.1:0-11447 GCA_050874385.1 Eubacteriales bacterium
CAAGATTAACAATGTGCTCGGTCAGGCACTTCTCGCCAAAAAGATGGGAAAGACAAGACTTATCGCTGAGACGGGTGCAGGTCAGCACGGAGTTGCGACTGCGACGGCAGCAGCGCTCATGGGAATGGAATGCGTTGTGTTCATGGGCGAGGAGGACACCAAGAGACAGGCGTTAAACGTGTACAGAATGAGACTTCTCGGTGCAGAAGTTATTCCGGTAAAGTCAGGGACTGCCACATTAAAGGATGCCGTGTCGGAGGCGATGCGCGAGTGGACTAACAGGATAGACGACACACACTACTGCCTTGGTTCGGTTATGGGGCCGCACCCGTTCCCGACGATTGTGCGCGATTTTCAGGCTGTCATCTCCAAGGAGATTAAGGAGCAGCTTTTTGAGAAGGAGGGAAAACTTCCTGACGCGGTTATAGCCTGCGTCGGCGGCGGCTCAAATGCAATCGGAACATTTTACAATTTTATAAATGACAAGAGCGTGAGGCTTATAGGCTGTGAGGCGGCGGGAAGAGGAATTGACACTTTTGAGACGGCGGCTACGGTAAACACCGGAAGAGAGGGAATTTTCCACGGAATGAAGTCATATTTTTGTCAGGACAAGTACGGTCAGATTGCCCCGGTTTACTCCATATCCGCGGGGCTCGACTATCCGGGAATAGGGCCTGAGCACGCATATCTTCACGATATCGGGAGAGCCGAGTATGTACCTGTAACGGACGATGAGGCGGTTGATGCGTTTGAGTATCTTTCAAAGATGGAGGGAATTATCCCAGCTATCGAGTCAGCACATGCGGTGGCTTACGCAAAGAAGCTTGCACCGACTATGGACAAGGACAAGATAATAGTTATCACGATTTCAGGCAGAGGAGACAAGGACTGTGCGGCGATTGCGCGCTACAGAGGGGAGGACATCAATGAGTAGATTAAAGGAAGCATTTAAGGACGGAAAAGCATTTATACCATTTATAACGTGCGGAGACCCTGACCTTGAGACAACAGCCGCGATAGTCAAGGAAATGAGCGCAAACGGGGCGGACATAATAGAGCTCGGAATACCGTTTTCCGACCCAACGGCGGAGGGCCCTGTCATTCAGGATGCCAACATACGCGCTCTCGCCGGCGGAGTCACAACGGACAAGATTTTTGATTTTGTCAGGGAGATAAGAAAAGAAGTGGACACACCGATGGTGTTTATGACCTATGCAAACGTCGTGTTTTCCTATGGAAGCGAGAAATTTATCTCAATCTGCAAGGAAATAGGAATTGACGGACTTATCTTGCCGGATATCCCTTACGAGGAGAAGAACGAATTTCTCCCGATTTGCAAAAAATATGACGTTGACCTCATTTCACTTATAGCACCGACATCACATGAGCGTGCGGCTATGATTGCGCGCGAGGCGGATGGGTTCATATATCTTGTGTCATCGCTCGGAGTGACTGGTGTGCGTTCTAAGATAACGACGAACATCGGCGAGATTGTGGAGATGATTAAGGATAACACGGACGTGCCATGTGCCGTTGGCTTTGGAATATCCACGCCTGAGCAGGCGGCGCAGATGGCAGCGGTTTCGGACGGAGTGATTGTGGGAAGCGCAATCATAAAAATTGTTGCACAGTATGGAAAGAACGCACCAAAGTATGTCGGGGAGTATGTTAAGAGCATGAAAGGTGCGATAAGCTAGGGAATAGTGTGCAAAGCATTTATCAGACACAGGGAAAATCACCCCTGTGTCTTTTTTTGCCTTTTTACATACATTTTACATTCACATGATTAGGGATTTTACACATATATAGTAGACTGCTAATTGTAAACGAGAGGTGAACCAAAAATACATGGAGCTTACATATAATCGTTTACAAGAAGGAAAGTAGAAGAAAAAGAGCACTATAAGAAAAAGAAGTCTAAAAAGAATGAAAGTAAGCCGCGGGAGCGGCAGAAAAGAGGCAGAAAATGAGAAAGAATTTTTTTAAGAAGTGTGTGGCAATGGTTGCATGTGCGGCAATGTCGATGGTGATGGTTACAGGATGTAACAGTTCAGCATCCAACAATTCCACAGGCACGACACAGGGCTCAACACAGGGTTCTACAACAACTACAACCCAGCAGGCAACACAGGAGACGACGACTAAAGCACCTGAGGCTGATAAGAAGCTTTCCGGAACAATATCTCTTGCAGGTTCTACATCAATGCAGAAGCTTGCAGATGCTCTTGCGGAGACATTTATGGATGTGAACAGTGGTGTGACAGTCACAGTTGAGTACTCAGGTTCCTCAGCAGGAATTGAGTCACTTTTAAACGGAAGCTGTGATATCGGTGATGCATCAAGAAACTTGAAGGACAGCGAGAAGGAGAGCGGAGCTGTTGAGAACATCGTGGCAATCGATGGTATCGCGGTTATCGTTGACAAGAACAACAGCGTTGCAGGTCTCACAAAGCAGCAGCTCACAGACATCTACACAGGCGTGATTACAAATTGGAGCGAGGTTGGCGGAAGCGATACACCAATCGTTGTCGTAGGTCGTGAGGCAGGCTCAGGCACAAGAGGAGCTTTCGAGGAAATTTTAAAGGTTGATGATGCTTGTAAGTACGCTGTAGAGTGTGACTCAACAGGTGCAGCTATGGCAAAGGTTGCCTCAACAGAGGGCGCTATCGGTTATGTATCACTTGATGTGCTTGATGATTCAGTAAATGCACTTAATCTCGATGATGTGGCTCCTACATCGGACAATATTGGTGCAGGTACATATTTCCTTTGCAGACCGTTTGTAATGGCTACAAAGGGTGAGATAAGTGAGCAGAGCGAACTTGTTCAGGCATTCTTCGATTTCATCAAGTCAGATGACGGCAAGGAAGTTGTAAAGGCTGTAGGACTTATCACTGTAGATTAATAAAAAAAGATAAATGATTTTAGTGTCATAGTATGAAAACAATATCTAAATCAATAAAATACACTGATTAGGACATTCTAAGTTTCATACAAAAAAATACATCTAAGGCAGTGGAAAACACTGCTTTAGATGCATTACAATTTCACGCAGGTAGAAATGCAAAAGTACATTTTTACTAGGTTTTTACAGTCTATTGTTTATTGTGTACCCGCCATGCTTTGACGCAGAAATGAGGTAAATATGAAAGCTGAGGCAGTTAATTATCCGAATATGGGTTCTGAGTTAAATTCAGAATTAAAAGAGAGAACAGACAAAAAAATAGTGGGAAATAAAATGGGACAAAAGAAAAACAGCTCAAATATAAATGAAGATAAGAATGAAATAATTGATACGGGAAATAACACAGGAATAGATATTTTCAGAGGAAAAATAACGAAAAATCTTATTGAGATTACCGCAAAGACCATTTTTACAATATTCGCTTTTGTGGCTGTGGCAGCAGTAATTTCCATTACAGTATATATGTTCATAAAAGGACTTCCGGCTCTTGGAGAAGTCGGAATTGCCGAGATTTTGTTCGGCACAGTGTGGGCACCAACGGCGGCAGAGCCTCATTTTGGAATATTGTATGTTATCCTGACATCCATTGTCGGCACGGCGATGGCGATAGTTATCGGAGTTCCTATAGGACTTCTCACAGCGGTATTTTTGGCGGAGGTTGCACCTGAAAAGCTCTCCAAGGTGGTTAAGCCGGCTGTAGAGCTGTTGGCAGGTATTCCGTCTATCGTGTATGGACTTATAGGAATTATGGTTTTAAATCCTCTTATGTATAAGCTTGAGAAAATAATTTTTGCGGGAAGCAAGACACACCAGTTTACAGGCGGCTCGAACCTTATATCAGCGGTTCTTGTGCTCGCGGTGATGATACTTCCTACAGTTATAAATATCAGTGAGTCGTCGATACGCGCAGTTCCAAAGCATTACAAGGCAGCATCGCTTGCCATGGGAGCTACACATATCCAGACGATATTTAAGGTAATTCTTCCGGCGGCTAAGTCGGGAATTATGACGGCGGTTGTGCTCGGCATAGGACGTGCGATAGGCGAGGCGATGGCGATTACACTTGTCGCAGGAAGTGCGGTGAATGTTCCGCTGCCATTTAACTCGGTGCGTTTCCTCACAACGGCGATAGTCAGCGAGATGGCATACTCGGCGGACACGCACAGAAGAGTGCTTTTTACGATAGGTCTTGTGCTTTTCATATTTATCATGGTTATCAATCTGGTTCTTAATCGTATGATGAAGAAGGGAGGAAAGGCTGATGACTGATTCAATTCTTGTAAAAAGAAAACGTCCTCTGGACAATATAGCGTATGTACTTATATATTTGTCAGCGTTCATATCTGTTGGAATTTTGGTTGGCATAATCGTGTATGTGACAATAAATGGACTGAGCAATGTGAACTGGAATTTCCTCACAACTGAGAGAAGCGCACTTAAAGGAACGATAGGAATTGCCGGAAACATAGTGAATACCCTGTACATAGTGGTCATAACCATAGTGATTGCAACGCCTATCGGTGTAGGTTCAGCCATATATTTAAATGAGTACGCCAAGCCGGGAAAAATTGTAAAGATAATTGAGTTTACAACGGAGACCTTGGCAGGAATACCGTCAATCATATTTGGTATGTTTGGTCTGGTGCTCTTTAATCAGGCTTTCCACCTTGGTTATTCGCTTCTTACAGGAGCTTTGACGCTAACACTAATGGTGCTTCCTCTCATAACAAGAAACACGCAGGAGGCGTTAAAGACGGTGCCAAAAAGCTACCGCGACGGTGCACTCGGCATGGGCGCGGGTAAGTGGCACATGATAAGAACGATTATTCTGCCGTCGGCGATGCCGGGAATAATAACCGGAATAATTCTTGCGATAGGACGAATTGTGGGGGAGTCGGCAGCACTTTTGTTCACAGCGGGTTCGGCCTACAAGCTTCCTAAGAGCCTTATGGCATTTCTTATGAAAATCAGGGAGGCGGGCGGCACGCTCACAATCGAGATGTATTTTCGTATGTCCGATGGAAAGTACGGTCAGGCATTTGGAATAGGTCTGGTGCTCCTTGTGGTTGTACTCTGCATTAATTTTATGGCAAAATGGCTTGCGGCACGATTTGACGTGAACAGGAAAGGATAGGTACGGTTATATGGAAGAGAAAAAGAATTTATCGGAAAATATTTTGGATATAAAAAAGCTTGACCTGTGGTACGGTGAAAACCATGCACTCAAGAATGTAAATATGGAGATAAAGCGCAACGCAATCACGGCATTTATCGGACCATCCGGCTGTGGAAAATCCACATTTTTAAAGACACTCAACCGAATGAACGACCTTGTCCCGGGAGTTCGCATTGAGGGGCAAGTGCTTCTTGACGGCATAGATATCTACGATGAAAAAGTTGACACTTCTATGCTAAGAAAAAAAGTCGGAATGGTATTTCAGCAGCCTAATCCGTTCCCGATGAGCATATATGATAATGTGGCATACGGTCCAAGAATACACGGAATAAAAAATAAGGCAAAGCTTGACAGGATTGTGGAGGACAGTCTGCGCGGAGCGGCGATATTTGATGAGGTTAAGGACAGACTTAAAAAGTCGGCACTTGGTCTCTCGGGAGGTCAGCAGCAGCGTCTTTGTATAGCAAGAGCACTTGCGGTATCGCCGGAGGTGCTTCTCATGGATGAGCCGACAAGCGCGCTAGACCCGATATCGACGCTCAAGGTCGAGGAGCTTATGGAGGAACTCAAGAAAAAATATACTGTTGTCGTTGTCACGCACAATATGCAGCAGGCGGCGAGAGTATCCGATGATACAGCGTTTTTCCTTGTGGGAGAGGTTATTGAGAAGGACAGCACGGACAATATATTTTCACAGCCTAAGGATAAGAGGACGGAGGATTATATTACTGGTAGATTTGGATGATTAGTCCGGACGTTGATAAATTTTGGTTTTGTAATTGATATATAAGGAGGCAAGGGATGAGAAGCAGATTTGACAAGGAGCTCGCACAGCTAAACAGTGAGCTTATCAATATGGGAACGCTCATCGAGGAGGCTATACAGCATGCGGTTGATGCGCTTGTAAATCAGGATGTGGAGCAGGCGCATAAGGCGGTGGATTTTGATGTCGATGTCGACCAGAAAGAGAAGGATATAGAAAATATCTGTTACAAGCTTCTTCTTCACCAGCAGCCTGTGGCGGGTGATTTGAGGCTTATCACGGCGGCGTTAAAGATGGTGAGTGATATGGAGAGGATAGGCGACCAGGCGGCGGATATCTCGGAGCTCACGATATCCATGGCGCAGAAGCCTTATATAAAGAACCTCGAGCATATCCGCACTATGGCGAAGGAGACGATGCTTATGGTTATCGACAGTCTTCAGGCGTTTGTCGACAGGGATTTGGATAAGGCTCATGCAGTCATCGCACATGATGACGTTGTTGATGATTTGTTTATGACAGTGAAAAATGAGATTATTCAGATAATACAGACAAGACCGGACGACGGAGACCAGGCGACAGACCTTCTGATGGTGGCAAAATATTTTGAGAGAATTGGCGACCATGCGACCAACATCGCAGAGTGGGTAATCTTTTCAATCACGGGAGAGAGATAGCCGATTAAGTATGGTTAGGCAAAAGGCGGTTTGGTGTGAAAAAATACATCTAAAATGTGAAGAGATACTGCCAAGACAGTATGAACAATGTCCATGTAGTAAAAACACTGTCAGGACAGTAATACACTGCCTAGATAGAACACTATTCGGACATTAAAAAACACTGTCAAGGCAGTAAAATACACCGCCTTAGGTATAGTGGTTTTAAACAAAAAGTTTTTCACAATTATTTGAGGCAATGTAAAGTGATGATGATATGGAGGTAGAGCATGTAAAAAATAAATTTTAATTTTGTCATTGACAGCATGATACATAAAAAATAAATTTTTTAAAAAAGTGTTTTATGTATTTATTTTTTTTATTATAATTTTAGCAGGCGGGTAGTCATACCATAATTGTAAAAAACAGCTAAAATTTTTTGCAATTATTGGTAAAAATAAATTCAAAAGAAAGATAGGAGTGAAGAGATGGATATTTTCAGTGTATTGAACATGCTTGGAGGGCTCGCGCTTTTCCTGTATGGAATGAATGCGATGGGCGACGGACTTGCTAAGGTGTCGGGCGGCAAGCTTGAGAGGGTGCTTGAAAAGCTGACAAAGAAAAGAATAATGGCTGTGCTTTTAGGGGCTGGTGTTACCGCGATAATTCAGTCATCCTCGGCTACCACGGTAATGGTGGTCGGATTTGTAAACTCGGGCATTATGAAGCTCAATCAGGCGATAGGAATTATAATGGGTGCAAATATCGGAACGACAATCACATCGTGGATACTCGCACTTACAGGTATTCAGAGTGATAATATAATTGTATCGCTGTTAAAGCCGAGCTCATTTTCGCCTATACTCGCAGTTATAGGTTCGTCATTTATATTATTTTCAAAGAAGGACAGAAGAAAGGATATAGGAACAATTCTTGTCGGTTTTGCCATTCTTATGTTCGGAATGGAGACGATGAGTGCGGCGGTTAAGCCTCTTGCCGACGTGCCTCAGTTTACAAATATGTTCACCATGTTCACAAATCCTGTGCTTGGCATGATTGTGGGAGCGGTGCTCACGGCGGTAATCCAGAGTTCATCGGCTTCTGTGGGTATATTGCAGGCGCTTTGTGCTACGGGCGGTGTAACCATGGCATCGGCAATTCCTATTATTATGGGTCAAAATATCGGAACATGTGTGACATCACTCATTTCTGCGACGGGCGCGAGCAAGAATGCAAAACGTGCGGCGCTTGTTCACTTTTATTTTAACCTTATAGGAACCGTGATTTTCATGGTTTTATTTTACACGCTGAACGCATTTTTCCACTTTGAAATATTAAATATGACGGCAAACGCATGGCTTATCGCGCTTGTTCACTCATGCTTTAATATAGCAGCAACCGTTATTTTTCTTCCTTTTGGCGATTTTCTTGCAAAGCTTGCATGTCTTACAATCAAAGATAAGGATGACACCACGGAAAAATCTGAGGCTGGAACGGTTGAGAATGAGGTGCAGGTTCTCGACCCTCGTTTTCTTGAGTCCCCGGCGTTTGCGGTGCAGCAGTGTAAAAATGTAGCTGTGAAGATGGCAAACGCGGCGAGGGACGGATTATTTCTGTCGATGGAGCTTCTTGACTATTATGATGAGGAGAAGGCGCAGAAGGTTGTGCACTACGAGGATATAGTTGACAAGTATGAGGATGAGCTTGGAACCTATCTTGTAAAGCTCAACGGAAAGAACCTTACAAAGAGGGACAGCCAGACGGTATCGATGCTATTGCATGTGATTGGCGATTTTGAGAGGATATCTGACCATGCGGTGAACATCAAGGAGGCTGCACAGGAGATGCGTGACAAGAAACTGCATTTCTCGGAAAAGGCAGCGGCGGAGCTTGGTGTTTACACGACAGCAATACATGAGATAGTAAACATGTCCATAGATGCCTTTGCAACCGAGAATGTGGAGGCGGCTGGAAATGTTGAGCCGCTTGAGGAGGTAATGGATTATCTGAAGGCGGAGTTAAAGGACAGACATGTGCGCCGCCTTAGAAAGGGCAAGTGTACAATCGAGCTGGGTTTTGTTCTCACCGACCTTATAACCAACTACGAGAGAGTTGCAGACCACTGCTCAAATATTGCGGTCTGTCTGATACAGGTAGTCGGAAATGACGGCTTTGCTACACATGAGTATCTTGAGAATGTGAAGAGCAAGGACAATGAGGAGTTCAAGATTAAGGTGCATTGGTATAAGGAAAAATATGAGCTGCCATAGAAATTGAGCCTTGACTTGCGGAAATATATGGAGTCAGTGCAGCTAAAGGGAAAACAGCGGAGTTAGTTAGTCCAAAGGTGACAAAATTTCCGGTAAGGGCAGAGAAAATAGAGAATTTAAAGGGAAAACAGCAGAGTTAGTCAGTCTAAAGGTGACAAAAATTCCAACGAGGGCAGAGAAAATAGAGAAATTAAAGAGAAAATAGTGGAGTTAGTCAGTCTAAAGGTGACAAAAATTTCGGTAAGGGTAGAGAAAGTGAGGTAAAGAACATGGCATTGATATACATTGTTGAGGATGATGAAAACATTAGGGAGATTGAGAGCATAGCTCTTAGCAACAGCGGACATGATATAGTAGGTTTTTCGTGTGGCAGGGATTTTAAGAAAGAGCTTGCAAAGAGAAAGCCGGATTTGATTTTGCTCGACATTATGCTGCCGGATGAGGACGGAATTGAGATATTAAAGAAACTGCGAGCAGCGGGCGAGACAAAGAAAATCCCTGTTATTCTGGTGACGGCGAAGTCGACTGAGCTTGACAAGGTTAAGGGGCTTGACATAGGGGCTGACGATTACATAACAAAGCCATTTGGCGTTATGGAACTGATTTCAAGGGTGAGGGCGCTCATAAGACGAAGCATGGACACAGGGGCAGAAAAGAGCATACGCGTGGGAAATATTTTTCTGGACAGCGACAGACATATGGTGTATGTAAATGATGAGCCAAAGGAGTTGACTTTCAAGGAGTATGAGCTGTTGCGCTGCCTTATGAACAACAGCGGTGTTGCGATGCACCGCGACAGAATTATGGAGCTGGTGTGGGGCGTGGATTTCGAGGGCGAGTCGAGAACTCTCGATATGCACATAAAGACACTTAGACAGAAGCTTGGAAGTGCGGGGACGATGATTAAGACTGTCCGCAATGTGGGGTATGTACTTGAGCCATGAAAGAAAAAATACTTAGTCAGTTTTTAAAAATTACACTGGTGGCAATAGTTGTCACACTGTTTATGTCGGTAGGAGTTTTCTATGAACTTTTCAAAAAGCAGGTTTTTGACGACTTAAAAACCGACGCGGAATTTGCAAGATATCTCATAAACGATTTTTCGCGTGAGGACGAGTTCGATGTGCGCGTCACATGGATTGGAAGCGACGGAAGTGTACTCTATGACAATGAGGCTGGGGCGCTTGAGAACCATTCGGACAGACCGGAGTACATCGAGGCTTTAAAGACGGGCGAGGGAAAATGTGTGAGAAAATCGGACACACTCTCGAAGAGAATTTTTTACTATGCCCTGAGACTTGATGACGGCTCAGTAATCCGTATTGCAAAGGAGGCGACAAGTATATGGACGATATTTATGTCAGCAATGCCTGTTATTATAGGTTTGTCGCTTATCCTGTATGTGATATGTTTTCTGTTGTCAAAACATTTGACGGCGCGCATTGTAAAGCCTATCGAGGAGCTTGTAAACAACAGCGCAAATCCGGCGCTTGAGCCGGAGTACAAGGAATTAATTCCGTTTGTCGGGGCGCTAAAGGAACAGCGCGAGGACATTTTGCGAAGTGCCACAATGCGTCAGGAGTTCACCGCCAACGTATCGCATGAGCTAAAGACACCGCTTACTGCGATATCCGGCTATGCGGAACTTATAGAAAACGGCATGGTGAAGGGCGATGACAGTGTGCGTTTTGCCGGGGAAATCAGGAAAAATTCCACAAGGCTTTTGGCTCTCATAAATGATATTATAAATCTGTCCGAGCTTGACGATGGTGTGAAGTTAAATCTTGAGAGGATGGATTTGTACGAGGCGGCGAAAAACTGCGTGAAAAATCTTGAAGTCTCCGCTTCAAACCACAATGTGAAACTTATGCTTCTTGGAACTTCGGCGTATATCAATGCCGACAAGGCGATGATGGACGAGGTGCTGTACAATCTGTGCGACAACGCAATCCGCTACAGCAAAAAAGAAAAGCCGGGAAATGTGATTGTCGATGTGAGCAACACCCTCGACGGCAAGGTTAAGTTCACCGTGAAGGATGACGGAATAGGAATTGGCAAGGAACATCAGGAGCGCATTTTCGAGCGCTTTTACCGCGTTGACAAGAGCCGCTCGAGGGAGAGCGGAGGAACGGGACTCGGACTTGCAATCGTAAAGCATATCTTAACCAGCCATGGCGCACAGCTTGAACTTGAGAGCGAGCTGGGGAAGGGGACTTGCATTACGGTTACTTTTGAGGGGGCGAAGTAGGCAACATCACATTAAAACAGTGTGACAGTAATATTTTTTCAAAACTGCTAAAGGACAAAAAAATATTGAAAAAATTAAATGGAAATTGTGGGTAATGTGAGCTTTACGGTAAAGCCGCCGTATGGGCTGTGTTCGATGGACGTTGTGCCGCCGTGTGCTGCTGTGATTTGTTTTACGATGAGCAAGCCCAAGCCGTGACGCTGGTTGGTTGTGCGCTCATCACAGACCATGTAATGGGGAGCATTGTTGGGTGTTTTGATTTGCTCATCGGTAGCACCAACGCCGTCATCGGAGACAACAACCGCACATTTTCCGTTGTCAGCCAAAATATTTATATAAATTCTACAGCCATTTCATTGTGATTGATAC
>JBNMKO010000102.1:0-11275 GCA_050874385.1 Eubacteriales bacterium
ACAATTCCATTATCAACATTGGCTGATATCACTTTATTCTTTTCAATAATATTTTTCCTTTCTGCGCACGTTTTTTGCTGTTAGTAAGACTTATCCGGTATCGCATATATAAATACATATAAGTAAACACATAAATACATATAAATATATATTCATATATGTTCCATCTGAGTAACCCTATAACACTAAAATATGTGGGAGTTGTGTGCGAAATGCATATAATATATGCATATAAAGATATAAAAACACCCACGAATCAGTATTAGCAACTACTGTCCCGTGGATAGAAAAGATTCCACTGTCACGCATGCGACCCGACTCCAGAATTATACGTTTATAAATTCCGGTCTGCTCAGTTTGTACTGTAGATTTATATGCAGTGCAAAGAGTAATTATATATTATCATATGTGCTATGGGTTTGTCAAGTTCATGCATCTTGAAATTGTCTGTAAAACATCGCTCATGTTGATTGGTTTTGCAAGGTGTGCGTTCATTCCGGCATCAATGGACTTTTGAATGTCCTCGGCAAAGGCGTTGGCGGTCATCGCTATAATCGGGATGTATTGACCGTCAGGTCTTCCGTAGATTGAGCGGATTGCTTTTGTGGCATCATAACCGTCCATAACCGGCATCATAATGTCCATAAGGATGATGTCGAAGGTTTTTGGCGGGTTTTCTGTAAACAGCTCCAAGGCTTCCTCTCCGTTGGAGGCTCTCGTTATTACAAAACCATAGTCCTCAAGCTGTACTGTTGCTATCTCGGCGTTGAGGTCATTGTCCTCGACAAGAAGAATTTTTGTTCCCTTTAAATCGGCATATGCGTCGAGAGGTTTGGCAACTTGCGGATGCGGGTCGTCGGTGAACTCAAGAGGAATGTCGACGGTGAAGATTGTGCCGACACCCTTTTGGCTCTCGACATTGATTGAGCCGTTCATAAGTTCGACATATCGCTTGGTTATAGCCATGCCAAGCCCCGTTCCCTTGTACTGCGTCCTCGCGCTCGAATCTTCCTGCACAAATTCGTCGTATATATGTTTCAAAAATTCTTTGTTCATGCCTATTCCCGTGTCGGAAATCTCATAGTGGGCTATAACGTGCTGTTCGTCGGAGGCGGGGAGTGCTATGGCATCAAATGTGATAGTTCCGCCGTCCTCTGTAAATTTGACGGCGTTGCTCAAAATATTCACAAGAATTTCCCTCACCCTAACGGCATCTGCCAGCACATAAGGATTTTTCGGCGGCTCACGTCTTACATTGAATGTTATGCTCCTGTTTGCCAAAAAGCCGTTCATGACAGCCAGCACGGAGTCGGTGATGGAGGTTATCTCGGTTGGAACTGGGTTGTATATGGTCTTGCCGCTCTCGATACGGCTTATATCGAGCACATCGTTGATTAGCGTAAGGAGATGGTCGGAGCTGTCACTGATTTTTTCAAGGCAGCGTCTGACCTCACTGTTTATGTCCTGCTTTAGAGCGATGTTGGTAAAGCCTATGATGGCGTTCATAGGTGTCCTTATGTCGTGGGACATGTTGTTTAAGAAAGTTGTCTTAGCCTGATTTGCTGACTTTGCCTGTGCGAGGGCATCCTTTAAAATCTTTTGCTGCCGCTCCTCGTTCTCCTTCTCAAAAAGCATGCGTTGGTTTTTTCGCACCTGCCTGATTGCAAAGAAAAGCACAAAAAGCATCGAAACTATAACCACAATGAGCTGTATGAGACTGCTGTAAAAGACCTGCCTGCTTGTCTGTGAAATGCGGGTGCTTATAACGCTCTCGCGCAGTCGGACAGAAACCATCCAGTTGGTGTTCGGAACAGGCTTGTAGTACAGATAGGTAGTGCCCTCGCCTGACATGTAGCTTGAGTAGCCCTCGACATGTTCAGTCCAGTCCGTGACAAGCTGCTCATAAGGGTATTCATCCGAGAAGGAGCAGGTGTTTTTCCACACATCAAATATGCTTTTGCCCTCCGAATATTTATCCTCCGACTCAACCACACATGTGCCGTCGTCGCCGTTAAAAAGGCGGCATACAACCTGATTGTTTACTCCCTGAAGCTGTTGTGCGGAGATTATGTTGTCGACATCGACACCGGTTATACAGCTGACAATATCGGCTGTGCCCACGGAAAAAGGCATTGTGGGCATTGAGATTAAAATCATGGCATTGGATTTGTATGTGGTCGTGGTGAAAAGCCTTGTCTCGGTTATGGGCTCTGACAAAAAGCCAAAGCGCGAGATGCCGGAGAAGGTGTTGTCTCTGGTGTAAACCATTCCGTTTTCATCGACAACCGCGAATATGTCAAGACCGTTTAAGTGCTGAATCATGTCAAGATATGAGCGCAGTTCATCGACGGAGTTGAAACTCTCGTTGCTCATCTCATCGACGGCGCGGTGAAGCTGTGTGGATGAATTTTCCAACACATTGTCTATCTCGTACACGGTTCGCTCCGCAATCTCCTCAAGATAAAAGCGGCTGAGGGACTGTGTTGTCTCGTCGGCAGTATCTTTTGTGTTGGTGGAAAAAAACAGTGTGGAAATAATGATTAGGACAGCGGCGGCTGTCACCACACTCAATGTACCTATGTATGATTTGATTGTTCCTGTTTTGCGTTTCTTTTTGTGATTTTCCATTTTAGTCCTCATTGTGCATTGAACTGCCGCGAAGAATATTATATTCGCTGGCAAAATAAAATTGTGGCTAATTTGCGGTGGCAGCAGCTTCATCAATTATTTCCTGAAGTCCCTGTTTCTTTAGCTTCTCGTACTTTTCGTAGAATTGTTCCACCGTAATCTCACCCTTTATAGCCTGATTGCGCAGATGGCATATTCCCTCGGTGATAAGCTGATTGCGGTACTTTATATATGCCGCCGTCTGGTAGGTCTTTGGCACTGTGTAAAAATAGTCGTTGTTTACAACGCATATTCCGCGGTAAAATTCCTCGGTCAGCTCGTCCATCTCTTCGACAGATTGATTTTCAAAAAGGCATTGTGTGAATGCGCCCTCCTGCATAAGTCCGCCAAAGCTCTCGATACTGCATCCGGCGGCGCGGTAATCGGTGAAACCGTTGGCGGTGAGTTCTTTGGACATGGTTGGCACACCGTTTTTGATTTCATAGCTTACTCCCTCAATACCGTAGCTGTACAGATATGAGCCCTCCTCGGTAAAACACCAGTTAAAAAAGCGCACAATGTCCTCAGCCTTGCGGCTTTTTTTGGCGGCGGAGGTGATGCACCACATTGATGTGACCATGTTGCGCTCAGGGGTCATGCGCGTCCCGTCGGGACCTGTAATCGGCTGTACGGCTTTCCATAGAGCGTCAGTGACACCAGACTCGCGCAGTGCCTCGGATGAGGTTCGGCAGCGTTCAGCCCAGTCGAAGGTTGTCCCAAGCCTGTCACCGTCCATTGCGGTGTACAGATTGTCGAGATACATCAAATCAAAGTCGCTGCAAATCAATCCTTCCTTGTACAGTCCTTGCACCGCCTCCAAAAATTCAGGGTAGCGCGGGTGCTCATAGATGAGAGTGTAGGTTCCGTCATCCAACAGGCAGAACTGTGTATCACCCGATGTCCTTATTCCGAATGCGTTTAGCAGTGGGAGAAGGCATCGCTCGCCATTGTCGCCAAACTGTGAGGCAAAAGGAATTTCGTCGGTGGTGTCGCCGTTGCCGTTTAAGTCGTTGTCCCTTATAGCGCGCCACAGATTTACCCATTCGTCCCATGTCTCCGGCTCGGTCAGCCCGAGCTTGTCAAGCCAGTCCTTTCGCACCATCATGGTCTTTGCGCCGGGAATATCCGTGATGCTCGGAATTGTGTAGATATGCCCGTCGGTCTGGCGCAGGTAATTGAGCCTGTCCTCGCCTACGGCGGCAACTATGTCGGGCATAAGGTCTAGATATTCATCGAGAGGAATTATGATATTGTCGTCCGCGAGGTCCATAACGCCGAAGTTGGATGCGTTTATAATGTCAGGCATCTCGTCAATTCCGGTGAGCAGGGTCGTGGAAAGACTTGAAAGATAGTTATTTCTGTCAGTCCAGAAGATGTCGAGGCTCACGCCCGTCATTTTTTCTATCGCAGACCAGTAAAAATTGTCACTTTTCTTTGTCGCATTTCCGGAATAATTTATTCCAAGTCCCGTTATTTTAAGTCCGTTTTTAAAATACAGGAGCTTGCTCCGCTCAAGGTTATCGGCGGCGGATATAAGTCTTTCCTTGATGTCCGGCTGTGTGTCGGCAGTTTCAGTGTCGGCTTTGCTGCATGATGTGATACTGATAAGCAGACAGAGCATAAAGGTTGTAAATATTAATTTTCTTTTCATTTGGTTGATTTTCCTCATAAAAAAATTATCATAGAAGTAAACAGTAATTTTGTCTGTAGGATGCGAATATTAGGCATATTCTCATTTATATTATAGCAAATGTCTATAGGGATTGATAGTGTTTTTTTGCTGATTGCTTGACGAAACTGAGGGAGCGACTTGATTATTGACCTTTTTTATGCTATGCTTAAAACGATTTTTGACATATACAGTGGCATAAGTTGTTAAAAACACAGTTATAAAATATATTTTACGGGAGAATTTATTATGGGAGAGATTGTTGAACCAAGAACCCTGTCCGGATTTATGGAGCTGCTTCCTAAGGACCAGGTTATATTTGAGAAGATTAAGTCGCAGATGGAGAAGGTGTATCAAAAGTATGGATTTTATCCGCTTGACACGCCGGTGTTGGAGGACAGCAGAATACTCCTTGCAAAGGCGGGAGGCGAGACCGAGAAGCAGATTTACAGGTTTAACAAGGGCGACTCGGACTTGACGATGAGATTTGATTTGACTGTACCGCTTGCGAAGTACGTTGCTAAGAACTATGGTGAGCTTACATTTCCTTTCAGGAGATACCAGATTGGCAAGGTTTACCGCGGCGAGAGGGCACAGAAGGGAAGGTTCAGAGAGTTCTATCAGGCGGATATCGATATTGTGGGCGATGGAAAGTTGAGTATCGTGAATGATGCGGAAATTCCGAGCATTATCTACAATCTGTTTAAGAACCTCGGCATTGATAACTTTGTCATAAGAATTAATAACCGCAAGGTTTTAAACGGTCTGTTCGACAATTTTGGTGTCAAGGAGTCGGCGGTTGACATCCTTAGGATTATTGACAAGATTGACAAGATTGGCAGGGAGAATGTGGCGAAGGAGCTTGTGGAGCTTAATGTTTCTGAGGCTACGGTAAATGAGCTTCTCGATGTCCTCACATTTGACGGAAGCAATGACGAGAAGGTTGAGAAGTTAAAAGGATTTGCGGGCTGCAATGAGGTGTTCGACGCGGGCTTTGAGGAGCTCACCACGGTTATCAATTATATCGCGGGCTTTGGCGTTCCGTCGGACTACTACAAGATTGACCTGTCTATTGCGAGAGGTCTTGACTACTACACAGGAACCGTATATGAGACATTTATAAAGAACCATCCTGAGTACGGCAGTGTGTGCAGCGGCGGAAGATACGACAATCTTGCCGAGTACTACACAAAGAAGTCACTTCCGGGAGTTGGAATTTCGATAGGTCTCACCAGACTTTTCTATGTTCTTTGTGAGAACGATTTCCTCAACAGGGAGCTTGAGTGTCCTATAGATGTGCTTGTCGTTCCGATGACTGACGATATGATATACGCTGTCAAGACGGCTACGGAGCTGAGGGCTGCGGACATCAACACACAGATATATCTTGAGGACGGCAAGTTTAAGAAGAAGCTGACATACGGCAGCAAGCTTACAATCCCGTTCTGCATAATATTGGGTTCGGACGAGATTGATGCTAATCAGGTTACAATAAAAAATATGAATACAGGTGAGCAAAAGACAACTGATTTGCAGGACGCAATTTCAATAATTAACGCTCAGAAGGAACTTTTAAAGAAGGTTCAGTACGTTAATATGAAGTAATGCTGGCAGCTTTGCTGCATGGCAATTTTGAGCATCAGTTACAGCTTAAAAATACAGACCTGCTGACAGAGTAATTCACTTGAATTAACTTGTTGGCGGGTCTTTGTGCATGTTTTCATAGTGTGGGGATTAGTAGAAATGAGAGACGGCAGAGTTAAAAGATATATCACATTTATATTTATATTGTCAGCTATGTTTTTGCTTGGGGGATGCCGCGGTCAGAAAAAGCTCTCCAATTCAGCCGATGAAAGCAAGGTGCTTGTGATAGGAAGCGACAGATATGAGCCGTATATATACCGCAATGAGGACGGAGCTTTTGAAGGCATAGACGTGGAACTTGCCACGGAAGCTTTAAGGCGTATGGGATATGAGCCGGAGTTTAAGCCAATCGTGTGGGAGAACAAGAAAGATTATTTGAACGACGGTGAGGTTGACTGTCTGTGGGGGTGTTTCAGCATGAACGGAAGGGAAGAGGAATACCAGTGGGCTGGACCATACCTGTACAGCCGTCAGACGGTTGCCGTCAGGATGGACAGTGATATTAGAAAAATTTCCGACTTGGACGGAAGGAGAGTGGCGGTTCAGGAGACATCAAAGGCAGGGGAATATTTTTTACATTCAAACGATGAAAATGTGCCGGATGTCGAGAGCGTGTACTGTTTTTCGAGGATGGACGAGGTGTACGCCGCGCTTAGAAAGAACTATGTTGAGGCTGTATGCGGACATGAGGGTGCGCTCAGGCTGTTCGTTGACACGGCACCGGATGAGTACAGGCTTCTCGATGAAAGTCTGTTCTCGTCAAATCTTGGAGTTGCGTTTGGAAAGGAGTATGATAAGGAGTTCGTGGCTGAACTTGAGAAAGTTCTCGGTGAGATGCTGTCGGACGGAACCACGGCTGAAATTGTGAGAAAGTATGGCTTGCATGTAGATATATCGCTGGATAAGGGGGAGAATTAATGTACAGCATGGAAAAAAAGTCAGGTACACATAAGATTGTAAGGCTTACGGTGGCAGTGTTGATTTTTTGCATGATGGTTTTTCACATAGTGTTCGTGTATTATGGGCTTGCCGCAACGGAAAAACTGAGAAAACAGACACTTGAGTATGTCAAGGAAAAGCTTGAGACATACGACAACTACAGGGCAAATGACAGGACAAAAAGCCTTGTGCGGCTGCTTGACAAGACATTGGCGGTTATACATAATCTTGAACACGAGGACGATTTTGATATTCAAAGTATTGAGGCTTATGCGTATGAGCAGCATTTGACGGGAATTATAGTGCTCGATGAAAATATGAATATTGTAATTCAGGCTCAGGCGAGTGACGACTTGAGTTTTGACTGGATTGAGCTGATACAGGAGGACAGCGTCGCAGGTGTAATTGAATGTGATAAGAAGGTGTATATGACGCGCGCGCAGGGTACGGATGGAAAGTACGATATCGCGGTTGCGGCGCGCACGGATGCACCCGGAGCCGTGATTTCATATACAAAGGAGGACACTGTGAGGGAGGGTGTCAACGACATAACGCTTGACAGCATATTTGAGAATACGCAGATTGCGAGCGAGGGGCTTATAGTTATCACCGAGGACGACAGAATGGTTGCCTCAAACAGTTCGGATGCGTACAGTCTCACGGCGGCGCAGTGGGAGGAGCTTTGCAGTTCAGGAAAGCATATAAGGGGCAGTCTTAGCAGGGTAAAATACAACAAAAAAGGCTGGTATGCCGCAAGGGCAAATTACAAGGGGTATACAATATACACACTCTTTTCGTGTTTTGAGGTGTACAAGACTTATTATGTGCTTGAGGCGGCATTTGTGCTTGTATATATTATAATATGCGCGCTTATGTGGGGGTTGCACAATGACACGGAGCGCAAGAATTATTATAAGGAGAAGGAACGCCAGCTTGAACTTCAAAATGCGCTTGAGCAGGCGGAGCGCGCGGCGGCGGCAAAGAGCACTTTCTTATCAAATATGAGCCATGATATCCGCACGCCTATGAACGCCATAATCGGCTTTACAAAACTTCTTCGCGAGCAGCTTGGCAACAGGGAGAAAGCGCTTGACTATTTGAATAAGATAGATGACTCCAGCCAGTATCTTCTTGAAATTTTAAACAACATTCTCGACATTGCGATGATTGAGAGCGGAAAGACGACGATTGAGGAGTCCATTATATGCGTGGACGACCAGTGCAGGGAAATTTACAATGTCTTTGAAAACCAGATGATGGAGAAGGCACTCAAATTTTCGCTCAGTGTGAAGGTCGAGCACCATTATGTGAGCTGTGACATATTAAAGGTCAAGCAGATAATTTTTAATCTTTTAAGCAACGCCTACAAGTACACGACTGCCGGGGGGAGCATTTCCTTTGACGTGGAGGAGCAGCCATGCGACAAGGAGGGGTATGGCTTGTATGTGGCGCGGATTAAGGACAACGGAATTGGAATGTCGCAGGAGTTTATATCGCATATATTCGAGGAGTTTGCGAGGGAGAGAACTTCAACCGACAGCAAACAGCCGGGTACGGGGCTTGGAATGGCTATAGCCGGGCAGCTTGCAGAGCTTTTGGGCGGCAGTATCAAAGTCGAGAGCGAGCTTGGAAAGGGGAGCACATTCACTGTATTTCTCACGCATAAGTTTGCGGATGCACCTTCGCAGGCAGAGTTTGGAGACGGCTTGGTCATTGAGAACAGTGGTTTTGTGGGAAAGAGGATACTTCTTGCGGAGGACAATGAGCTGAATGCGGAGATTACCGTGGAAATTCTCAAATTCAATGGCTTTGAGGTCGACAGGGCTAAGGACGGAATTGAGTGTGTTGCCATGCTTGAGAAAGCGGATGCAGGTTATTACAGCCTTGTACTCATGGACATCCAGATGCCTAACATGAACGGCTACATGGCGGCTGAACGCATAAGGACTATGCCTGACCTTGAAAAGGCAAGCATACCTATAATAGCGATGACGGCAAATGCTTTTGATGAGGACAAGCGCGCGGCACTAAAGGCGGGCATGGACGGGCATCTCGCAAAACCTATAGAGGTTGAGAAGATGATGCAGATGATAAGCAAATTCATTAACAAGGAGGCGGATAACCGGAATGGGGCTTTTTAAATCAAAGTACGAGAAAGAGCTTGATGGAATTATCGCAGATATCGACATGAACATGAACAACAACTATAAGGACAATGCTCAGGCGGATTTGCACAGGTTCGAGGAGAGACTTTCCGAAATGCTCTCGCAGGAGCTTTTAAAGGAAAAAGCAGGGACGTACTACAAGCAGCAGCTCGGGATATATAAGGGAAAGTTAAAGGGATATACGCATAAAGACCAGCTGAAAAACTGGGGATGATGTGCGAACAAATACATTTAAGACAGAAAAATACATCTGTCCAGACAGAAAAATATACTGTCTTGGGTGTTATGATTTTTTACAGTAAAAACAGAGTTATATGGAAAGCAAAATAAAAAGGTGAAGAAGATGAGTAATTTGGAGACAACAGAGAATAAGAAAGATTTTTTACAGAAGACATGGGTGGTGTGCGCGCTTGCACTTGTATGTACATTCTTGTGGGGAAGTGCGTCACCATGTATAAAGCTTGGGTATGCTTACTTTCAGATACCGTCAAATGAGACATGGACGCAGGTGCTTTTTGCGGGAATGAGGTTTGTACTTGCGGGAATGCTCACGATACTTATAGGAAGTATTATCAACCGTAAGCCGCTTTTGCCGTCAAAGTCGTCGGCACCAAACATTGTGAAGCTTGCGCTGTTTCAGACCATAATACAGTACATATTTTTCTACATGGGACTCGCGCACAACAGCGGAGTGAAGTCGTCAATTATAAACGGCTCGAATACGTTCCTGTGCATACTGGTTGCAAGCCTTGTGTTCCATCAGGAGAAGCTCACGATAAGGAAGCTTGCTGGCTGTATTATAGGCTTTGCGGGAGTTATAGTTGTCACCATGAACGGACAGAAGATAGACCTGAATTTGAGCCTGAGCGGTGAGGGAAGCCTGTTTTTGGCAGCTCTCTCGTATGCTTTCTCGTCGTGCCTTATCAAGATATATTCTAAGAAGGACAACCCGGTTATGTTGAGCGGATATCAGTTTATCTTCGGCGGTATAGTCATGGTTATACTTGGCTTTGCGATGGGAGGAAGGATACATCATGTGTCGGTGAGCGCGGTGCTGATGCTG
This sequence comes from Eubacteriales bacterium, assembly GCA_050874385.1. Lineage (GTDB taxonomy): Bacteria > Bacillota > Clostridia > Lachnospirales > Lachnospiraceae > CAG-882. The sequence continues at coordinate 10,148 of JBNMKO010000102.1, forward strand.
TTCTACCTCGCATGTATATCCGCTGTGGCATATTCACTATGGGGAATACTATTAAAGCACAACCCTGTATCTAAGGTTGCAATCTTTGGATTTACCAACCCTGTTTTTGGCGTTATCCTGTCGGCGTGGTGGCTCGGTGAGGGAGCAAAAGAGCTCGGTTTTAAGGCTGTTGTGGCACTTTTGCTTGTGTGCATAGGTATCTGTATTGTAAATGTAAATATAGGCAGCAGACAAAAAGCCTGATTAGAGCGATGCCTGAAAGAGAAATTCTCCGTTCTCGGCAAAAAAGCTGTAGATGCCGTGGTATTGCTCGATAACGGATATCATGCTCTGTATGCCTATGCCGTGACCGCTTGAGGTGGTAGTTGGAATATCATTTTTGAAAACGGGAGCTGTGTGATAACTGTTGGACATGTTAATACACAGATGCCCGCTTTTTTCATACAGTTTTAGGTTGATATAGCGTTTTTCTTCATCCGGAATTTTCGCACAGGCATGTATTGCGTTCTCAAAGGCGTTGGCAAAAAGACTGCACAGGCTGGTAATCTGAAAGCGCGAGAAGTCGCCCGTCGTAACACTTATACTCACCGCAATGCCGTTAGAGCGCGCTTCATCGGCGTAGTAGGAGAGGATAAGGTTCAGCGGTTCGTTCTTACAGTACTTTATAACCTTGCTGTTGTCTAGCAGCGTGCATATCTCGTTGATGTAGTTGAGAGCCTCGTCGGTCTTGTTCTCCTTTATGCAGCCGCTGAGAAAATTCATGTGGTGGCGGAGGTCGTGGCGGTATATGGCAGCCTGCTTTTCTGAGTTGGATATCTGCTCAATCTCCTTTTGTGCCTGCATAGCGGCTGCCCTTAGAAGGAGGTTTTCGTGTTCAGCCTTATTTTTCCTGTTGGAAAACTCAAGTGATATTATTGAGAGGCAAAGGTACAACAGCACGATGAAGCTGTCTAAAAAGTCGATTATGACCATGCCGCCGCTGTAGAGAAGGTCGGTGTACACGGTGAATGCGTACTCAAGTATGTAGTATACTAGTGGCAGAAACAAAAAAGGCAGAAGGGTGGTCTTGCTCTCGTACCTGAGTTTTTCGATGTAGGGCGATATGTACTTTATGACAAGCAGTAAAAG
>JBNMKO010000103.1:0-11212 GCA_050874385.1 Eubacteriales bacterium
CTATATCACATACATGGCGGCAGAGGTCGGTTTCCCTGTAGCGTCAAAGACGGGTGTGTATTCAAGCGACTCCACACCGTTTGCGGATAAGAGTGTTCCGGCGGTTTCGTTTGCGCGAATTGCGGGCAATAACGTGGCACCTATACACTGCCGTTACGACCTTATGGATGTTATGTCGATGGAGCAGTTACAGAAGGATATAGACTTCCTCACACTTTTTACAGAGCGCTTTGCAAATGCTGCTGTATGTCCTGTATCAAGAGAGATACCGGAGGACATCAAGAAACAGCTTGACGAGTACCTTTTCAGGAAGAGAAAAGAATGATTATGCCTGTTGGGTAGATAAGATGTTATGTCTGCCTGTCTGCCATGTCGATGTGAAACTGGGCATTTAGGCAGAAACATAGAGAGCAGAAAGACGGATTTCTGTCCAATAATTGAAAAATAATGTCTTAGGGCAGAGAAAAAGCACTGAAAATCAGAAGTTGATGAGCTTTTCTCTGCCTTTATATATATGAAAAGCAAGCTGTGGGCAGAGAAATAACAAGTCATTGCCTGAAAAATCTGCCCATAAAGTTGCTGCAGAAGCTCAAGGGCAGATTTTTCAATTTATGGGGTAATTATTATTTATATGTAACCACCACATCCCCCTCCTCGATGATAGTCTTGCCATCGGGGATAAGGTTCTCGTTTCCTCGTATTATCATTGCGATAAGCTCATTAGACGGAAGGTTCAGCTCAGCTATGGTCTTTCCGCACCATTCATTTCCCTTGTCGATATGCAGTTCCTCGAGCTTTTCGTTGGCGGTAGGCTCGTAGGACGGAACGCTTAGAATAATATTGTCCCCGGCGCGTATAACCGTGTCACCCCTTGTTACGATGGTTTGTTTTCCACGCTTAATCATTATGGCAAGTGAACCGGTAGGCATGTTGACCTCGCGCACTTTTTTGTTGACCCAGCTATGTCCTTCGGGTATGAACATTCGCATGAGCGTGATTGCTGACTCCTCCTGATAGTCGTTGAAGGTCTTGCGGACATCGGCGTTCTCGTCAACCATGTCAAGCTTTTTCGACGCGGCAGGCAGAAGAGTTCCCTGAATTGCAACCGAGAAGAGCGATACCATGAACACAATGTGAAACAGGTCGTAGGAGATATTTGCGCCGCTTGATATGACCATAATCGCGAACACGGACGAAGCCGCACCTCTTAGACCTGCCCACGACACGAGCAGACACTGTTTTACGCTCGATTTAAAAGGCAGCATAATCGCAAACACGGCGATAGGTCTTGCCACAAGTGTGAGAATTACCACTATCGCGAGTGCAGGAAGGATAATCTGCGGCATTCTGTGAGGGAATGACAAAAGACCTAACAGGAAGAATATAAGTATCTGTGCAAGGCTTGTCACACCGTCGAAGAATGGGATAAGTATATTTTTGTTCTTGATTTTGCTGTTACCTATTATAATACCCATAAAATATACGCTGAGGTACTGGTTACCGCCAACAAGCTCAGATGCGGCGTAGCAGAACAGGACGGCGGCTATCATAAAGATTGTGTCAAGACCGTCCGTGACCACGTTGGTTTTTGTGAGTATCAGTATTGTGGCTATCGCGAACACAATTCCCACGATAGAGCCGAAAGCAAGCTGTGAGAATATGTTCCACGCTATATTTCCCATCTCACCCGCGCCGACAAGTCCGATGCCTATCACGGTGAGCATATATGACATAGGGTCGTTACTACCACTTTCCATCTCAAGAAGTGATGCGGTGCCGTCCTTTAAGTTGAGCTTTTTTTGCCTGAGTATGGAGAACACGCTTGCCGCGTCGGTGGAGGATAAGACCGCACCGATTAAAAAGCTCTCCGCCATCGAAAATCTCAGCACAAGATGGCATAAAATGGCTGTCACACCAGCTGTGATTGCGACACCGACGGTTGAGAGAAGAACGGCTCTTGCGGCTACAGGGCGCGCAAGCTTCCACTTGGTGTTGAAACCGCCGTAGAACATGATAAATATGAGCGCTATCGAGCAGACTCGCTCGGCAAGCTCATAATTGTCAAAGGGTATCTTGACAATTCCGTCGCTTCCGAAGAGCATACCTATAAACATAAATAATATTAAGGTAGGCATTCTGAATTTGTCTGAAAATTTGTTGGCGAGTATACACAAGAATATGACCGCCGACACAACTAAAATTCCGTAAAGCATTATGTAGTAATCCTCCGTTTCTGTAAGAATGTTTGTGTAACGGATTACACTTATGAAAAAAGTATAGCATCCACCTTGAAAATATTCCAGTTAAAAAACTGTTAAGAAAACTATTTTATATAATGTCGAATTATGTAAATAAAAAACTGAGTAAAAAAATATAAATATTTCATAAAAAGTTCTTGACTTCTAATATACGTTAGCATATACTAACAAAGGATTTAAGTTAGATATTACTAATCAAGCAAAACACAAAAGTGTGAAGAAGAAGGGATGATATGATGCCAATTACGATGATGAAGGACGGAGAGACAGGAGTTATTAAGAAGGTCGGTGGTAAGGAAGAGACCAGAAAGTTCTTGGAAAATCTGGGTTTTGTTGTCGGAGGTACAGTCACCGTTGTGTCTGACATCGGCGGAAACCTGATTGTTAATGTCAAGGACTCGAGAGTAGCTATAGGTAAGGACATGGCTTGCAAGATTATGATTTAACAACTCATAAAGCCGGCAGGACAGCTTATCTGTTGTATGCGCAGGACACATTAGCGATATCAATTTATTTAGGAGGATTATTATGAAGACTTTGAGAGAGGTTGCTGTAGGTCAGACAGTCAAGGTCACGAAGCTTACAGGCGAAGGCCCGGTAAAGAGACGTATCATGGATATGGGAATTACCAAGGGCGTTGAGATTTATGTGAGAAAAGTTGCGCCTTTAGGTGACCCGGTTGAGGTGACCGTAAGAGGTTATGAGCTTTCTTTGAGAAAAGAAGATGCACAGATGATAGAGGTTGAATAAACCTTTATTTTTTGACAATGGGTTAGCGGTGACTAATAAAAAGTAGTAATACATAATAAAAAATAGTGCTGCATAATAAAAAGTAGCCCGGCTTAACCTAAGATGGCAATACATAAAAAATAAACTTGTTTGGTTTTAAAAATTAGAAAAAGTATGAAAAGTCAAAGAGCTGTAGAATGGCTCGCCAAAAAAGTGGAAAGGAAGTTTTAGCATGTCAATTAAAATTGCTTTAGCAGGTAATCCTAACTGCGGTAAAACAACATTGTTCAATGCTCTGACAGGCTCTAACCAGTTCGTTGGTAACTGGCCGGGCGTTACAGTCGAGAAAAAGGAAGGTAAGTTAAAGGGAGAGAAGGATGTTATAATCACTGACCTTCCGGGTATTTACTCACTTTCACCATACACACTTGAGGAGGTAGTTGCAAGAAATTATCTCATCACAGAGAAGCCGGATGCAATCATCAATATCGTTGATGGTACAAATATTGAGAGAAACCTTTACCTCTCAACACAGCTTTTAGAGCTTGGCATCCCTGTAGTCATGGCAGTAAACATGATAGATGTACTTGAAAAGACAGGAGACAAGGTTCACCTTGATAAGCTCTCAAAGAAGCTTGGATGTCCTGTTGTCGCTATATCGGCTCTCAAGGGAACCGGACTTAAAGAGGCAACTGACAAGGCAATCGCCGCTGCCAACAGCAAGAAGGCGGTTGAGATTGTACATGAGTTTCAGCCAAGCGTTGAGGCAGCAATCTCCGCAGTGGAGGATAAGCTCGGTTCACAGGTAGCAGATGAGCAGAAGAGATTTTTTGCAATCAAGCTTCTTGAGAAGGATGACAAGATTGGCGCGAGACTTCAGACTGTGCCTGATGTGTCAGCGGAGGTTAAAGCTCTTGAGGATGAGCTCGATGATGACACAGAGAGTATTATCACAAATGAGAGATATGTGTACATATCATCAATCATAGGCGAGTGCCTTACAAAAAATAAGAACAAAAAGCTCACCACATCTGACAAGATTGATAAGGTTGTAACTAACAGATGGCTTGCGCTTCCTATATTTGCAGTGATTATGTTCATCGTATACTATGTTTCCGTGACAACAGTCGGAACATGGGCTACAGACTGGGCTAACGACGGTGTGTTCGGCGATGGCTGGCATTTGTTTGCAATCGGTTCTTCCGCATTTGAGGATGACGATGAGCCTTATGTTGACGCTATGAATGTTGTATCAGGTTACCTTGAGAGTGTCGGCGCAGATGATGTCCTTGATGCTCTTGACAGTGAAGCAGATGATTATGACCCGGCAGCAGCTCAGGCGGCAGTCGAGGAGGCCATAGCTTCTATAGATGCTTCATACACATTTACTTACGGTGTTGAAGATGAGGAGACACTCAAAGTTGATGAGTTCGAGGCTACAGGTGCAGATGTCACAGAGGCAGCACAGGTTCTTGCAGATGCCGGATATGAGGAGCCGGACCCAGCAGACTACGGTGTATGGGTTCCTGGTATTCCAGCACTTTTGGAGTCAGGACTTGACGCAATCGGCTGTGCAGACTGGTTAAAGGGTCTTATCCTTGACGGTATCGTAGCCGGTGTCGGTGCGGTACTTGGTTTCGTGCCTCAGATGCTCGTGCTCTTTATATTCCTTGCATTCCTTGAGTCATGTGGATATATGGCGCGTATCGCATTCATCATGGATAGAATTTTCCGTAAGTTCGGTCTTTCAGGTAAGTCCTTCATTCCTATGCTTATCGGTTCAGGTTGTGGAGTTCCTGGTATCATGGCTTCCCGTACAATCGAGAACGACAGAGACCGTAAGATGACAATTATGACAACAACATTTATTCCTTGTGGAGCAAAGCTTCCATTCATTGCGATGGTTGCAGGTGCAATCTTCGGAGGTGCTCCTTGGGTAGCTCCATCAGCTTACTTCCTCGGAATATTTGCTATTATCTGTTCAGGTATCATTTTAAAGAAGACAAAGATTTTTGAGGGCGACCCGGCTCCTTTCGTTATGGAGCTTCCGGCATACCATATGCCTACAGTAGGAACAGTGCTCAGAAGCATGTGGGAGCGTGGCTGGTCATTTATCAAGAAGGCAGGAACAATCATCCTTCTTTCAACAATCATTGTATGGTTCACAACTTACTTCGGATTTACAGAGGACGGTTTCAGAATGTTATCCGAGGATGAGATTGATATGAGTATCCTTGGCAAGATTGGTCAGGCAATCGCTTGGATTTTCGTGCCACAGGGCTTTGGCAACTGGCAGGCGACAGTCGCTTCCATCACAGGACTTGTCGCAAAGGAGAACATCGTTGGTACAATGGGTATTCTCTACAGCGTCGGCGAGGGTTCAGTATATGCTAACATGGCAGCTACATTTACACTTGCAAGCGGTTACGCATTCCTTGCATTCAACCTTCTCTGTGCTCCTTGCTTCGCAGCTATGGGTGCAATCAAGAGAGAGATGAACTCCGCAAAGTGGTTCTGGATTGCAGTTGGCTATCAGTGTGGTCTTGCATACCTTGTATCACTTGTAATCAACAATGTGGTAGGTCTGTTCACAGGTGAGACACCATTCTCATTCTGGACAGTAGTTGCATTCCTTGTAATCGCAGGCTTCATCTATCTCCTTGTAAGACCTTACAAGAAGAGCATGACCTTAAAGGTTGACAAGAAGCTCGCATAAATTAAGCTTTCTCTCAATTTCCATAATGTGTTTTGTCTGAACCCCGCCGCATTTTGCGGCGGGGTTTTGTTTTTCGGGAGAATAGATAGCAATGGTGCGAAAAAAATGTATAGGAAATGTTGACAAATTTAGAGAAATGGGATAAAATAGACGCATATAATTAATGTATTCTTGATTAATATTGCGGATGACGATACAGGGAATGATAATAAGGAAGAAGAGAAAACACAGATAGCATTGTCGGCTTGCACAGTGGCTCTTTCACAGTACAGATATGAATGGACGGTACAGAAAGAAGACTTATAGGTTTTTATATAATAATGAATTGAAGGGTGGGATATAATATATGTTTACAGAACAATTGAAAGAAATTATACAGGAACAGATTAAGAAGGCTGTTAAAGATGAATTTCAGGATATTATAGAACAGAAGAAAATGTCAAAAGCGCTGATTAAAAGCATCAAATATTGTAGTGTGGTGTCTAACAACGCCTGTATAACAAGCGATGCCGTTATTGAAGCTGTCGAGACAATGCCGCCAGAGAGTATTTCTGCTAATCTTACCGTTGAGGAGCTTAAATGTAATCTCGATTTCCTTTTCAGGTTGTGTATAATTACGGAAGATGTCAATGAAGCCGAGAGAATAAAGGAACTAATATGTGTAAAATATAGGGAATATGTTGCAAGTAGTGTTACACTCAGACAAGTAGACAATGATGTTCACGCTGTTGATAATAAAGTTGATGCTGTAAACAAAAATGTAGATTATCTCCATGAAAAGCTTGACGAGAGTAATGACGCTTCAGATATGATTTTGCGTATGTTGCAGAATCCTACATTCAGAGATGTCACATATATGAATGACAGATTTGGCAGTAATGTGTATAAATTCCTTGTATATAAATGTGAGAACCTGAGTACTGATTATACCTCTCTTCCAGAGAAGAGCGAGATAGAAGAGGCATTAGATGAGTATGATATTCTGAATGGCTTTGGTGAAGAGGTTATGATAATGCAGATATCTGCCAAACAGGTATACATAGGTCTGAATTTTGAGACTGCACTGCCATATTCAAAGATATGTGAAGTCATGGAAATAATGAATAAGTATCTAGAAGAAATACATTATGGAGTACTGAGCATATCTACCAATTCATAGGGTATCTTTCAATAGCTCATAAAAAAGTCCAACAACTGGCATATATAAACGTGTCAGTCGTTGGACTTTTTGTGTATGAATATGTTGCTTAAGATGATACATTGCGTTAAGATATTTTTGTTATATAAGGATTATGAAATGGCTGGACTGGACGTATGCTATATTTACTGTATATGGAATAATATGATATATGTTGCTGAATATGGTAAGAAGGGTTGGCAATATAAAATATAATATAAGTATTGGAAAACAGAACTTTGCAGACATAAGGGAGAATAACTATTTTTATTAAGAAATCAGAGGTAAAAAATGGTATGACGGATTTGCGTTTGGTTCACATAAGGATATCTATAATCCTTGGTCGATAACGAGCTATCTCGACAAAAGAAAGTTTGCGCCATACTGGGCATCGACAAGCTCGAATGGTCTTGTGAGCAAGCTTATACAGACTGCGCCGCCGGAGACCAAGCAGATGATGGAGGACTTGATAAGTGGCAATGAGATAGTTGTGAACTTTGATGAGCAGATAGTGTTTAACCAGCTCGGGCACAACAAAAATGCCGTGTGGAGTCTTTTGATGGCGAGTGGCTATTTAAAGCCTGATACTGTGGAGTATCGTGGCGAGCTGTTAGAGCCGTGGTATTACTTATCCATAACAAACCTTGAGACGAGAAGTATGTTTTACAATATGTTCAAGGGGTGGTTTGATAACAGTGATTGCAATTATAATGGTTTTGTGCTTGGTCTGCTTGTTGAGCTGCGCGATATATATGAGGTTAAGTCCAACCGTGAGAGTGGGTTTGGAAGATACGATGTGATGCTTATTCCAAAAAATGATGACAAGAAGTACAATGCGATTATTCTTGAGTTTAAGGTGTTTGACTCATACGATGAGAGTACTCTTGGAGATATGGTGAAATCAGCCCTAAAGCAGATAGAGGAAAAGGATTATGATGCGGAACTTATTGCGAAAGGAATTGCAAAGGACAGAATAAGAAATTATGGTTTTGCATTTGAGGGAAAAAAGGTTCCGATTGGGGAATAAATAGTGGCAAAAAAGAGTTGTCAGTTAAAAATTATTGGATTGAAAATACAGTAATATTAGGTAAATGTATGTTAAGAATGTGCATTTACCTTTTTACTTTTTGTCATTGAAAGAATTTCGCTTTTTTTGTATAATTTTGTTTTGTGAATGGCGTGGCGCATGGAGGTAGAAAATTTGAAAGAGGAATGGCGTGTATACGGTAAAAATGCCGATTTTAAGGCGATAGGGGAAAAATATAAGATAGACCAGGTCGTGGCGCGTGTCATAAGAAACCGCGATATAATCACACCGGAGCAGTATGAGGAGTACATAAACGGGGGTGTGGCAGACCTTCATTCGCCGTGGCTGTTGAAGGATATGGACAGGGCGGCGGAAATTGTAAAAAATGCCGTTGATGGGAATGAGCCTATACGAATAGTTGGAGATTATGACATCGACGGGATAAATTCGATATATATTTTGTACAGCGGTCTGAAAAGGCTTGGAGCTGATGTGGACTATGTCGTGCCGCACAGGGTGACGGACGGCTATGGCATAAATGAGAGGCTTATCGACGAAGCGCATGAGGCGGGTAGACGGGTTATAATAACATGCGACAATGGAATTGCGGCTTACAGTCAGATAGAACATGCGAAGTCGCTTGGGATGACGGTTGTGGTGACGGACCACCACGGTGTGCCGTTTGAGGAGAGGAATGGGGAAAAAACGGAGATACTTCCGCCGGCGGATGCGGTTGTCGACCCGGCGAGGGCGGACTGCACATATCCGTGGAAAAAGATATGTGGTGCGGTTGTAGCGATGAAGCTTATACAGGCGCTTTTTGAGCTTTACGGCAGACCAGCGGATGAAATTTATGATTTCCTTGAGTTTGCCGCGGTTGCCACGGTTGGCGATGTGGTCGATTTGCAGGGGGAGAACAGAACAATCGTGAGGCTTGGACTTGACAAGCTTAAACACACTGAAAATCCGGGACTAAATGCGCTGATAGATTTAAACAAACTTGACAGAGCGCACATAACTTCATATCATATTGGATTTGTCATTGGGCCGTGCCTTAATGCTAGCGGAAGAGTGGAGGCGGCAATGCTCGCAATACGGATGCTTCTTGCAACTGAAAAAGGGGAAGCGGAGCATCTTGCAGGAGAACTTCTGGCACTCAACGAGGAGCGGAAGGAGCTGACAAGACAGGGAGTTGACAAGGCATTTGAGATGATAGAGAACAGCCCGCTAAAGGATGACAAGGTCCTTGTCGTGTATCTTCCGGGCTGCCATGAGAGCATTGTGGGAATAATTGCAGGTAAGATAAGGGAGCGCTACAACAAGCCCGTGATAGTCTTTGCCGACGGCGAGGGCTGCCTAAAGGGGTCAGGGCGCTCGATAGAAGCTTACAACATGTTTGAAAAGCTGTCACAGTGCAAGGAGCTTCTGGCAAAATTCGGCGGGCATCCGATGGCGGCGGGAATGTCTATTGAGCCTGATAAGCTGGATGAACTTAGACAAAAACTTAACGAATACAGTGGGCTCACAGAGGAGGATTTGACGCTCAAGATATGGATAGATGTGCCTATGCCGCTTGAATATATCTCAGAGAGGCTTATTGAGAACTTGTCGGTGCTTGAGCCGTTTGGAAAGGGCAATGAGAAGCCGGTTTTTGCCGATAGGGGACTGTGGATAAAAAGTCTTTCGCATATGGGAAAAGAGGGGCAGTTTACAAGACTTGTCTTTGCAAAACAGGCACAGTTTACGGACGGTGCAGGGCGGCAGATTGCGTCCACGGTCACGATGGAGGCGGTCATGTTCTCGATAAATGACGTGCTCGAGAGGGCTTACGCCGAGGGCACTTTTGTAAATGTGCTCTACTATCCGTCCATTAACGAGTACAACGGCAGAAAAAAGCTACAGATTGTGGTAAGTTCTGTTATGCCATGCAAGGGGTAGGGTTATGAGTAGGCAGCGGAGTGTAAACACTTGATTTGCTGATTGAAATATAGATATATTAATGGTACAATGTTTCTATATTATTTCATTGTATATGTATAGGCAGTACGCTTTTACAATGGCTGAATAGGTATGCGTAAATATGCGGCATATTATGGGTATATTTATAAAAGTGTCTATGCGGTACATTTGTCTGTATAAGTATGTATGCAAATGATTGTACATAATAAAAAATATTTGAAAAGAGGTATATAAGTATGAGGATAGGCGTAAGAGGACATGATGTTGAGCACAGCAGTCTTGAAAATCTTTTTGAGAACATTCACAAGCAGGGCTTTCACTGCACACAGCTTGCACTTTCTAAGGCGGTTAAGGAGTTCAAGGTCAATAATGGAGTTATGACACCGGGACTTGCTTTCTATATAAGAGAGCTCTGTGCCGAGAATAAGGTTGACGTATCGGTGCTTGGATGTTATCTCAACCTTGCAAACCCTAACAAGGAGAGCCTTAAAAAGACACAGGATACATACAAGGCGCATATACGTTTTGCAAGTCTTGTAGGCGCGGGAATGGTTGGAACAGAGACAGGAGCGGTAAATGAGGAGTATTCTTTCACACCTGACAATCACACGGATGAGGCACTTGAGGTATTTATCGAGGGGCTGCGCCCGGTTGTCGAGTACGCCGAGAGGATGGGAGTTATCATCTCAATTGAGCCGGTGTACAAGCACATTGTATGTAATTTTGAGCGCGCGAGAAAGGTGCTCGATGCGATTAATTCCCCTAATCTCCAGCTAATCTTTGACCCGGTAAATGTAATCTATGCCGGCAACTATGAGAAGCAGGATGAGATTATCCGCACTGCATTTGAGCTATGCGGCGATGACATCTGCTGTATGCACCTCAAGGATTTTGTCGTTGAGAACGGTGAGGTAAAGTCGGTTATATCAGGAAGAGGAATGTTAAATTATCCGCTCCTTATGAGTTACGTCAAGACATACAAGCCTTTTGTGCACTGCCTGCTTGAGGACACCAAGCCGGAGAATGCCGCCGAGGCGAAGAAGTTCGTTGAGGAACAGTATGAGAAGGCGGAGCTGTTGAACTGATACATATAATAGGTAATTGTGAGACTTGAATTGTTAACAAATTTTTTGTAATTACCTATGAGAATAAAATGAAGGGAGCATATTATGCCTAAGTTTTATGAGCCTGAGCAGCTAAAGCATCTGCAAAAGCTTGAGATGGAAATTCTTACCGATTTTAAGAAGATATGTGACGAGAACAATCTTGTATATTTTGGCTATGCCGGAACAGGTATAGGAGCACTGCGCCACAAGGGATATATTCCGTGGGATGATGATATAGAC
>JBNMKO010000104.1:0-11084 GCA_050874385.1 Eubacteriales bacterium
GAAATATGGTAGTGCAGACTAACATAAATTCCTTTGGCTCGTATGCCATGTCGGGAGTTGGCGCGTACAGCAAAATTGAGGGCTTTGCGTTCCTGCCTATCACGAGCATGTCGATTTCGCTTCCGACGTTTATCGGTCAGAACCTCGGAGCGAAGAAGTACGACAGGGCAAAAAAAGGAGCTGCGTTTGGAATAGTCTCCGGTGTGGTTATGGCGGAGGTTATCGGTGTTTTAGTGTTTAATTTTGCGCCGCAGCTTCTAAGATTTTTCGTGGATGTGGACGAGGCTGTAATGATTGGACAGGGACATGCAAGGAGAATAAGCCTTTTCTTCTGTCTTCTTGCTTTTTCGCACTGCGCGGCAGGTGTGCTAAGAGGCTGTGGAAAGTCCATAGTGCCAATGATAACAATGCTCGCATTCTGGTGCGCTGTGAGAATTACCTATGTGACCATAACACTTCACTTTATACCAAAGTTTTCGGTTATCTCATGGGCATACCCTCTCACATGGTCGTTGAGCTCGATAGTATTTTTGCTGTTCCTGCTAAAATCAGACTGGGTACATACATTTGAGAAGAAAAAAGAAAAAGCATGATAAATGCCCCTAAAAGTTAAATCTTTTGGGGGCATTTTTATTATTTTTTACAGCCGGTCAAGAAAGCGTGAACCGCCTCATCAGCATCCTTGTACACACCTGCTCCAAAGTCATTGCACACCTGAATGAAAGTGCTGCGGATGCTGTTGGAGATGCTTCCGTCATATGATGCCTGTGACTGGATGTTATCAACTTTGATAATTCCCTGATAGCGCTCATTTGTGCCGTCCGTGACTATGGAAGGAAGTCCCTTGGTGCTTGCCATCTCATCAAGTGTGGTGGCATTTGACATAAAGCGCAGAAACTCCACCGCGATATCCTTCTCCTCGCTGTTTTTGTTTATCGAGAAGCCATACCAAGGCTGGGTGTAGGCATATACTCCGGTATCGCCAAGAGGTGCATATAAAAACTCGTACTCAAAAGGCGATGCGCTGTAGGTTTCGGACTTGGACTCTCGCTTTTTCATGCCGCTTACGCACTCGGCGTTGCACACATAGAAAGGCACATTGCCCTCGTAAAATGCCATGATTGAGCCGTCATAATTGTCCTCTGGGAATGTGCAGTTGAGCTCATAGTCAGTGTAGCCGTTGTCTATAATTGTCTCTAACCGCTCAAAAACAGGCATAAGAGCGGTGGCTGCCTTTTCGTCGCCGTTTTCAAGAGCTGTTATAAGGCTCTTATCATCGTTTATAATGTTCATCGCCATGCTTATCATAAGCTCGCCGTAGAGGTGGCTCTGTGAACCCTGCAAAGGTGTATATCCTTTTTCTTTCAGTGCCTCAAGCACTTTTAGAAATTCCTCATAATTCTCAGGCATTGACAATCCCTCATTTTTTAACAGGGTCTTGTTTACCACAATGCCGTAGGCGTACATCATAATAGGAAGTCGAAGAAGCTTTCCGTCGACGGTGCACGCCTGTATTGCGTCCGGGTACATAAAACTTATATCTATGTCTTCATTTGAGAGGTCAAGGCATGTGTCCGCGACATAAAATTCTACAGGGAACGCCTGTGTGATATTCTGGTCGCTTGTCATGAAGATATCCACATTTTCATTGTTTCTAAGGTAGTCGGCGAGCATGAAGGCTGTGTTGTGGTCGTAGGTAAATGTCACGTTGGGGTATATCTCGTTAAATGAGTTCATAATCTGGTCGAGAGCTTCAAAATTTCCCATAAAGCCCGCAATCTCAAGTGTCGCCGTGGTCTGAGTGTCAAGTTTTGGGGTAAATTCAGCCTTTTTGTCTTCGGTTTTAGAGTTTGGTGAACTACATGCCGTCAGGCTCAATGTGATTAGTACTAAAAGAATTGTAATAATTTTTTTCATTGTACATCATCCCTCTTTTCTGTGTAATGTTCCGTTTTGTGCTTTCCTTAAAATAGGTATAACCTGTTTCATATCTATAGGTTTTGAGATATGTGCGTCCATTCCAGCCTCAATACACGAGTAGACATCCTCGGCAAAGGCATCGGCTGTCATCGCGGCAATCGGCATGTATTTTAAATATGGATTTTCGCTTGCCCTTATACGTCTTGTCGACTCGCGTCCGTTCATCACGGGCATCTGCACATCCATGAGCACAAGATTATAGCGTGGTGAAGATGGCGAGTTGAGGATATCAAGACAAATCTGTCCGTTTTCGGCGCGGTCTGAAACTATGTTGTATTCATCGAGAAGGATATGTATGATATCCCAGTTGAGGTCGTTGTCCTCGGCTACAAGTACGCGCATATTTGAAAATTCATTGCTTGTGTCCGATGTTGAATAGTCGCATATATCGGACTCGGCTGGAAGTTCCTTCATAAATGGAAAGGCAAGTCTGACCGTAAAGGTCGTGCCCGTGCCGAGCGAGCTTTTACAGTTTATCGTTCCGTGCATCAGCGAAACCATCTGATTTACGATGGACAGGCCAAGCCCCGAACCCTGTATTTTGTTGATGCGGCTGTCTGTGGCGCGGGAGAAGGAATTGTACATGGTCTGTTGAAATTCCTCCGACATTCCTATTCCGTCATCGGAAATTACAAATATAAGTTCAACCCTGTCATCGCAGTCATCTATGTCACGTTCACACACATCAAAAAGGACATGTCCCTTTGGTTCTGTATATTTTATTGCATTTGTGAGAAGGTTGATAAGAACCTGACGTATGCGAAGTGAATCGACAAGTATTATATCGTGGTTTATATCATGTATATTCAGCTTAAATTCAATCCCTCTTTCCTCGGCGCTTGTATGAATCATGGCAGCTATCTCATTTACGGCGTTTGTGATTGAGGTGGGCTGTGGATTTAAGGTCATCTTGCCGCTCTCAACCTTGGATATGTCAAGGATATCATTTATGAGAGTTAGCAGGTGATTTCCAGACATGGAAACCTTGTCAAGACAGCCTTTTATATATTCAGGGTCGTCTATATGGTGCTTTGCAATCTCCGTCATGCCGATAACGGCATTCATCGGTGTTCTGATATCATGTGACATTGCGGATAGGAACTGTGTCTTTGCCAAATTTGCATTCTCGGCGACAATATATGACTTGCGCAGGCGGTGGTTGATTGAAAGTATATGCGTGCCGTCAAGTATCACAAGAAGAAAAACTGTGCCGCATATAATTATGACAATGCTCCAGTTTATCACATCCGTCCGGATATCCGATACGGGTATATATCCTAATATATCGACATTTGAGTCGTCGCCGAAGCATGAATAATAAAAGTAGCAGTCCACGCCTCTTGAGTCCTTATACTTGAGAAGTCCGGTGTCTGTTGTGAGAAGCTGATTGGCTAGGACATCCACCTGATTGTAATTGTTTGTGAAATTGTAGCCTCGTATAAATTCAAGGAAGTTTCGCGAGCGGAGTGAGGGCGAGGAGACCACATAGCCGCCGTCCCTTGAAATCATGCTTATCTCGGCAGTTGGAAATTCTGTAGGAAATGCCCACGACTTTTGCAGATACTCAACCGGAATAAGGCGAAGCAGCAGATAATCCTTATCTGTGCCGTCCTCCTCTCGTATTGTGACAGATGTTCCGACGCTTATGACGGTTCGCTGTGACTCGCCCACACGGTATTTGCCAAGCACAAGAACCTTGTCGGAGGTGTCCTCAAACATATCCCTCATTTTGTCCAAAAAGAAATTTGTGTCCGCAGTGTCAAGCTTAACCATGTCCTCATAGCAATGTACCCAAGGATTGCCGTTCAGCTCGTAGGTCGAGCGCGCGGACATATCATCCATGTCGACAAGATGTGCGCTGCGGTTTTCCTGCGTGTTGGTCAGACGGATGTATTCTAAAGCTTGTGTGGCGGTCATGTGCTGACTTGAAATATATGCCGCCCAATCCTCAACATAACCCTTTTCAGTCGAAAGGTAATTCTCGGAAACCTGTTTCATTGACTCGACTGTCGTGCAGAAAGCATCGAGCTTGAGGGAATTTTTTTGCTGCATAATATTGTTGGAATATATGACGACTGCCAGAACCATTCCGACTATCAGCACTATATTGCAAATCAGCAGAAATAAATTTTTGCGTGAGGAGTGCGTGGGAGTTTGGATATTTTTTGTTAAAAGTTCCGGCGACGGTTTATCGGATTTTTTCATGATAATCACCCATGTCACTGTTGTAAAGTGACTTAATATAGCATGAGAAACGTTGTTTTCACACTATGACTTTAATCTTATGTTGTGGAACTGACTTTTTGACAATTCGCATTACATGCAAATTCTAACATACAGAATTATTTTTTACAACACAACCAGTCCTTTTTTGCTATAATCTTTTTGCCAAAATTAATAAAGGTACATAGGGGATTTTTGCATTGCCTACGACAAGGTACTGTGTTAAACTGTAAATAAGTGAATTGTCAGTAAATCTTTAGTGTAAGTATAGAAAAATAATTGTGAGGGCTGAAAAAGGAAAATGAAAGAAAAAGAACTAAAAGACGATAAAAATAAACAGAATATAAAAGGGGAAAATACAACCGCCAAAAACATTGTCATCTTTCTTGCAATATTGCTTGTGAGCATGGTCGGAGGCTTTGTTTGTGGGGCGGCGATAGCGCACAGCAAGAAAAATGGCATGGATTACAAGGAAATGGTGGATTACATAGGCGGGCTTGTTATGTCGGCACTGCCGTGGTTCTATGTTGGACTTAGTGTTGTTGCTTTTTTGCTGTCTTTAATCATATTTATGGTATACAACCGCCGTGCGGCGGCTTGGGACGGGGAGAATGAGGAGGAGATTGAGCAGATAGAGTCGGGTCTTGGAATGCCAATCGCCATCTCAAATGCCATGATGATTTTTAATGTACTGCTGTTTTCGATGTATGTCTGGGATACGCTGTGTACCGACAAGGTTTCGTCCAATGGATACAAGCTTTTTGGAACTCTTGTTTTTCTGCTCAACTACGCGTGGATAGTGGTTGTGAGCAGACTTACGGTGGAACTTGAAAAAAAGCTCAATCCCGAGAAAAAGGGTGATGTCCTCGAGACAAATTTTTCAAAAAAGTGGGAGGAGAGCTGTGATGAGGCGCAGAAAATGATAATATATGAGGCAGGCTACAGGGCATTCAGAGCGGGAACAGGGACATGCCTAGTCATGTGGCTTGTATCGTTTATTGCAATGTTCATGTTCGACACGGGACTTATGCCTATATTTGTAGTGTGCATAATCTGGTTTGTCATGCTGATTAGGTATACTGTTGTGTCGGGACGGTTGGAGAAAAATATGTATAAGTAGGATGGTGATGGATATGACGCAGGCAGAGCGCAGAATATGGTTGATAAAGGAGCTTATAAAGGAAAATAGGCAGTATGAAAATATGGAAATTCCGCGGGACGCGCAGGAGCAAAGACTTCTGCTTCGCGCGCTTATGAATGTGAGAATGCCCGGAAAAATCGGTGACGAGTTTTTGAAGGTGCAGGACGAGTATCTTAATTATATCAGTGAGGAAAAGGGCGTTGTCGACCTTGATTGTCTTACTCCTGTACAGGGTGGAATTTATCTGTGGCAGGGGGACATAACAAGGCTTCGCGTTGATGCGATTGTCAATGCGGCAAACAGCGGAATGACGGGCTGCTATGCGCCAAACCACAGGTGTATCGACAATTGTATTCACACATACGCCGGAATACAGCTCCGCCTAAAATGCTCAGATATCATGGAAAAACAGGGCTATGAGGAGCCGACTGGAACGGCAAAAATCACTCCCGCCTACAATCTGCCGTGCAAACATGTAATTCACACGGTTGGACCGATTATAACAGGCAGACTTCGTGAAAAGGACTGTGAGCTTTTAGCTTCATGTTACAGGTCGTGCCTTGAGATTGCCGCAGAAAATGAGCTTGAGAGCATTGCATTCTGCTGTATATCCACAGGTGAGTTCCATTTTCCAAACGAGCGCGCCGCACAGATTGCCGTTGACACAGTGCGGGAATTTATGAAAAAAAAGACAAGTGTTGGGAAGGTTGTGTTCAATGTGTTTAAGGACATTGACAAGGAAATCTATGAACAGCTTCTCCGAGCATAACGTAGAAAGTAACCTTCGCTTCTTCGTCAGCAAGCGGTATTTTCACTCTGCCAAAGTCAAAGCCCTGCTGATTTGACACATAGTCAGTCACAAAGCATGGCAGGGACGAGCAGGCGACGAGTTCGTTGAAAGTAAATTCGTCCGACTGCACAAGAAATTTTGACGCGGGCATTTTGCGGCGGCAGAGTGTGTCCCAGAAGCCAAGCTGTGAGCGCAGCAGAAAGTTAAAGCCGTTTATCTCATCAAATGTCAGCTCACTGTATTTTGCAAGCTCATGGTCTGGCGGAACGCACACAAAAAGGTTCTCGTGCATGAATACTTTTGTCTCGCAGTTCTCGTCGTCGACTGGAAACGGCAGAATTGCTATGTCGCATGAGCATTCATGCCATGCGGCGAGCACTTCCTCGTTCTGGCAGATGCTTGACGAGATGGTTATTCCCGAACATTTTTCATTTAACTTGTGCATAAGCATCCACAGCGGTGCGGGAGCACAGGATTTGATTACCAAGGTTCTCTGCTTCTGGTCAAACTCCTTGACCTGTCGTAATGTCTGCTCTGTCTCGTAGAGAAGTCGCCGCGCGTGTTCAACCGCGAATTTTCCCGTTTCATTCAATTCAATTTTATTTTTGCTTCGGTTAAAAAGTGCCACGCCAAAACTCTCCTCAAGGTTCTGCATGGAGCGCGTGATTGACGGTGTGGAGATGTGGAACTGCTCTGCGACCTTTGAGAGAGTACCACAGTCGGAAAAGGCGACTAATTGTTCTAATTCTGCTAGGTCTAACATGCGAACCTCCTAACATTTTTTCGGTTTATTTTACATAATTATAAAGTTCACAAAATGAGTAACGGATATTGTGCAATTTTGCTAGCACACTTCAAGTTTGGTCATTGCTTATTTTCACAATTGTTCAACATAAAATTTGAGTTTCGCAATCATATTTTTTATTATGTAATATTTTAAGTTTTCAAAAAATGAAAAGTGTATTGCGATATTGATATTGTACTTTTAAATAAATCTGTTGTAAAGTAGTGATTGAAAAAACAATATATTGTTGGTTTATCCAACGGAAAAGTTGGAGCGGACTTCAAATATTCGGTTGCACAAAAAATAAAATGGAGGGATTGCGTTATGGAATATGTAACACTTAACAATGGGATAAAGATGCCTAAGCTCGGCTATGGAGTATATCAGACACCACCTGATGACACAAAGAGATGTGTGCTCGATGCGATAGAGGTAGGCTACAGAAGCATTGACACTGCGCAGGCTTATTATAATGAGGAGGGCGTTGGCGCGGCTCTTGCAGAGTGCGGACTTCCGAGAGAGGAGTTCTTCCTCACAACAAAGGTGTGGATTACAAATGCCGGATATGAGAAGGCTAAGGCTTCAATCGAGGAGTCACTTAGAAAGCTTCGCACAGATTATCTCGACCTTCTTCTAATTCACCAGCCATTTGGCGATTACTATGGAACATACCGCGCTATGGAGGAGCTTTACGATGCCGGAAAGCTTCGCGCTATTGGTGTGTCCAACTTTGGACCTGACCGTTACCTTGACATTGAGCATTTTTCAAGAATTAAGCCTGCTGTAAATCAGGTTGAGACACATGTGTTCCAGCAGCAGAAAACAGCCCATGAATATATGAAAAAGTACGGCTGTCAGATAGAGTCATGGGGACCGTTTGCCGAGGGAAGAAAGGATATGTTCACAAATCCTGTCCTCACCGAGATTGGCGCAAAGTATGGCAAGAGCGCCGCACAGGTTGCACTCCGTTTCCTCACACAGAGCGATGTTGTCGTGATACCAAAGTCGGTACACAAAGACAGAATGGAGCAGAACTTCAACATCTTTGATTTCACGCTCACGGCTGAGGACATGGCTGCCATCGAGGCACTTGACGGCGGAGAGAGCCTGTTCTTCTCACACTATGACCCTAAGACGGTTGAGTGGTTTATGTCGATATTGAACTAAATCTGGTATTGCATTAGTTCATCACAGTGAAAATACTTATGTATAATGAACAGATTTTCAACTGTGTTGAACTAATGTTTTTGTGTTAAATCAATGTTCGGATATAGAGAATTGATGTGAAGAGGATTTAGAATATCTATATGAATGTCAATTCTTGGGATTATTAGAATTGGATATCATGTAAAAATATTCCTTCAGAATTTCATAGAATTTATTCCGGTTTTTGTTTAGAGCACTGATGAGTTTATGGCTTTCATCCATATACTTATCGTGCTCTTTTTGCGTGATGACTTCGTTTGACAGTGCGAGGTCAAGTTCGTCAAGGTCAAGCACAACAGGCTCTTTGTACCCAGTCACCACCACATCTAAAAAAGCGTCAAGAAAAGTGGTGTCGCCGTCGGACGCTACAATATTTTCTTTTGTTATGTCAAAGTAGCACTGAAATATATGATTTTCCCTGTCAAACATTGCGGTCAGCACGACATTGGAATTTACCGGGGCAAGCTCAAGCCAGTGGTAGCCGTTGTCCGCAATGCAGAGTTCACCACCTTTTGATGGCACAGTGTCCGGTTTTTTAAGCCCTACAAATGATATCAAACCAATTCCGCCCTCAAAATAGTCATCCTTGTGGTAGATGTATCTGTATGTTCTCTGAGAGTCGCTGTACCATTCGGCGCGGCTCAATGTCTTTTTCTTTATCTGTAACATGTGAAGTCTCCTTCAAAAGATTATAGTCCATATTTTTAAAAGTATAATTGGAAATCAGTTATTGCGTAACCGATTTTTAATACTGTCAAATTGGTACAAACTGTTTTGTGTTATGATAACAAAAAAATCCAAAAACTACTCTGGTAGTGTTGACAAAAGAATAGCGTGGGTGTATTATACAGTTACACAAACTACTACAGTAGTGTGAGAGGAATGGAGGCTGTTATGAGCGTAAAACTTTTTGACTCAGAACTAAAGATTATGAATGTGCTCTGGCGCGAGGGAGACACGACGGCGAAGCATATTTCCGATGTGTTAAAGGAGGAGACGGGGTGGAATATGAACACCACCTACACGTTGATAAAGAGGTGTATAAAAAAGGGGGCGATTGAGCGGTACGAGCCAAACTTTATGTGCCACGCCATTATTATGAAGGAGGAGGTGCAGGAAAACGAGACAAATGAGCTGATTGACAAGGTTTATGACGGCTGTGCGGACAATCTGTTTGCCGCGCTGCTTGGCAGAAAAAAGATTTCAGCGGAGCAGATTGATAAGCTTAAAAAGCTTGTGGACGATTTAGAGTCGGATGGAGATGAAAAATGAGCCTTATTCAGATGAGCGTGTACGGTGCGGTGTTTATCGCGGCGATAGTGGTTATAAGGGCGATAGTTTCTGACAAAGTGCCAAGAAGAACATTTGTCGTTCTTTGGGGAGTGGTGTTTTTGAGACTGCTTATCCCGATTTGTGTGCCGTCAAATTTCAGTCTGTATACATTTATTGGAAATATTATCTCGGTACATAATCAGGTGCAGACCAATGTTGGCGGAAATGGTTACATGATGTATGGTTTGGAAAATACCGGTAACGTCACTTATATGTCAGATACGATGACAATGGGTACAGGAAAGACTTTGTTTTTGGGGATTTCCGTGTGGTTTGTCGTTTGGTTTGTGGGCATGGTGATTATTGCGGCATATTTTGCAGTGTCATATTTTCGCTGTATGCGCGAGTTTAGAATGTCACTTCCGGTTCAGAATGAATATCTTACCTGGTGGAAAAATGAACACACAATAAAACGTGTTCTCTCGGTCAGGCAGTCGGACAGGATTTCATCGCCGTTAACTTATGGTATTTTGCGTCCGGTGATACTTATGCCTAAAAATACAGACTGGACGGACGAGAACAGGCTGAGGTTCGTTCTCGAGCATGAATATGTGCATGTGCGCCATTTTGATACAGCTATGAAGCTGATTGCGGCAGCAGTTGTATGTGTCCACTGGTTCAATCCGATGGTGTGGGTGATGTATATTTTATTTAACCGTGACATAGAGCTTGCATGTGATGAAGGTGTCATAAATGCGTTTGGGCGTGGGGCGCGGGCTGAATATGCGCGCACACTTATAGACATGGCGGCGAAGAAAAGTGGCTTGATGCCATTTTGCAGCAGCTTTAACAAAAATTCAATAGAAGAAAGGATAACAGCTATTATGAAGAATAAAAAAATGACAATATTTTCAGCAATTCTTGGATTTGCAATCATAGCGGGAGCTACGACGATTTTTGCAACCTCGGCGAAGGCGGAGGATAAGGCGGCTGATGAGTTTACAGATGGTCAGACAGAAGAGGGCTCGTCGGGTTCTGATGTCGAATGGTGGACATACGATGAGTACAAGGCATGGCTTGAGGAGGAGATAGTACAGCTTAACAGTGCTCTCGGAGAGAAAGGCTGGACAAACAAAACAGGTGAGTTTGTCTGGACTCAGGAGAAAATTGACGAGACTATACAGATGTATGAGGACACCTTGGAGGAGATAAAAAACGGAGCCCATATTTCAAAAGCCATGATAGAGAACATTGAAGCCGACGGGACAGTTACAGGCATACAAATGGAAAACTATGACGCTGATGCAGAAGAAGTCGGTGCAAGCTCCCTGTGGTTATGTGTCACGGAGGACGGCGAACCTAAGGTGTTCGGACCATACCAGACAAACGAGGAGCTTCTCGCGGAGGTTAAGCCTTATTTTGAGGAGCAGATAAGCCTTGGAAAGATGACAAAGGATGAGATGCATGAGATACTTGACGAGTATGAGAAAGAGTGAAGTTTGCATTTGAAATAATTTATGGTTGCAAAATATTTATTTTGATAGTGAACTACCCACCACCTAAAGGTGGTGGGCTTCTGTTAAATGGTTCACCAGACTAAGTATTCAGAAATGGATACTACGATATTTAGGTCATGATACCTTCGGTTGACGCAACAGACCGCTGCTCTATCGTACATGTTTAAGTTA
>JBNMKO010000105.1:0-10597 GCA_050874385.1 Eubacteriales bacterium
TCAAGATGAGATATCCCTGCTTAGGCAGTAAGACCCCTTGCAGACGACAAGGTAGATAGGTTGGAGGTGGAAGAGCGGCAACGCTTGCAGCTGACCAATACTAATAGGTCGAGGGCTTGACCAGAAATGGTTCAGGTTAAATATCTGATTGTTTAATGTGTGGTTTTGAAGGAACAAAAATTTAACCGTAGCATACTTGCTACGGTTTTTTTGATGTAAATGAGATAAGCTATTAAGAAAAAGATTGAAATGTCTATGAAATCATACTATATTTAATGTATTGTTTTTAAGAAAATATGGATATGGGGAGCGGATAAATGTATAAAATATTGCTGGTCGAGGACGACGCGGGAATTGCAAAGGAAATTGCAGATTATGCATCGGGCTGGGGGCTCGAGGTGCATATTGCAGAGAATTTTGAGAATATAATGGCGGAATTTGCCAAGGTGCAGCCGCATTTGGTTCTGCTCGACATATCGCTGCCGTATTTTGACGGATATTACTGGTGCAGTCAGATAAGAAATGTGTCAAAGATACCGATAATATTTTTGTCGTCGGCATCGGACAACATGAACATACTTATGGCGATGAATATGGGGGCTGATGATTTTATCGCAAAGCCGTTTGACAGGAATGTGCTTATTGCAAAGCTGTCGGCAATGCTGAGGCGAAGCTATGATTTTGCGGCATCGGTGAGCATTATCGAGCACAAAGGCGCGATACTCAACATGGCGGACAATACGCTTACATATCAGGGAAAAAATATAGATTTGAGCAAGAATGAGTATAAAATACTTCTCACACTTATGGAGAACAGAGGTAAGGTTGTCAGCCGCGAGAGCCTTATGGAAAGGCTGTGGGAGAGCGACAGCTTTGTGGATGAAAATACTCTCACGGTGAATGTGAACAGGCTGAGAAAGAAGCTTGATAATGCGGGTCTCAATGATTTTATAGGGACAAAGTTCGGAGTAGGATATATTGTGTAGGAATATTGGGGTGAAAAATATATGTCTAAAAGATATGGTATGTAGTACATGAACGAAAAAATTAATTTTATTTTTAAATATATAATAGGTAAAAAAAAGTCATTTTTGATGCTTTTGGTATGTTGTGTCGTATTTGCATTTACATTTTGGATGTATGGAATAACGCTTGAGGCGGTGCTATATCCGGTGTTGGTCTGTATAGTGATAATGACTACGGCATTTATTGTCGCCGCGTGTCTGGAATATAAAAGATGGAAAAATTTTCATGATATATTTCAAAAGACCGTGGGGGATGACAGCGAATTTGTAAAAATATTGGATATCGCCGAGATAGAAAAACAGGTGAATGTCATTGATGTTACACAGAAAGAACTTTTGAACATAATAGAACGCCTTAAAAATGGCGGGATGAAGTTGAGTGACACCATGAATATGAAGTATGCGGACATGGTAGACTATTATACGATGTGGGTGCATCAGATTAAGACACCGATTGCCTCCATGCATTTGATATTGCAGAAGGCGGACTCGGAGGACGCAAGAAGGCTCAAGTCGGAGCTTTTGAGGGTGGAGCAGTATGTCCAGATGGTGTTGTGCTTTTTGCGGCTTGACTCGGATTTTACGGACTATGTGATTAAGGAATACAAAGTGGATGACATTATACGTCCGGCGGTGCGAAAGCTTGCGCCGCAGTTCATAATGAAAAAACTTGCGCTTGAGTATGAGCAGACCGACGCGGTTGTGTTAAGCGATGAAAAATGGCTCGGCTTTGTGGTGGAACAGGTTTTGTCAAATGCAGTAAAATATACTGTTTCTGGAAGTATAAGCATAAAATGTGACGGCGAAAAGCTTGCGATAAGTGACACGGGGATAGGCATTGCGGCTGAGGATTTGCCGCGCATATTTGACAAGGGATACACAGGTTTTAACGGGAGAACTGACAGAAAAGCGAGTGGGATAGGGCTTTATTTGTGCAGGCGTATATGCGACAATCTCGGTCACAGCATTAAGGCGGAGTCGGTTCCGGGGCAAGGCACAACAATAACCATAGGGCTTGGGAGAAATAAGATTGAGGTTGAGTAACATGTGTATTATAATATGGTTATTATTAAAACTGTAAATTGGTAATTATGAAAAACGGCACAGAAATATATGATATTTGTTCTAACTTTAAAATAGAGTCAAAAAAATATCTTTATGTAGCAGATTAATTCGTGTAATATTTTAAATCTGCTCATTTATAGATTTTGAAACTATAAATGAGCAATTATGAAAAATTGCTCGGAGATAGAAGATATTTGTTTGGATTTAAAATAGAGTCAAAAAAATATCTTTATATAGCGGATAAATCTGTGTAATATTTTAAATTTGCTCATTTGTAGATTTAAAATATAATTATAACTGGGGGAAACAATGAAGAAAAAAACAAAAATAATTACTTTTAGTGTAGTTGCATTATTTGCAATAATTTTTGCATGTGTACACTTTTTTTGTCCAAAGAAAGTACTTTCCGATATGAGTTCGGAAGATATTCAGAGCGCATATATTTTGTCAGACGGTGTGGCAATAGACTTAAATCAGGATGAAATAGAGTACATTATAGAAAATTTAAATAAGATGACAGTCTATCAGCCGGGAAAAAAGGCAAAAGTGGACGGTCAAGTGGTATACTTTGATTTTACCTATAAAGATATGACCAATGTAAATGTTGTGTTAAATGCAACGAACAATCTGGTTGTGCTCTCCGGCTCTAACAATTTGATGGACTTGAACTCCTCGTCATATCGTGTTGAGGCAGAGACGGCAGAAGTTTTGATGGCTTTTGCGAATGATAAGTTTGCAAAATAGAAAAATATAGTCCAAAAAATAATAATGCAACCGTGGGTTGACAAGCTTCAAGGCTTGGTTGGTGGCTATGCAACCGCAATTATTGCTATATTATGTCCATAGAATACAGGGAGACAATAGTTTGATTTTGCCAAATTATTAGAAAGTGAAAAAGCTCATTTTTCATTCCCGTTTGTGCCGTTTTCTTGCGGCGGAAAGGAAAACAGTATGAATATTGCGGACAGAATACAAAATCTAAGAAAGAAAAAAGCTATATCGCAGGAGCAGCTCGCTGATGTGGTGGGTGTATCTAGACAGGCGGTATCTAAATGGGAAAGTGGACAGTCAATTCCAGATTTGGAAAAAGTGATTGTGATGAGTGATTATTTTGGAGTTACCACTGATTATATTTTAAAAGGCATAGAGCCGATAGAACAAAATGAGCCAAAAGCAGGTTTTAAAGTCAGCAATAAGGTAAAAGGTATTGTTGCTATTGTTTTCATGTCATTTGGTCTTATTACTAATTTTGTCATTTACATTGTTTCACGCTTTGTGGAGGTGCCAATTCCATACAGTTACATTCAAAATGGACACAGAGTGTTTGAGTGGAACAGTAATCAGGTTGCACATAGTTACAGATATTTTGTTGAGCACTATGATTTGGAATTTTTGATGATAATTAGCTGGATTGCAGTGATTGTGGGGATTATCTTGCTTTTGTTTTCTATGGGAGTGTTCAAGGGAAGAAAAAAATAGTATTACTAAAATTAGTGCAATGCACAAAATTAAGGAGTGAAGATTTGCTTTTTGTTGAGTGGTAAAATAAAAGGAACGGAGAAATATAGCAGTATATAACATAGAAGCAATTCTTACATAAAGATAAGTTTTTAATAAGGAAATGTAAGCAAATTATATGAAGGTACATTTCCTTTTTTATTTTGCTTATTACACAAAAATGTGCAAATGCACAAAAAATGGTAATATACATTGAAATGAAAATAGTTGGATGGAAAAATAATATTATCAAAGTTAGTGCAAGGTATAATAATTAAGATGTAATAGAGCCAATTCTTACATAAATGTAAGTTTTGGATAAGGAAATGTAAGCCGATTAGATGGAGCTGCATTTCCTTTTTTGTTATAGTAATGACATGAGGAGGCGAGATAAAGTTAAAGAAGATATGACGGTTTGGGATGAGAGAAAATAAAGGACAAAAACAATTAAATTAATAAAACGGAGGCAAAGATGAGTTTATTAGAGGCAGCAAATATCAAAAAGACATACACCACAAGGTTCGGGGGAAACAAGGTGGAGGCACTAAAAAATGTGTCATTTCTTGTGGAGAAGGGCGAGTATGTGGCTGTTATGGGTGAGTCGGGGTCAGGAAAGACGACATTGTTAAATATCCTGGCGGCGCTCGACAAGCCTACTGGCGGAAGGATAAGGCTTGAGGGGCAGGATTTGTCGGAGCTGAGTGAGAAGGAAATTTCACAGTTAAGGCGCGATAAGCTGGGTTTCGTGTTTCAGGATTTCAATCTGCTTGACACTTTTACTTTGGAGGACAATATATATCTTCCGCTGGTGCTTGCGGGGGAGAAGCACGCGGAGATGAAGAGGAGGCTTATACCGCTTGCGGTGCAGCTTGGAATTGAGCCGCTTTTAAAGAAATATCCGTATGAGGTGTCGGGCGGTCAGAAGCAGAGGGCGGCGGTGGCAAGGGCGCTCATAATAAATCCGAGCCTGATACTTGCGGATGAGCCGACGGGGGCACTCGGCTAAGGCGGCAAGCCACGCGGGGAGAGTATTGTTCATAAAGGACGGGGAGGTGTTTCACCAGATTTACCGTGGGGAGGACACGAGGGATGAGTTCTACCGCAAGATTGCGGACACATTAACTGTGCTGGCAACTGGGAAGAAAAATACAGATGAACAATAAGATGATGATGAAATATAGAAATTGATATTAAATTATAAATAGGCAAATTTAAAATACGGTATAACTTTTTATATTTTTCAATATTCGTTCATTTACACTATTAAAATCAAGAATACAATAAAATCTGTGTGAAAATATTTATGTAATCACAATAAAGTACTTTTTGTGTTTAAATAGTTGTGAAAAAATAATATTTCATATTCAATTACAATAATGCAATTATTTTTTGCATGAAATGGAGATAAAAATGGGAATAGGTTTTTACCCGCATCTTGCGTGGGACAGTATAAGAAAAAATAGGAGACTTTACCTTCCGTACATACTGACTTGTACCGGAATGGTGATGATGTTCTATATAATCGCATTTCTGGCAGGAAGTCCGCTGCTTAAAACATTGAGAGGCGGTGCGTTTGTGACGCAAATGCTGGGAATGGGAACTTACGTTATAATAATTTTTTCAGTGTTGTTCCTTTTTTACACGAACTCGTTTTTGATGAAGAGAAGGAAAAAGGAATTTGGTCTTTACAATGTGCTCGGTATGGGAAAGGGCAATCTGGCGAGAATTTTATTCTGGGAGAGCGTTCAGATTGCGTTCATATCGTTGGGCGTTGGACTTGTGTTTGGCATGGTATTTGCAAAGCTTGGAGAGCTTGCCATGATTTATGCCATGAAGGGGGAGAATAATTACAATATAACAGTGAACACGGAAGCACTTTTGATGACATTGAAAGTTTTCGGAGTGATATATGTGCTTCTTTTTCTCAACATGATAAGACAGATTAAAATGTCAAATCCTGTTGACATGCTTAGGAGCGAGAACAGGGGAGAGAAGCCTCCTAAGGCGAACTGGTTCATTGCGCTGTGCGGCTTGGCAATTCTTGGAGGAGCTTACTATATCGCGGTGACTATAGAAGACCCGCTCAGTGCAATCACAATGTTCTTTGTAGCAGTTATAATGGTAATAGTAGCCACATATCTGCTGTTTATCGCGGGCTCTGTGACGATGTGCCGTCTGCTGCAAAAGAACAAGAGTTATTACTACAAGACCAACCATTTTGTATCGGTGTCGTCGATGCTCTACAGAATGAAGAGAAACGGCGCAGGTCTCGCCTCAATATGTGTGCTTTGCACGATGGTGCTCGTCATGGTGTCGGCTACAGTATGTCTATATGCCGGGGAGGAGAACATTATAAGAAACAGGTATCCTAAGGATATCAATCTCACAATGACATTTGATGATTTTTCTGATATGGATAATTATGTGGATGAAATGAGAAAATCCGTAAAGGGCTGTGTTGATGACGCTGGGGCAGAGATTAAAGATATCACGGACTACTCGGCAGCCATATTTATGGCGGCATTTGACAATGGAAAGATTGTTTATGATGAGACTGTGTACTACTCCAATTTGGGGCAGTCATCAAATGTATATCTTATGTTTGTGATTTCCACGGATGATTACAACAGATTGACAGATAATAATGTGGAGCTTGCGGATGACGAGGCGATTTTATGTTTTACAAAGGGAATGGGAAGTTCTAAAAATCATTCAGTTGCCGAGATTATGGTTGGGGAAGATGGACCTCATTATAAGGTAAAAGATGTTATTGGAGAGTTCATATCAAACGGAACTGAGGCACTCTATGTTGTTCCGGCTATGTATATCTTCGTCAACAATCCGAGCGAAATTGCTTTGCCTGTGATGCCTGTGACTAATTCACGCGGCAGCAGTATTTTGCAGGTTCAGTGGTACTACCAGTTTGACATGACAGGTGATGAGGCAAAGAAGGTTGTCACGACAAATGAGCTTGGCACAGTTTTTAATCAGCAGTTTAAGGAAAACGATGCGTATTTTTCATGTATCCGCAATGTACAGGTGGAGGGCAGGGCTGCACAGAAGTCTAATTTCTACACAATGTTTGGCGCACTTTTGTTCCTTGCGATTTTCCTTGGTATTGTGTTTGCACTTGCAACGGTACTTATCATATATTATAAGCAGGTCACGGAGGGGTATGAGGACTGCGGACGTTTTGAGATTATGAAAAAACTCGGCATGACAAAGAAAGATATCAAGTCGAGCATAAATTCGCAGATGTTGACCGTGTTCTTTTTGCCTGTCATAGTCGCATGTGTACATCTTGCGTTTGCATTTCCGATTGTATATAAGCTTTTGATGTGCTTTGGTTTTTATGACAAGGGCTTCTTTGCACTTGTAAATGTAATATGTGTGCTTGTTTTTACGGTATTTTACGTCATTGTGTACAGAATTACGTCAAAATCGTATTATAATATTGTAAATGAATAGTCAAAAGTTTTCTTGAATTTTCATACACATCTAGGTATAATAAACCTGTATTTGTCAATATACTGTTATGAAAAAATAAAGTTGCTGTACGGAGTCACTTTAGGGCGGCACCGCCTGATAAAATTTTATAAAACCTGTATTTTATTTATGGTTGTGTCATAAAATTTAGGACTCTGTGCAGAGGCAAAAGGTAGTGTATGCCATGAAAATTTGGGAATTTTTTGAAAATATGAACGAATGTGTGTATGCTTCGGACATAGATACAGATGAACTGGTATATATGAACAAAAAAGCGCTAAGGATGTATGGCATTCATTCGTTGGATGAAATATCAGGAAAGAAATGTTATGAGGTGCTGCAGCATTGCTCGGCACCTTGTGCTGTATGTAATAACAGCCATCTGCGCGAGGGTGAATTTATAGAGTGGAGACACTACAATCTCCTGCTCGACAAGGATTTTGAGATAAAGGACACCCTTGTGACGGACGGAGGAAGAAGATACAGGGTGGAGCTTGCGATTGATGCCGATGCAGTGGGACATGACCATGAGTGCGAGGAGGCAAGCCGCTATGAGAATATAGAGGCTATATCAAATGAGGCACTTAGAATTGCACTGCAGGCTCCAACGCCTGATATGTCGTTGCAGGTTGTGCTTGAATATATAGGCAAGGCACTTAACGGCGCGAGGACATATATTTTCGAGAAAAATGAGCTCGGTGGGGATGACAATACCTACGAGTGGACTGCGGTGGGAGTTAAGCCGCAAAAAGCCACATTGCAGAATGTTCCGGAGGAGGTATGTGCCAACTGGTACAGGAATTTTGCCGAGAACAGGCATATAATGATTGCGGATTTGGAGGACATCAGGGAGAATGACCCGCTTCAATATGAGACACTAAAAAGGCAGGATATACATTCCCTTGTCGTTGTGCCACTCTATGACAATAAGAAGATAATAGGCTTCTATGGCGTTGACAATCCGCCGGAGAATGCGCTGAGATATGCATCTAATATTTTACACATACTTGGACATTTCATAATCTCCTGCATCAGAAGAAGAAATCTGATGAGGGAACTCAAGGTTATGAGCTACAATGACCAGCTCACCGGGCTTGGAAACAGATATGCACTCAACAGATATATGAGTGAAGTCGATGAAAATAAAAGTCTTGGTATTGTATACTGTGATGTCACGGGTCTTAAAAGGGTGAATGATACCGAGGGACATGAGATGGGCGACAGGCTTTTAATAAATGCCTGTGAAAGTCTTAGAAGAGTGTTTGGCGATTATGGGCTGTTCAGAATAGGCGGTGACGAGTTTTTGGCGGCGGCTAACGGCGTGACCAAGGAGGAACTCGGAGAGCGTGTCCGTCTTTTGAGGGAGGACATGAAGGAGCACGGTGTCAACATGGCTGTCGGAGAGGTGTGGACTAAAGATGCACCTAAAAATCCCGATGCACTTTTGACGGAGGCGGAAAAGCTGATGTATAAGGATAAGGCTGAATATTATAGGCGAACAGGAATTGACAGAAGAAAGTACTAATCTAATAGAAAGCAGAGAGTAATTAATTTAATGGAAAAAAGCAAAAAAGAAAACATGACAAATGCCGCAGAGGAGACTAAGAGCGTTGAGAGCACAAATGATGCTGTAAGATACGAGGATGCCCCTATCGACGAGCGAATAATACGCGCGGTTAAAGAGATGGGCTTCGAGGTGATGACACCGATACAGCAGCAGGCTATACCGGCACTTCTTGAGGGACGCGACGTGCTCGGTCAGGCGCAGACTGGAACAGGCAAGACAGCGGCATTCGGAATTCCGATGATACAGAGAATTGACCCGGATGTTGAGGGAGTGCAGTGTATCATACTTTGTCCTACAAGAGAGCTTGCAATTCAGGCGGCAGATGAGCTTCGCAAGTTTGCAAAGTTCATGCACGGGATAAAAATTCTTCCTATTTATGGTGGACAGGACATATCAAAGCAGATACGTTCACTAAAGGGAAATGTCTCAATCATAGTCGGAACACCGGGACGTGTCATGGACCACATGAGGAGACATACACTTCGTCTTGAGAACATCAAGGCTATAGTTCTTGATGAGGCGGACGAGATGCTTAACATGGGCTTCCGTGAGGATATCGAGACAATTCTCAAAGAAATTCCTGAGAACCACCAAACAGCATTGTTCTCGGCGACAATGCCTAAGCCAATCCTTGACATAACACATACCTACCAGAAGGATGCAGTGCATGTGAAGGTTGCCGCAAAGGAGGTCACAATCCCTCTTGTAAAGCAGTATTACTATGAGGTTCAGCGCCAGAACAAGGCTGAGGTTACGGCAAGACTTTTAGACTACTATAATCCTAAGCGTTCACTCGTTTTCTGTAACACCAAGAAGATGGTTGACGACCTCACGGAGGAGTTAAAGGGCAGAGGATATTTTGCCGAGGGACTTCACGGCGATATGTCACAGTTCCAGCGCGACAAGGTTATGAACGGTTTCAGAAACGGGACAGTGGAAATTCTCATCGCCACAGATGTTGCGGCTAGAGGAATTGATGTGGATGACGTTGAGGCAGTATTCAACTACGATGTGCCGCAGGATATCGAGTACTATGTCCACAGAATAGGACGTACCGGAAGAGCTGGAAGAACAGGCCGCTCCTTCACGCTCGTTGTCGGCAGGGAGATATACAAGATTAGGGAAATCGAGAACGTGTGCCACACCAAGATTAAGGCGCGTACAATTCCTTCGGCGGCGGACATTACCGCTGTCAAGGCGCAGAAGATTTTGTCCAAGGTCATGGAAATCAGAAATGAAAAAGACCTTACCAAGATGACAAAGATTATCGCCGACAAGATGAACGACGACGATGTGACGGCTATGGAGCTTGCCGCTGCATTCTTGAAGATGCACATGGGCGAGGAGCTCGAGGATATCCCGGTTGAGGTGTACAAGCCTAGACGCGCGCGCCACTTCGAGGACGAGAAGGGACGCAAGGGCGGACGTGGACGAAAAGGCGATAAGGACGAGCGCAGAGGCGGACGCGATGACCGTCACAGAGGCGATGGTGACAGGGACGAGCGCAGACATAAGGGCAGGTTCGGCAAGGACGAGCACCACGAAAAAGGCGAGAAGCTTGGAAAAGAAGAGCGCCGCAAGAAGGAGCGCATCGGACGCGACGGCAACGCAAGAAATGAGAAGGGCAGAGTTGACTTTGGAGTTGAGCGCCGCTTAAGAGAAAAGCGCGAGAAGCAGAAAAATAAGAAGAAAGATTGATGTGCCATTGCCATTGGGGACGGAGTTTTGAGCTTTGTTTAGTGTCCAAAATGGCTTGTGGAAATATTATCCCCACTTGGTTTGTATCGACTTCTGATTGTTAGACTTTATGTTTAACTTCTTGGAGCTGATGCAATTATCAGGTGGGGATTTTTTGCGTCATCTTGCGTTATCGTGCATTAATCTGGTATTTGTTATATATGCGGCTTCCGGCAAAAACAAGAATTGCGGACACGAGTGCGTATGTTGGAAATGCGAA
>JBNMKO010000106.1:0-10172 GCA_050874385.1 Eubacteriales bacterium
GTATTGGAATAGTCCATCCAACGCTTGTGCCGCGTAAAAATCACTGGGATATTGTAGAGCTTGTGAAATTAAAGTCTTTATCCTGGGAAGATACGGATGGATGCCATGTCCTTAGTCAGAAGACCTGCCCCATGCGAGAAGCACCTGTCCGCGAGGACTCGGACAGCACTTCGCCACATCAAAAATACAATATATTAAGGAGAAAACAAATGAGCAATAAGAACAAAAAAATCTTATTTGGCGTTCTTGGCTTAGTTGTAGCTGTTGTAGTTCTGGCACTGCTCTACACCAACTTAAAACCACAGCCAAAGGATGCGGGTGGCAAAAAGACCATCACACTTACAGTAGTATACGCTGACGCAAGCACAAAGGATTTCAAGATTACGACCAACGAGGATTACCTTCGCGGCGCACTTGAGCAGGAAAATCTTATAGCCGGAACCGAATCAGAATACGGTTTATATGTCAAGACCGTTGACGGTGTTACCGCTGACGATGGTGCGCACCAGTACTGGGCACTCTATATCGGGGATGACTATGCAACAACGGGCGTTGACTCAACACCTGTAAATGACGGCGACAGCTTCAAGCTTGCACTTGAAACATATTAATCCTATAAATGAAGAACGCCTCTTTTGCGTTTTTCCCGTGTGAATTTAAAACATATTATTTGCTGATTTAGATGTTGCTTTCACACTAATATTTAAGGAAACATAAAAATTATCATGAAATACAAAACATTTGAAATAGTACTTCTAGGAATGCTTGGGGCTATCGCCTACGTCGGTCAGGTGGCTTTAAGCTTCCTGCCAAATATAGAGGTAGTGTCCATACTGTTTCTTGTCTACACCAAGACTTTTGGAAAAAAAGCCCTATTCCCGATATATGTTTTTGTTCTGCTTGAGGGAATATTTTGGGGCTTTGGAAGCTGGTGGATAATGTATCTGTATATCTGGGCGATACTGTGGGGCATCACAATGCTCTTTAGACGCAATGACTCATCCGTTTTGTGGGCTGTGATAAACGGCGCGTATGGATTAAGCTTTGGTGCTCTCTGCTCCATAACACAGGGAGCATTGTTTGGTATCGGCTCAGGCTTTGCATATTTTATAAGTGGTATTCCTTTTGACATAGTGCATTGTATAGGCAATTTCTTTACAGCGCTGTTTCTGTATAAGCCACTCACAATTTTACTCTCAAAAGTGGGAAAAATGCTTGTAAAATGACGTGCATTGACGTAAAATAAATATAAATCCGGGCTGCCTTTTTTCCGGCAGCCCTTTTTGTTTAACAAAATGCTTTAAGTTAAGCAAAATTCCGATAAAAAACAAATAACTTTGCTGCTTATCTGCGGCAGAATCGAGGTTACTATGTCAGAAAAATATGTTGCATACGTTGGGTCATATACACACGACTCAAGCAGAGGAATTACCATTTTAGATGTCGATGATGAAGCCGGACGCATGTCATACCGCGAGGAGGTTATTGTCAACAACTCCTCCTACCTTACAGTATCACACAACGGCAAATATCTTTATTCAATAGTTGACGAGGGTGTATCTTCATTCAAAATTCTCCCTGACGGCGGACTTGAATATATGAACACAGGCTCCATAAAGGGAATGAGAGGCTGCCATCTTTCAATGACAAAGGCTGACGATTACATATTTGTATCAGGCTACCATGACGGCAAGCTCACAGTCCTTCATGTGAACGATGACGGAACTGTCGGCAAGATAACCGATGAAGTATTCCACAAAGGAATGGGAAGCATTGCGGAGCGCAACTTCCGCCCTCACATCAACTGCTCAATTCTCACACCTGACGAGGAATTATTGTGCGTGTGCGATATAGGCATGGACCAGGTTAAGCTCTATGAGTTCAACAAGAATACCGGAAAACTCAAGCTCTCAGACATTATCCGCTGCCAGCTCGAGTCCGCACCGCGCGAGATTACCTTCAGCCCCGACGGAAGATTTGCATATATTGTGTGTGAGCTCAAGAATTACATAGATGTATATTCATACAATCCTAAGAACAAGACACGTTTTGAGTTTGTTCAAAATATCTTTACAGTGAGAAAAGGACACAAGGAAAATACCGCAGCCGCAGCCATTCAGGTATCCAAAAACGGAGACTATGTATTCTGCTCCAACGCAGGCGACGACAGCGTAACAATCTACGCGGCGGATAAAGAGACAGGGCTTTTATCCTTAAAGAACAGTCTTCCTATCAGCGGTGATTACCCTAAGGATATCAACCTCTTCCCGGACGAGAAGCACCTTGTGTCAGTCAACAACGAGTCCAACACATTAACCTTCTTCACAATTCACTATGAGAAGGGCTTGCTTGTGATGAACGGAAATCCGATAAAGATTGACACACCTAACTGTATCGTTTTACACAAGCTTAATCAATAATGAGGATATGACTTGCGCTCATTATACTATAGCATTATTAAAAAGGTGTGACAGCCAGATTATAGCTGCCACACCTTTTATTTTTCACACTATTTATGCAATCACAAAACTCCGACTTTAAATTTAACACAGTGTTATCTTTTCAGTCCTTTAGAATCCCTCTTTGATAGCTTTAACTTCTTGAGAGAAATTTCTTTATCCTTGTACTGTATGGAGACATCCGCATCCTCCGGGATAATATAAACTTCATCAATATTGTCCTTGTCCGCTATCTTCATGCCGCGCACACCGACAGCGCTCTTTTTCTTTTCAGGAACCTCCTCAAGCATAAATTTGAGGAAATATCCGTTCTCGGTCTGAAGCACAACGCTCTGTGTATTGACCGAACTTACAACCTCAATGCTCGCTATGAGGTCATCATCCATGAGCTTTGTCGATGCGACGGTTCTCTTTGACACGTCAAACTCCGAGCCGTCAACAAGCTTCATCATGGATTTCTTTGTGGTGAACAATAACTTTCGCCCCGCAAGCAGACTGTTGCAGCACAAGAATACAATCTCCTCACCCGCGCTGCTGTAATTTCCCAAATTGTCAATAGGTGTTCCCTTGTCGCGGAACTTGACAAAAGGTATGTCCTTGACCTTTATCTGGTGGAGATTTCCATTATCAGTAAAGATACATATCTTGTCAGTGTTCATGCAGTTAAACACATACTTGTTCTCCGCATGGGCTGCGTCCTTATTTCTCTCGTATGTAGCTGTGTCCACAGTTCTGGCATATCCAAATCTGTCCATAAGGAACACAACTTCCTGCTCCACCATCTTCTGCTCCTCAAACACGGCTTCCTTGCCGTCCTCTATAACTGTCTTTCTCGGAAGTGCATACTCCTTCTTGATGTTGTCGAGGTCTTTTTTGATGACCTTTATCATCGCCCTTCTGCTGCCAAGTATATCCTCATACTCAGCAATCTTAGCAAGAGTCTGCTCATACTCCTTCTCAAGTGCCATTATCTCAAGTCCGATGAGCTTGTAAAGGCGAAGCTCCAATATAGCCGCCGCCTGCTTCTCCGTAAAATGGAGCTTTGAGGCTTCCTTTCTCGACTTCTCGGTCTTAAAGTTGATGCCCTCCGTATTTCCTGTGATAAGGCACTCCTTAGCCGTCTTTAAATTTTTGCTTCCCCTAAGTATCTCAATGATGAGGTCGATTATGTTGCAGGCGCGTATAAGCCCCTCTTTAATCTCCTTATTCTCAAGCTCCTTGTTGAGAAGTGTCGTGTACTTGCGTGTTGCAATCTCGAACTGAAAATCTATGTGATGTGTTATAATCTGCTTTAGCCCAAGTGTCTCAGGTCGTCCATTTACTATTGCAAGCATGTTTACGCCAAATGTGTTCTCAAGCTTTGTCTTTTTGTAGAGCATATTGATAAGCTTGTCAACATCGGCATTTTTTTTGAGTTCAAGGACAATCCTTATTCCCTCCTTGGAGGACTCGTTGGAGACATCCGTTATATCCTGTGTCTTTTTTGTCTCTATAAGCTCCACAACATCGGATATGAACTTGCCTATCCCCGCGCCAATCATGGTGTAAGGAATTTCTGTGATGACAAGCTTGTCCTTGCCGCCCTTCTTAGCCGCCGGCTCGAACTCGACCTTGCCACGAAGCTTAATTCTTCCCGTTCCGCTCTCATATATTCCCGGCAGCTCGCTCTTATTGACTACAAGACCGCCCGTAGGAAAATCAGGTCCCGGCATGTACTGCATAAGCTCCTGTGTGGTGATATCCGGATTGTCCATACATGCCTTGACTGCATCTATAACCTCGCCGAGATTATGCGTCGGAATACTTGTCGTCATACCCACCGCGATACCCTCTGAACCGTTCACAAGAAGGTTCGGCACACGGACAGGCAGAACAACCGGCTCCTTCTCCGTCTCATCAAAGTTCGGCATAAAATCGACCACATTCTTGTCAAGGTCTGCAAGATACACATCCTGCGTGAACTTTTTAAGCTTCGCCTCCGTGTATCGCATAGCAGCAGCTCCGTCGCCCTCTATCGAGCCAAAATTTCCATGACCGTCGACAAGCGCCATGCCCTTCTTAAAATCCTGCTCCAAGACAACAAGTGTATCATATATGGAGCTGTCTCCATGCGGATGATATTTACCCATGGTATCACCGACAATACGCGCCGACTTACGATGCGGCTTGTCGTAGTTGAGTCCAAGCTGCTCCATGGCGTAGAGCACACGCCTCTGAACCGGCTTTAATCCGTCGCGTACATCAGGAACGGCTCTCGCTGTGATAACGCTCATGGAATAATCTATGTATGACTTCTGCATCAGCTCAGAATACTCTGTCTGCATGATTTGTTCTGACATTTTATTTCCTCACTTTTTATTTATTAATCAAAAAATTACGCCAAATCCAGCTCCGCATCGTGCGCATGCTCATATATGAACCGTCTTCTCGGCTCGACATCGCTTCCCATGAGCATCGCAGTCACATCGGATGCCATCTTCGCGTCCTCTATCTCGACACGCTTTAATATTCTTGTCTCAGGATTGAGCGTGGTCTCCCATAGCTGCTCGGCATCCATCTCTCCAAGACCTTTGTATCTTTGGAGTGTGAAATTGCCAGTATGCGTCTTTCTGTACTTTTCAAGCGCCTTGTCATCATATAGATACTGTCCCTCACCTCTCTTTGGAACAACCTTATAAAGAGGCGGCGTTGCAAGGTAGACATGTCCCTCCTGTATAAGCTCCGGCATAAAACGATAGAAAAATGTCAGAAGCAGCGTTGCAATGTGCGCCCCGTCGACATCCGCATCGGTCATAATTATAATCTTATTGTATCTAAGCTTTGTTATATCAAAGTCATTTCCGTAACCTTCCGAAAAACCACATCCAAAGCTCGTTATCATCGTCTTAATCTCGGCATTTGCGAGAACCTTGTCTATGGTAGCCTTCTCGACGTTGAGCGTCTTTCCTCTTATCGGAAGTATCGCCTGTGTCCGCCTGTTTCTCGCCGTCTTTGCAGAACCTCCGGCGGAGTCTCCCTCGACGATGAACACCTCACATTCCTCCGGGTTGCGGCTCTCACAGTTGGCAAGCTTGCCGTTGCTGTCACATGAAAACTTCTGCTTCACGAGCAGATTGGTCTTAGCCTTCTCCTCAGCCTTTCTAATCTTTGCCGACTTCTCAGCGCAGCCGATAACAGTCTTTAACGTCTCAAGGTTCTTGTCAAAATATCTGACAAGTTCGTCGCCTGTAATCTCCGACACAACCTTGCCCGCATCCTGATTGTCGAGCTTCGTCTTTGTCTGCCCCTCAAATCTCGGCTCCGGGTGCTTTACGGCTATAACCGCCGTCATTCCGTTTCTCACATCCTGACCTGTGAAATTAACATCCTTATCCTTCAATATGCCAAGCTCCCTCGCATACTGGTTTATCACCATGGTAAACTTAGTCTTAAAGCCTGTGAGGTGTGTTCCGCCCTCCTGTGTGTATATATTGTTGCAAAAGCCCAGTATATTTTCCTGAAATGAATCCACGAACTGCACAGCACATTCAACCTCAATGCCCTCGCTCGTGTGCTTAAAATATATTACATCGTGCAGGGTATCAAGCCCCTCATTTAAAGCCTTCACATAAGCCTTAATCCCGTCAGGCTCATGGAACATTTCCGACTCCAGCTCGCCATCCCTCTTATTGTCAAAGTAAATCGTGAGTCCCGGATTTAAGTATGCCGTCTCATGTAGTCTGCTCTTTACCTGGTCAGCCTTAAAATATGTCTTCTCAAATATCTCATCGTCAGGCAGGAAAGTGACCGTTGTTCCCGTGTCATTCTTTCTGCATGTACCGACCTCGGCAAGCGGTGCCATAACATGCCCTCTCTCGTAACGCTGTCTGTAAACCTTGCCGCCCTGCCTAATCTCAACCTCAAGCCATCTTGACAGTGCATTTACAACGGACGCACCTACTCCGTGAAGTCCTCCTGATATCTTGTAAGCTCCGTCACCGAACTTACCTCCGGCATGAAGCATCGTAAATACCACCTCAACAGCAGGTATACCCGCCTTAGGATGAATACCAACCGGAATACCTCGCCCGTTATCCTTAATTGTAGCCGTTCCGTCGTTGTTGAGTGTAACCCATATAGAATCACAGTATCCGGCGAGATGCTCGTCCACCGCATTGTCCGCAATCTCATATATAAGATGGTTAAGTCCCTTTGTGGACACACTTCCTATGTACATTCCCGGACGCTTTCTTACCGCCTCAAGTCCCTCTAAGATTGTAATGCTTCCGGCACCATAATCCTGTCTCTTTTCTGCCATGCTAATCCTCATTTCTAAATATTATCAATGTTTACTATGCCAATCCCTCATGCTGCCGTCTTACAACGACACTAACAGGAATGAAAAACCAAACCCTGTGCCATTGCGTCAACACAGCACAAGGCATGCGAAAACCAAATGTATGTTCTGTATTATATCATTAGGTCACAACTATTTCAATCGTTTTTTGACATAATCAGAACAAATGTGCGTACACTGTCATAGGACAGTAAAGAACCATACTATCGTTGACACTGCCTAACAATAGTATGGCTCATATTTTCTTCCGGTATTTTTAAAAACTTCCTCTACTGCAAAAATACATCCCAATATTAGCACACAAGCTTGATATTGTCTATACCCCAAGAATATTTCTCACAGTCTCCTCCATCTGTGTCCTGTCACATACCCTGTCGTGTAAAACCGAAGCTGTTCTTATATCCTCGATTGCCTTAGGAACTGCCACGTTGGCTATCTTTGACAGCTCATCCACAAGCTCAAAGTCGGTCATGCTGTCATACTTAGCCTTGTCAATAGCGTCCATGACACTTCTTGAGAACTTGAACGGGCTGGCTGTTGATGCGATGACCGTCTTTGTGTTATCACCTGTCGCATCCACATATTTCTTATATACGGCTGCTGCCACGGCTGTATGTGTGTCTATAACATAACCTGTGTCCTCGTAGAGCGACTTTATAGTGTCCGCCGTCTCCTGCTCGCTCGCATAATTTCCATAGAAATCCTCAAGCTGTGACTTCATCTCGTCCGTAATCTCATAGCGTCCGCTCTCTTTAAGCTGTGCCATAAGTACACCGTTCTCCTTTGCCGAGCCGCCCGCAATGCGGTATATAAGTCTCTCAAGGTTGCTTGAGATAAGAATGTCCATTGAAGGTGAGCTTGTGAGCTTGAACTCTCTGTTCTTGTCATATACTCCTGTTGAGAAAAAGTCATATAAAACCTTGTTCTCATTTGAGGCACACACAAGCTTTGCGATAGGAAGTCCCATGTTCTTTGCATAGAATGCGGCGAGAATATTTCCAAAATTTCCTGTAGGCACAACGACATTAATCTTCTCGCCCTCTGCAATCTCCTCATTTGCGAGAAGCTTTACATAGGAATACACATAATATACAATCTGCGGCACAAGTCTGCCTATATTGATAGAGTTAGCTGATGAAAACTGATATCCGGCAGCATCAAGCTCCTTTGCAAGCTCCTTATTGCCAAATATGTTCTTCACGCCTGTCTGCGCATCGTCAAAATTGCCCTTGATTGCCACAACGTATGTATTATCGCCCTTCTGTGTCACCATCTGCTTTTCCTGAATAGGGCTCACGCCATCTTTTGGATAAAATACGATAATCTTAGTTCCTTCAACATCCGCAAATCCGGCAAGTGCCGCCTTACCTGTGTCCCCCGATGTAGCCGTGAGAATGACAATATCATTCTTGATATCATTCTTCTTTGCCGAGGTCGTCATAAGGTGCGGGAGAATGGAAAGTGCCATATCCTTGAACGCTATCGTCGCTCCGTGGAACAACTCAAGATAGTATGCACCCTCAGCCTTTACAAGCGGCGCTATCTCAGCCGTGTCAAACTTGGAGTCATAAGCGTTAGCTATACATTTTTTGAGCTCTTCCTCCGTAAAATCTGTGAAAAAAAGCTTCATTACTTCATAAGCAACCTCGCCGTAGCTCATCTTTGCAAGCTCATCAAAGCTCTTGTCAAGAGCCGGTATGCTCTCCGGAACAAAAAGACCGCCATCATCGGCAAGACCTTTTAAAATAGCCTTTGAGGCTGTCACTTTAACACTGTCATCCCTAGTACTTTTATAAAATAATTCCATAGCGTCCTCCAACAGATTTTATAGTAGTATTTTTCCAAAAACAAAGGCGATAAGCCTAAATACTTATCGCCAATTTTATCACACTTTATTTCATTAAACAAGTGAAATCTTTATTTATATCCAAAGAATACATGTCCATTGTATTCAAAAAGTCGTCTAAGGTGTATTGCGAACCAGCTGCCATCTCCGGCAGACGCTGTAGCCGCAAAGAAAAGCGCCCCTTCTGAATAGTCCTCTCCGACAAGTGCCCTGTCAACCGCCTCGTAGGATGTGTCTGTAAGCTCTACAGAATAATATCTTCCATCCATAACGGGCTGAAACTGTGCTCCGTTTTCCTGAAAAATAACCTCAGTCACATTGTCAGGAAAATCCTTTGAAAATACTCTGTTGATAACCACATTTGCAACCAGGATTTTTGCCTTGACATCAAGACCGGTTGCTTCCGCCTCAACAATACGGACAAGATTGTTGTACTCTTCATCCGTAATCGCAATAATCGGACTGATATAATCAGCGCTCACAAGCGAAACGTCCGACTGTTCCTCCTCTGTCTGACAATTCACATCCGAATAGACACAGGAATATTTCAAAAGATTTTTCTCAATATCCATATTCATAAGGGGAACAGATACTATCTGTACTTCCTGCTTGGTGTCATTGATAAGTGATGTGAATAAAGTTTTCTCTTCGTCAGTGTCATCTTCCGTCTCATCATCCTGCACGGCAACTTGTCCCGTATCAGTGTAGGAAGAGACGACATTGTTCTTTCCGCCACCGCCGTAGCATGTGGAATTGAAGCACACAACCGCAATCACAGCCGAGCCGGACGCGATGATAGCACACCTTCTGTACATACTCTTAGTAATGGTTTTAAAGAAACTAAAAACACCATTAAAGAGCGAAAAAATATTCTTCATCTTAAAAACCTCTCATTTCAAATCAATGTTTTTTCGTTCTTGTTGCAATTATATTTACGAATTTGATTTTGTCAATCAAATCGTATTTTTTTGTGAAAAACGTCTTTTGTAACAATTTTGTAACAATTTTC
This sequence comes from Eubacteriales bacterium, assembly GCA_050874385.1. Taxonomy (GTDB): domain Bacteria; phylum Bacillota; class Clostridia; order Lachnospirales; family Lachnospiraceae; genus CAG-882. The sequence continues at coordinate 9,651 of JBNMKO010000106.1, forward strand.
ATTGGAATTATATCCAACAAAATTTAAAAATATACAATTTTTTTGTTAATTTTGACACTTGAAATTTTCTTGTGTTAAAAAATCAAGTATAATATTCCCGTCTTTTCACCGAAATCAGTTTTCAAAAATGGCAAAAAACATCGAAATTTTTTCTTTTTTTAAGCATTTAAGCTGCCGCTCACAGCCATTTTTTCCCAGAAAATATGCCCGCCAAACATAAAAATGTAACATCTTACATTTTTTCGCCATAAAAAATATCTCCCAAATAAACGCCGCCTTGCGCTTTGCATCCATCCAGTCCTATTTTTTTGCCGCAAAAATATCTCACAAATAAACATGATTGCATATTTGAATTGAAAATAAATGAATAAAAATGTATAATTGGCAAATCAGAAAAAATCAGAAATGAGGACTATCTTATGTCACTTCCCGGAGCATTTAAAGCACAAAAAAAGGACGGCACAGTCTATTACCGTTCCTCACTCACATACAAAAACAAACATATAAGCCTCGGAAGCTTCA
>JBNMKO010000107.1:0-10088 GCA_050874385.1 Eubacteriales bacterium
AAATAATTAAAAAATATAATAATTTAGATTGAATTTGTTAAAATAGGATAATATAATTGATATTGGAGGTGCGAAAAATGTTAGTGGAATTTCGGTTTAAAAATTACAGGTCATTCAGGGACGAAGCTGTTCTTTCTATGGAAGCGGTGGGATTAAGTTCTTTTAGAAATTGTCTGATTGAATATAATAACATGAAGCTATTGCCGGGTGTTGCCATCTATGGCAAAAATGGAGGGGGAAAAAGTAACGTAATAAGAGCTTTTTGGCTTGGAGTCCAATTTATTCGCAATGCGCAGAGAATGCAGCATGAGAGGTCTACAGTACCGGTTGTGCCTTTTACATTAAATGATTATTCTTTAAATGAACCGACTGAGTTTGAATTTGATTATATTGTTGATGGTGTAAAATACTGGTATTCTTTTGCGGCGACAAGAGAAAAAATTGTGAGAGAAGAATTATTTCACGCGCCGAAAGGACAGAGAGCACAGGTATTTGTAAGGGAAGGACAGAAGTTTTCATTTACTGAGGACAGGGCAAAGAGAAAGTTGATAAGCGAGACTGTAGCCCAAAATCAATTATTTTTTTCTGTGGCTTGTACAATGAATGATGCTATATGTGTCAGGGCAATGCGCTGGTTTAGAGAAGAAATCTTTTTCTCAAGGGATTATACAGATATTCCTACACAACTATTAGAGTATTATAATGATAGCAATATGTTAAAAGCCATCTCAGATTATGCTAAAACAGCAGATTTTGGAATAGATGAAATGCAGTTTGAAATAGAAAATAAAGAGATGAGTGAGAATTTTGATATTCCCGATGAAATTCCTGATGGGATGAAAGCTGCACTGACATCTTTTATACAGATTTTGTCTCAGACCTCGAATAATTCTGAGAGCAAATTAAAAATGAGTCAGGTAAAAGCAAAGGCAAAACACAAGGGTATCAATTCAAATGGGGAACAGGGATTGTTTAGTCTTGAATTGGGGGACGAATCGGATGGAACAAGAAAATTGATGTCCATTGCCCCGGCGATTGAATCTGCTCTGAATAAAGGTGGTGTTCTTCTGGTAGATGAATTGGAAAGGGAGCTACACCCGATGCTTGTCAATTTTATAATTGCCAAGTTTCAGAGCAAAAAAAGCAATCCTAATGGAGCACAGATTATATTCACAACTCATAATACGGAACTTATGAATCTTGAGTTTATGAGAAAAGACCAGATATATTTTGCTGATAAGAGGAGAAAAGATGGCTCATCGGAATTGTATAGCGTGACAGATTTTAATACTAAAACATCCGATAATATTAGAAAGAGTTATCTGGTTGGAAAATATGGTGCCACTCCTGATGTTGAAATTGAGGAGGTGGAATAATGGCTAGAAAGAGGGGCGGAAATAGAGGTTCGGGAAAGGTCATTATACGAGTTTTTTGTGAGGGGGAGAGTGAGCAGGCATATATAGAATTTTTGAAGGAAAAGTTCAGTGATGTTGCGGTAATCAATTATCCCAAGGAGACAGGATTGTTTGACAGGGCAGAGGTTCGCTTTAAAAAAGACCCTTCATACAGAGATTACAAAGAGGTTATTGATGAAGTATGGTTTTTCTTTGATGTTGAGAAAAAAGATATTGATAAGTGGAATGAACGATATAAAGTAATAATGTTTTTGAGAAAAATGCGTAAAGATAAAAATGTTCGTGTCAGACTGCTTATGACTACAGGATGTATAGAATATTGGTTTATGCTACACCGCAAATATTATACCCCTCCATTGCAGACTGTCGCAGAAAAAGAGAGGGTGATTGCAGAATTGAAATCTGAGGAGCCATTATATGTAAAAGGTAACAGGGAAGTAACACACAAGATTGCCAAAGATTATCCGGTTGCAGTAAAAAATTCAAGAAGAACTGTTAAAAATCTTTTGGACGAAGGTATGCCGGGGTTGGAAGATACTGATGCGAGAAATGAGTGGTTGTGCAGAAATTGTAAAACTTTTTCTAATGTGTATGAGGCAATAGAATTTTTGGAAAGCCTATAAAAATAGCGTGAAAGAAATATCAGATATCCCAGTCACCAATTCCAAAATTTTTAATATTATAGTTTAAAGCAAATTATAGCAGGTAATGTATGTATAGAAGAAATTGTTGTGGGGCGAGGGGATTAGATGGTATTTTGATGAGGCGGCCTAATGCCATCGCAAACATTGTGGGGAGTGGCGAGTATCCTGAAATTTCGGGGACAGTGCGTTTTTATCAGACGGAAGCGGGTGTCCTTGTTGTGACGGAGGTTAGTGGATTGCCGAAAGCGGATGAATGTTGTATGAGCCCTGTGTTTGGGTATCATATCCACAGTGGACATTTTTGTTCCGGAAACAGGCAGGACGCATTTGCAGATGCGATGGCACATTACAACCCGGATAATTGCGAACATCCGTACCATGCGGGCGATATGCCGCCGCTTTTTGGCAATAATGGATATGCTTTTTCAATTTTTTTGACCAGCCGCTTTGATATATGTGAGATAATAGGAAGAACTGTAATCATACATTTGCACCCGGATGATTTTCATTCACAGCCGGCAGGAAATTCAGGTACTAAAATTGCATGTGGAGAGATAATGGGATGAATTTACATGAAGTTATAGAGACAATAAAGACATGGCTTAAAATCGTGAGAGAAAAATATCGTGGTCAAATAGATGTAGAATTTCTTACAGAATGTGAAGACTATCTGCGCTGTTGTATTGAAAGCAGGTATTATCTTGCGGAACTGGTTGTTGAACCGGAAGGATTTCATCCGCATCGTTTTGTGTCGTTTGAGGCTTTGGATAAGAGAAAAAGTCACGAACAAGAGCCTTACTTTTACTACGATGATGAAGATAGTTCAATGGAGGACATATTAGAAAATCTTGATAAAGGAATGTTGTATATTGTTGAGGGATAATTTCTATTGCAAGACAGAACATTGTAAAATGTGGAAATCTATGGTATTATTTTAATTGCCATATTGTTTGTAATAGGTCAGATATTTTTACAGACTACCGTGATGGTTTTTAAACAGTTGCGCGTAGTCTTTATTTATGCGGGCAGCACGCCGGAGTTCGTATCTATACGGAATTTCGGCGGCTTCCGTTAAACTATTTGAAGTTCACAAGATAAGTGTGCTTCTTATAGTATTTTACACTATTTTAGTCACTGCAAGGCGGTGGAATGGAGGATTAGTGTGAAAATACGCCAAAAAATAGCGTTTTTCATTATTATTTGTGCCGTCGATTGGCGGCGGAATGGAGGATTAATATGAAGTATGATATAATTATTGTAGGTGCGGGTCCGGGTGGTATTTTTTCAGCTTATGAATTGATGAAGAGAAAGCCGGAGCTAAAGGTTGCCGTGTTTGAAAAGGGTTATTCATTGGAGAAGCGCAAATGTCCAATCGATGGGGACAAGGTTAAGTCATGTATCAAGTGTAAGAACTGCGCAATTATGAGCGGTTTCGGTGGGGCTGGTGCATTTTCCGATGGTAAATATAATATCACCAACGACTTTGGAGGAACTTTGCACGAACATATCGGAAAAGAGAAGGCTATTTCATTGATGAAATATGTTGATGAGATTAACTGCGCTTATGGCGGTTCACAGACTCGTATGTTTTCAACTGCAAATACAAAATTTAAGAAAATTTGTATGCAGAATAAATTGCAGCTTCTCGATGCGTCGGTAAGACATCTTGGAACAGATATCAACTATGTTGTGCTTGAAAATCTTTTGGCGGATTTGAGGGAAAAAGTTGATTTTTACTTTAACACGCCTGTCGATAAGATTGAAAAATTGGAGAATGGTTACAAGGTTTTATACAAAGATGGCGAGGCGGAGTGCAGCGAGTGCATAATCTCGGTTGGACGAAGCGGAAGCAAATGGATGGAAACGGTGTGCGCCGATTTGGACATTCCTACAAAATCTAACCGAGTGGATATCGGTGTGCGCGTGGAGCTTCCGGCGGTTATTTTTTCACACCTCACAGATGAACTGTATGAGAGCAAGATTGTCTACCGCACAGAGAAGTTTGAGGACAAGGTTCGTACTTTCTGCATGAACCCATATGGAATTGTTGTCAACGAGAACACCAACGGAATTATCACGGTGAACGGTCACAGCTTTGAGGACCCGGACAAGAGAACGGAGAACACCAATTTTGCGCTTCTCGTTGCAAAACATTTTTCTGAGCCGTTCAAGGACAGCAATGGTTACGGCGAGAGCATAGCAAGATTATCCAACATGTTGGGCGGAGGCGTTATTGTCCAGAGGTTTGGAGACCTTGTAAGAGGAAGAAGGAGCACAGTGAGCCGTATTGAGGAGAGCACTGTCCGTCCTACCCTTGCGGCTACGCCGGGAGATTTAAGCCTTGTGCTTCCTAAGCGTATTTTAGATGGCATTATTGAGATGATTTATGCGCTTGACAAGGTAGCACCGGGAACAGCAAACGATGATACTCTTTTGTATGGCGTGGAGGTCAAGTTCTATAATATGGAGGTTGACATTGACAATAACCTCGAGACTAAATATGAAGGGCTCTATGTGATTGGCGATGGCAGCGGAGTTACCCATTCATTGTCCCATGCGTCGGCAAGCGGAATTTATGTGGCTGACCATATCGTGGATAATATGCAGTGAAATATTATATGATTATACAAATTGGGAGTTGGAGGTATAAACAATGAGAAAATGTGAAAAGTGTGGAGCAAGCATGAAATCGGATTTAAGGCTTAAAGTGAATGGTGGTGGCTATGGGATTGTTGTTCATGTAGATGAAAAACAAAAGGCGACAACTATAGATGATGTTAAAGTTGCGGTCTGCCCAGAATGTGGCTATACAGAAATGTATTTAGAGGATTTAACGAAATTGAAGGATTAAGAGATAATTTTCAGTTTTTAAAATTGCATAACTTGGCAGTTATGGAGGAAAATATGATAGTTGTCAGTACGAATGAAGGAGATTTTTCTTTTCAATCAGAAGATGAAGTATTAGAATTTATAAAAACAACGGCGCAGGAGAACAGTGAAATATGGATTAGCGGAAATGACGCATACCCTTGTATGTCAGTTGGTATTAATGGAAAATATGCAGCTATCAATTATTTTCAAAATGATGTAGGTGATATGTGGTTGTCTTACAATGAGGAAAACCAAGAAGAAGTGACTTTTATGATGTCTGAGGAAGAATGGAAACCGGATATCAATGCAATCATTAGCTTAGAAAGAGCAGTCTTATGCATTAAAGAATTTTGTACTACTCATGAAAGACCTTCTTGTATTCAATGGCAGGAGTTATGACTTTAAGTTTAAAATAGAAATTTACTTATGGAGGGTTAAGGTGGCATGTCAGGTTTATACGATTTAATGGTAAATTCGAGAAAATGTGCTCTTGGTCTTGATGACGAGAGGATTTATTTTAGCTGGAAATTTGACACGGATGCGTCGGGGGTTATGCAGAAGTCATGTCAGGTTAGGCTTTATGAGGGGGAGCAGAAAAATCCGGTCTGGGACAGCGGCTTGTGTACGACGGACGAGTCAGTGTATTTTGTATACACAGGTGAGAAGTTAAAGCCGGCTACAAGGTATTGTTGGAGCGTTGAGGCGTTTGACAATTATGGTTGTACATATTCGGGTGAGTCTTGGTTTGAGACGGGGCTTATGGGAAATTCCCGTGATGTATGGGATGGTGCGCGGTTTGTCGGCAGTCCTTATGACAGCGTGAACACGGACAGCCTTGGAGCGTATGCGATAGAGACAGATTTTTGTGTGAACGGCAGCGAGCAGACGGGATTGGCATTTAATGTGAGGGATAAGGACAACTACATTGCTTTGGAGCTCGATTTTGCGTTGGGGAGCTGTCTTGTGCGAAGATACAATGATGCGGCTTGGACGGACGCAGTGCCTTTTTGCGAGACGCTCGGCAGCAGTGAGGGATATAGCTTTTCTGTCTCCGACTTAAAAAATGATGTGGGAAATGCAATAAAAGACGAAGAAAAAAATCCTCAAAAAAATAAAACAGGCAATGAGACAAATGAAGAATATTTATACCATTCATATCATGGCAGACTGAAAATCAGCGTGGACGGCACAAGGCTGTCATTGTCTATAAATGACAGAGTGGTTATTGACGGCGAGGACATACTTCCTAAAAACGTGGCGTTTATGCCGCGCATTGAGGGCATGGGAAATCTCGGCGTTGTGCAAAATGAGGGGTGCTGTGAGCTTGAAAATCTTGTGATATCCTACACGGATAACGGCAAAAAACATGTGATGAAAACCTACGATGAACTTGTCGTCGAGAATGAGTTCTATGTGTTCAATCCGGCGGGCGCAGTATGTGTTAGAAAGTGTTTTGACAGCGCAGGTCAGATTAAGCGCGCAAGACTTTACGCGACGGCAATGGGATTTTATGATGTGTACATAAACGGAAATAAGGTTAATGACAGCTTTTATAATCCGGGTTTTACGGATTACAGAAAGAGATTAATGTACCAGACATACGATGTGACCGATGCGCTAAGGGCAGGAGAAAATGTCATAGGTGCACTTGTGATGAAGGGCTACTACACTGGATATGTCGGCTACACGGCGATGCCGATGGTCTATGGAAAAAAGAACGCTTTTCTTGCAAAGCTTGTGATTGAGTACGTCGATGGAAGTGTAAAGACAGTTGTGACCGACAAGGACTGGGATTTCACGGACGAGGGTTCTGTGATAAATGCCGATTATCAGCAGGGCGAGTATGTCGATGCGAGAAGAAAAATTGACTGGTTTGGCAAAGATTTTGTAAAATGCGGAATAATTGACTGGACGAGCAAAGTCATTCCGACAAATGGAACTTTACCGGAGGATGAGCCTTTTGTCATCACGGCGCAGGAGGGGGACGAGGCCTGTGTTGAGAGGACGCTTTCGCCTGTAGGAAAATATGTTGAAAATCCGACAGGACATTTTGTATTCGATTTTGGACAAAATATGGTCGGCACAGTGAGACTTAAAGTATGCGGAACGAAAAGACAGGGTATGTCATTAAAGCTGCGCTACGGCGAGATGAGTTACAAGGACGGACGATTGTACATAGCCAATATGCGAAGTGCGGCGAACACGGACTGCTATACAATGTGTGGCGATGAGTGCGAGGAGTTCACACCTACGGGGACAAGTCATGGTTTCAGATATATCGAGATAAGCGGAAATGGATTTGCGCTGACAGAGAGTGAGCTGAACGATATTCTTATAAGTGTGGAGGGGCTTGTAATCACCAACACAAGGACGATGGCAGGCGGCTTTGAGTGTTCAAACGAGGATGTAAACAAGCTTCAGAGCAATATCGTGTGGGGACAGAGAGGAAACAGTCTGTTAGTCTATACTGACTGCCCGCAGAGAAACGAGCGCATGGGATGGACGGGAGATGCGCAGGTGTTCGTGTCGACGGCGGCATACAATATGGATATCAAGACCTTTATGGAGAAGTGGCTTACAGATGTTAGGGACGGACAGCTTATGTACAACCGCGATGGGGCTGTGCCTGATACTGCACCACTCGGCGGAGATAATAGACGCATGGGCGGCTGTGCAGGCTGGGGAGATGCCGCGGTTATAGTGCCGTGGAAGCTGTATCTTGCGACGGGCGACAAGGGCATACTTGAGAAAAATTATGACACGATGCGCGCGTGGGTCGAGTACCAGAGCAGGGACGACAGACAGTTTGACGGTGTGAGGACGGTTGACGGTGTGTCTGTGCCGGAGTGCTCGGACTTGTCGACGCAGAATTTTATTCAGATACAGCAGTCGAGGGGCGACCATCTGACATTCGATGCGAGTACACCTTTTATACTTTCTGCGACAGCTTATGCGGCGTATGTCGCTGGACTTCTCGCCAAGACGGCTGCAATTCTTGGAAAAATGGACGACGCAAAGCGATATGAAAAAAGGCACGAGGATGTAAAAAAGGCGTTCAATGAGGCGTGGGTACAGGACGATGGGAGCATTGCGTACTGGGGCGAGATGAGCAAATCAGAGGCGGACTCATTTGGAAATATAATAAACAGGACGAGATACGAGGATGGCAAGGACTTCACAAAGCGTCCAAGTCAGACGGCGTATGCGCTTGCGCTCGATTTTGACCTCATACCGGAGGAGAAGAGAGCTAAGACGGCACAGTGTCTAAGACAGGCGGTTATTGACAGGGAAAATAAGTTGTCGGTTGGCTTCCTTGGAATAGAGCACCTTGCGCCGGCACTTTGCAAAGGCGGTTTCTATGATATGGCATTTGCACTTCTTGAGGAGACCGGTTTTCCGGGCTGGCTCTACAGCGTGAAAAACGGAGCAACCACAATATGGGAGCGCTGGAACTCATATATCGCGGAGACGGGGACATTCGGTGAGGTGTCGATGAACTCGTTCAATCACTATTCATACGGCGCGATAGGCGAGTGGATGTTCGACACGGTAGCCGGGATAAGGACATCGGATGAGCCGGGCAAGACAGGCTACAAAAATATAATTTTGACACCGCATGTAGGGGGAAGTCTAAGCTTTGTGGAGGCATGGCACGAGACACCTTACGGAGTGGTGAAGTCGGGCTACAAAATTGAGGGCGATGTTCTTACATACACCTGCCATATTCCTGCCAACACGACAGCAAAGCTTACTATGCCTGTCATTGGGGAGCAGAAGGAGCTTGTAAGCGGAGAGTATGAGTTCAAGGTGAATATGTAATTAACACTTGTCATCAAGTAGTGTTATGGCAAGCAGCGAAGAGGATTGCCATAAATTATAGGAATTATTGCATATAGTGCTATCTGTTGAAATATTGCTTTAAATAATAGGTGCATTGAGCAGAAATGTAATGAAAATATGTTTTTGCATAATATAAGAGCTGCCAAAGCGGAGACAAATTCCGTTTTGGCAGCTCTTTGTTGTCTGTAAATATAGAATCTCTTACTTACTCTCAATGCTCTCCGTCTTTTTTCCGAACCAGTATGTAAACCATGTACATACTACAAGAAGAATGATGCCGACGATTATTGAGATGGCATTGATGTTGTTGTGCCCCATCTTTGCGATGATGCCTATAGGCGATGCAAGGATAAGACCAAGTATTGCGCTGTATGTCACGGACGGGTGCTTTGCAAACAGCCACTCGATAAGCTTTGAGACAGCGAATATTCCGACAACCACGCCAATTCCAAATGGAAGAAGTATGCCTACACAGTGGAAAATAGCACCTGTGTCAAATGCGATAAGAGCATCTATAAAGTCGCGGATTGTCTCGATTATTCCCGAATAGAAGCCGAGAAGCATAAGCACAAGTGAACCGCTCACGCCCGGGACAACCATTGTAGCGGAGGCGATTACACCTATGAAAAACAGCTCGATAATAAGCCCGGCGTTCAGGTTGAAAGCTGCCGAATGTGACTCCGTCTCGCTCATAAACGCCATTGCAACTGCAAGTCCGAAAAGGATGAGAAATGCGATGACGTGCTGGAAAGATATGTGCTTTCCGTCTTTTTTAAGGCTCTGTGCTGCCGGCTTAACTATAAAAGGAACGCCGCCTAAGATAAGTCCGATAAAGCATAGGCTTGTAGGGAGCGGCTGATTTTCAAGGCAGTAAGGAAGTATGTATGAGAAGATACCTATTCCCGCAACCATGCCTATTCCTATAGGGAGGAGTGTGAGTATGGACTGCTTGAAATGCTTGAAAAGATTGTTGATTGCACCGATGATTTTTTCGTAGATGCCCATGGAAACCATCATTGTTCCACCGCTGACACCCGGAATGATGTTGGCTACACCAACGACCATGCCTTTTAATAGGTCGATTAAAAATTTCATGATTATCCTCATTTCTATGTATTTTGTATATGTCCTGTATGCAAAGACTATTCTATTATAACCTGTGACTGTCGTATATTCAACTAAATTTTGACAAAGAAAAAGTTCAAATATTTTAGAATTATTAAAACATGCCCTGCATAATATGTGTTAAACGGGGAGGGCATTAAAAGACTTTTCGTTTATTTAACTATCAGCTATTACCTAATAACTATTAAGGAGG
>JBNMKO010000108.1:0-10044 GCA_050874385.1 Eubacteriales bacterium
CCTCAGTCCAACGGTGTGCGCTGTTGTTAGAAACCACAGGTGTCTCAGTCTTAGCGTAGTCCTCCTCAATCTTCTTAATCTCTTCCTTTGTCATATCCACAGCGCTGAACACAAAATCAACCTGTGAAGCCACATGCTCAACATCATTTACATTGAGCACAACCATCTTCTTGACCTTCTCCGGCATAGGTGTGTCCATCTTCCAACGGTCACCGACAGCATCCTCATAAGTCTTTCCTGCTGAACGTGGGCTTGCCGCAACTGCAACAACCTCAAACCATGGGTGATTTTCAAGCAGGGAAATAAATCTCTGTCCCACCATACCTGTTGCACCTAAGATACCTACTCTTAACTTCTTTTCCATAAATAGCTTCCTCCGAAATTGTATTTATTTTCAGCAGATTATATCTGCCTAACTACCTATTTACAGTCATTATCATGACATTCACAGTCACATGGCTGGTTCTCCAAAATATCCGGTATTCCGTCGCCATCTTTGTCGACCTCGCCCGGCTTAATTCCCGCACCGCCTGCCATATCCCTTCCGCGAACATTGTACTTGTCGCGCTCGGCATTCACATACTGTTCTATCAGTTCCGACACGGCACGAACCTTATGCACATTTTTTAAAACATTGTCACAGTTGTATACACCGCTGGCATATATGCTGATTGTTCCATAGTTGAATATTCGCCCAAGAAGAGAAATTTTAAGCTGCTTATCCTTGACCTTATACAGCTCGACCTCATCCTCGGTGATATTCAAAAAACCCTTCCTTATGACAAGCTTATTGTCATATAAGATATATTTTGTGAAAGTAAAAGGAAGCCCTATAGCGTTTCGCTTCTGCCCCTTCCACACCGGTTTTTTCTTAGGTTTTCTTGCCATGATAATCCCTCCCTGCTATGCGATTTACTCAATCGCAACCATCTAGAACCATATCTGCAAAACCACTGCTTTTTGACTACCTGACAATATATTTAGTCAACTTTGCTGTAATAACCAAATTCGTAACCCTTTGCTCGACATCCATCGATAAAATCCGCAAGCATTGCCGCGTTGGTCGTGGACTCGGCATGGAGAAGGTAGATTGCTCCGCCATGTGCCTTGTTGAGCGCATTTGCAAGTGATGTCGCAACATCCGGCTGGTCATCTACAACCCAATCCTTGTAAGCAAAGCTCCAGAACACACTTCTGTAGCCCTGACTCTGCACTATCGCAAGGCTCTGCTCGCTGAAAGCTCCTGTAGGGAACCTGAACAGGTACATCTGATAGCCAAAATGCTCAAGAACATAGTCATTTACTTCCTTCACCTCGTTTATCTGCTGCTCAATGGACAAAGTGCTAAGTCCTGCTGCCGGATGTGTCACGGAGTGATTGCCGACAACATGTCCCTCATCTATCATTCTCTGGACAAGCTCCGGGTTCTCCTTTGCATAAGGAAGAGTTATAAAGAACACCGCCTTCACATTCTTCTCCTTGAGGGTGTCTAAAATGCCCTCCGTGAGCCCGTACTCATAGCCCTCATCCATCGTGAGGTAAATGTAGTTGCTCTCCGGCTGTATGAAATCCGTCGTGTACTTGCCGTATCTGTTGATATACCACTGAAGCCCTGTAGGTCTGTTATTCTCATCAACCTCTGAACCAAAACCAAACGGCACATACTCGGAAGAATATATTGTAAAGTCACTGCCTACATTAACCTCTGAACCGCTGTTGAGCAATGATGAGGTGTCCTGTACCACGACAGTCACTTCCTCCCTCGCCTCATTTCCACTTCCGTCCTTTACGGAAACCACTGCCGTGTAAGTCCCGGCTGTGTTAAAATCAACCGCAGATGTGTCATATACGATTTTTGACGTTATATCTCCATCTATGTTGTCCGACGCAGTGACATTTGCAAAGATATCCGCTGAATTTCCAACCGTCGCATACACCGTCTTGTTAACTCCGCTGAGAACCGGCGGCTCATAGTCATTGACAACCATTATGACTATAGGTATAACCGTCATATTGCCATAAGCGTCCTTTGCACAAATCTCTGTGCTGTATGCTCCCGCCTCCGAGTACATCACCGTATCGCTGAGAACCTTGTCCGCATCCGCCTTGGTGATGTCATCGGCAAAACCGATTGTAACGGACGAGTTGTCAGACACCGATTTTACAACATCGGAAACATTTATCGTCTGTCCCGGAGCGGCTGAAATCTCATCCGAATAGAGTTCAACGCTCGGCGACGTTGTATCGACAACATCAACTTCTATTTTAAGGGTCTTGTCAGGGTGCACCAGCTCTGCCGTGTATGTTCCGACAGTATTGCAGTCGACTTCATCCGCATTCAGAACCGTCTTTGCCACGTCCTCATCCTTGCCTTTCACATATATGGATGCATCTGTAGGCATACTGTTGCCCTGCTCAAGTATAAATGTCTTTGCATTGAGGGCTATCGGAGCCTTTCCGCAGCCTGTAAGCATAACAGAACCGAGCACCATCGCACCTGTGAGTGTCAATGCGGCAGTTCTGTAAGAATTTCTTTTATTTTTATCTGAGGTAGAACCACAATTACCAAAAAACATATTAATCCTCATTTCATAACTAAATTTCACACTATTTTTAAGTCTTATTTTTTCTCACACTGTACAGTACTAAAATGCTGTATCAAGAGATATACTAACATAATAAAATAAATTTGTACAGAGCAAAAAATGCATAATTAGTACAGTTGATTATAAAACAAGAACATATTATAATAATGAAGGTAATGCCCTTTACATAAAATACAATAGGAAACGGAGTACCGTATGACAAAATTTAAAGAACTGTTAAAATATATCACACATAAACACGTCTACATCCAGACCCACAATTTTCCTGACCCGGACGCGATTGCAAGCGGCTATGGTCTTTCCCAGCTTCTAAAACACTGCGGTATCTCTTCGACACTGTGCTACAGCGGGCGTATTGACAGGCACAGCACCGCTAAAATGATAGAACTTGCGGGTATTCAAATATTCAACATAAACGACCTCCCATCCGTGACGGACGACGATGAAGTTATCTTAGTTGATTCACAGAAGGGAAATTCAAATATAATCAACATGACCGGCGAGGAGATTATATGTATCGACCATCACCCTACAGGTGTCCTAACCGCAAAACCCGATACTGAATACCGTTTCTACGATATCAGACCGGAGGTTGGAGCGTGCGCATCCATCATAGCAAGTTATTTTTACGAAAATGACATTCCGATGGATGACAACACCGCAACCGTCCTGTGCTTTGGAATAAGAATGGACACAAAAGGGCTTTCAAGAGGCGTGTCCGATTTTGACATGGACATGTTCTACAGGGTATTCAAGCACAGCAACCACGCGGTTATCAATTCACTGGAAAACAGCACACTGGAATTTTCGGATTTGAAGGTGTACGCCGCAGCCATAAACAGCATTCAGGTGTACGGCACGGCAAGCTTTGCAAATGCGGGCTACAACTGCCCGGAAGCCCTTATCGCCAACGTGTCCGACTTTATGCTACAGCTAAAAGAGGTCGAATTTTCCGTCGTTTACTCCTTCCGCGACGACGGCGTTAAGCTCTCAATCAGAAGCGAGGACGCTCTCTACGACGCGGGCGCGATAGCCGGAAGGGCTCTGCAAGACATAGGAGGAGGCGGCGGTCACGCATCGATGGCGGGCGGCTTTATACCCTACGACAAGCTTCCGGGACTTGGAAAGGATGATGTGGAGGATATATCGTCAATCATACGCGAGAGATTTCTGCATGAGTTGGCGTGAGCGTTGACATTTTGAGTGATTTACTACTTTCCATTAAGCACATTTTAACACATTATTTTTTCGATATTACACTCATAATGACCATAGACGGCATATATCTGCAAAATATTTAAATCAGATATGCGCCGTCTATATTGTTTATATATATCGTTTTGCCAGCACCCTCTCCAAAATATTGATTAGCTGGTAAAGTATGGTTGCCATGATACAGAGTATTATAATACTAAGCATAACCCAGTCGAGCTTGAACACCTGACTTCCGTATATTATAAGATAGCCAAGTCCTTCGTTTGCGGCGAGAAATTCACCGATTATCACGCCCACGAGCGACAATCCCATATTTACCTTCATCGTGTTCAATATCACCGCGAGATTTCCGGGAATGAGCACCTTTGTGAGCACATGGAAACGGTTTCCGCCGAGTGTCTTTATAAGCTTTATCTTGTCGGCATCCATCTCCATAAATCCGGTGTACAGCGTAAGGATTGTTCCAAACACCGCAACGGATATCGCGGATATGATGATTGTTCTTATATTGTTTCCGAGCCATACTATGAGTATCGGGGCTAGTGCCGACTTTGGCAGGCTGTTCAAAACCACTATATACGGCTCAATAATCTTTGAAAAGCTCCGCGAGAGCCACATCAGCACTGCCGCAACCAGCCCCACCCCTATTACGAGGAAAAAGCTTATAAATGTCTCGTACAGTGTCACCCATATATGCCTGAAAAGCGAGCCGTCGGCGCACATGCTCACAAAACACTTTACAATCCTAGACGGGCTGCTGAAAATGAAATCATTTATTATGCCCATTCTCGCACACACTTCCCACAGGGTTATAAATGCCACAAGAATAAATATTCTTGCACAATTTACCCGTATCTTCTCCTTTCGTATTCCGTCAAGATAAATCTGCTGTGCTTCACTCACGGCAATTTTATTTTCACCTGCAAATCCTTTCTCATTTTTTCCCATCTATGAAAAACACCTCCACAATTCATGAAAATATTCCTGAAACTCAGGTGCATTTCTTCTCTCAAGCGGTGACAGTCCGCCAAAATGAATGTCTATTATCTTTCTTATCGTACCCGGTCTCTCCGACAGAACCACAATCCTGTCGCCCATCGCAATCGCCTCCGACAAATCGTGCGTCACAAGAAGCGCAGTCTTTTTTTCCTCCTTTATAATCGCCCCGATATCATCGCTCACACGCAGTCTTGTCTGGTAGTCGAGCGCCGAGAACGGCTCGTCGAGAAGCAGTATATCAGGGTTGAGGGCAAGTGTCCTTATAAGCGCAGCCCTCTGTCTCATGCCACCCGACAATTCAGATGGTCTTTTGTCCTTAAAAGCCTCAAGTCCGTATCTTTCTAGAAGTCTGTTAACCCTCCCAATATTCTCCTGTGTGAGAATTTTCTTTATTTCAAGCCCTAGAATTACATTGTCATATATCGTCCGCCACTCAAAAAGGTGGTCGCGCTGAAGCATATATCCGATTGTCGCATTGTTAACAAAAAAGCCATCCGTCACAGGTGTGAGACCTGCAATAATCGAAAGGAGAGTCGATTTGCCGCAGCCGGACGGTCCGACTATGGAAATGAACTCTCCTTCATTAACGGTCAGGTTGATATCGGTCAGTGCCTTTGTCTCGCCTTGCGGACTATGATAGGAAAAGTCCAGGTCCTTAATTGTCAGGATTGCCATTCATTCTGACCCCTGTTTCTTTAGGATATACCATATTATATGAAAAAAAACGCACTGTGTGAGTGAACACAAAGTACGCCTTTTATTTATAATTATACAATCCTGCAAAACACCGAAGCTGCATATAAAAATTCTACCGCTATCCTGTCAATCTATGGTTGTAACTGTATTTAACTCAATCCACCCATATTCCGCCAGCTGCTCCAACACTTTTTGGTCTATGTCCATAATATCGCCATGCTCAATAAATCTCACATCATACACCATCGTCTGGCATGGATAGGTTTCATTTATCCCGTCAACCTCTAACTCTATAATATCCCCGTCCTCATACTGCGATAAATCAACCTCCTCCTGTACCGATAATGCTATCGGTGTGGGTTCCGGATAACCTTGGAAATAATCGGGGTCTGTTATAAGCAATGGCTGGCTCTTTCCTTCTAGATACCACCCTCTAACCCAAGATTTTTGGGAAACATCGCTATCATTTTCTCTTTTTTTGCACGCGCTCATTCCGAACATACATATACATATAGCACATAATAACAGCACAGCCCTCAAAAAAACATCTTTCTCTTTGATTATTTTCATTGAAATTTCTCCCATAAAAATCGTCCTCCTCCTGTTTTTATTAAATTATGTAAAAAACCTTCACAAATATTTTTTCTTCACATAAATAGTGCGCATATATGTCGTTTATGTTTTAATAACTTATAGAATTTAGGCAAAATAAAATGGGACAGAGAGGCATGACCTCTTTGTCCCATTAAATTGCAACAAAAAAAGCTTGTGATGGGACTCGAACCCACGACCTACTGATTACGAATCAGTTGCGCTACCAACTGCGCCACACAAGCGAACCTTATACATAATACAATATTTTGTGCGATTATGCAAGAGGTTTTTGAAATTTTATTTATTTTATTCTCTTTGTGCTATCACCATTCAGTCATTTGGCAACATTTCTAATACAATAAAGATGAAAGACATGCCTTATTTTCACCCTACACCGCCACCACAATTCCGCCGTCATTTGCATACATCGTTCCGACTCCCGCCGTGTCCACAATAACTACATCCTTGAAGCTGCACTTGTCGAGCAGAAGTCCCTTGACATACTCGGCGCGCTCCGGGCAGTTGCAGTGGGATATTCCAAGAACCTTTTTCTCCGGCTCCTTCACATTCTCAACTATAATCTCGCACATGCGCTTTAGAGCCTTGTTAAGCCCTCTTGTCTGCTCAAGCTTGATAATCTCGCCCTCTTTCGCGCTCATGACAGGCTTGATGCTCAACACGTTGGCAAGAAGCGCCTGTATACTTGTCAGTCTGCCATTTTTTCTCAATGTCTCAAGCGTCTCAAGCACGAAATACGTCTTCATCCCATCACGGAACTCTGTCACAGTCTTAACAACCTCGTCAAAGCCCATGCCCTGCTCCTCGCACTCCTTAATCTTCATGGCGATAACCGCCTCACCGCAGCATGCCGACATGGAGTCAAACACATGTACATGGTTGCTTCCGCCGTCTTCCTCGTACATATCCGCCGCCACGAGCGCACTGTTGTAGGAGCCACTCAGTCTGCTTGAAAGCGGAATTACATAGACATTTCCGTCCGCACTCTCATACTCTGACAAGTATCTCTCAGGGGATGGACACGCCGACTTAGGACATTCCTTCGCCTCATGCACCCTCTTTAAAAAATCCTTCTGGTCAAATCTCTCATCGTCCACAATATCGACACCACCGACGGAAAGCGTCAGCGGAACAACAACAAAATGCTCATCATCTCTCAGATTTTTCGGTAAATCACATCCACTATCCACAACAATTTTATAGCTCATAATATCAGCCTCCGGATTATATTTCTAATATTAATTCCTATATTGCTCTTATATAAAACAATGTATATTTGAAATCTATACCAAATATCACATTTTCCAATGTTATTTTATGTAGTTTTCAATACCATATTATAATAACACACTATACTACATTTGAAAAGGGTAAAAAAATAAAAAGAGACTTTTTTACAGTCCCTTTTTATCTTAGTCTGCCTAGTAACAGAAAAATCCGCTAACCAGCTCCTCCATATATGCCTGGTCTTTAGCTCCCATGGTCTCCATCGCGGAGTGCATTGCAAGAATAGGCACACCGATATCAACCGTGAGCATAGGAAGCTGGATATCCGATATCGGGCCCAATGTGCTTCCGCCAACCATATCGGAACGGATTGAGAACTTCTGGTATGGAATATCCGCCTTTTTGCAAATCTGCTCAACAATACCGACAGCCTTCGCATCCGTAGCGTATCGCTGTGCGGCAGAACGCTTGATGACCGGCCCCGCGTTCATGACAATAGTATTTGTAGGGTCATTCTTCTCAGGATGATTTGGATGTGTCGCGTGTGCAACGTCGAGTGAAATCATCATACCATTTAAAATCCTGTTGATGTAGCCCGTTCTCACATCATCCGTGGTCTCGTTGTCGCTCTCAAGACTTCTGTAAAGCTTCTCAAGCATAAATGTCAGCACTGACGAGTTAGCACCCTGCTTTGTCATGCTTCCGATTTCCTCGTTGTCAAATATCATTATTGCATTGATGCCGTCCTCATTTCCGTTTGAAAGACTGCTCCTTATAATTCCCATAATACATGCCACAACCGATGTTGCATTGTCAAGTCTAGGACAGAGCAAAAATTCATCGTCAAAGCCCACATACTGTCCCTTCTCGGTATTGTAAACATAGCCCTCATAGTCGAGAATGTCAGCCTTATCCACCTTCAACTCGGATGCTAAGTACTCCATAAAGAAATCATCGACATCCGTTCCCGGCTGACAGCATATAGGAAGCATGTCAACCTGCTTGTTGAGCTCCACGCCCTTGTTGACTTCCCTGTTCATATGTATCGCAAGGTTAGGTATCGTAACCACCGGGCGCTTAAAATCTATTATTTTTACATTCGGCTCAAACACATTCTCAGACTTCACTGACACGCGCAGAGCTATCGACAAAGGTCTGTCAAGCCATGTGTTTAAAATTGCGCCGCCGTAGCCCTCAACATTAAGCTTGCCTACATTTGACTTGCCCGTCTTAATCTCTGGGTTAGGCTTTACGGCAAATGAAGGGCTGTCAGTGTGCGCTGTGGCAATCCTTATCATTCCGCCATCATAATTTCTCCCTACGGTAAAAGCCATGAGCGAGCTGTCATACACATTTACAAAATAGTTCCTGCCCCTCTCAAGCTTCCACTGTGCTCCAAGCTCAAGCTCGCAAAAGCCCTCGCCCTTTAACATTGCCATAGCCGTCTCCACCGTTGTGAATGAGCATGTGGCATCCCCTATAAATCTTATAAGTCTGTCTGATGATTTTCTAAATTCCATTTTTTCCTCCGTGTCCCACAAAAATAACCGTATTAAGCATAAATTCACAGTATTATTTTCTTTGGACTATTTACAACAAATTTTATACCCATTATACTTATTAATATGGAATGTTGCAAGTGGGAATATCCCGTACTAATCCCATTCCATCTACATCACATAGTAATAGGCAACTGCAAAGTCCTCAAATTAATGACATATCAGTAAACTACACAACTATTCAGACAAAAATAACTTGCACAAACAATAACAAGATTGGAGAGTATAACTAATGACTAATATAGAATTAGACAACGCAAAAGATTTCATGTCCCATCTTTTCATAAAGGACACCTTCGACCATTTCCTGTGCAGGGAAATTGAGATTGATACATTTGTATCATTCAAAATTGAGGGAAAGCTGCTTCACGATTTTTTGAACGATATTGAAAAGGAGGAACTGTCAGACTCCCCATTTGTGCCGTGGTCAATGTTAAAGCCTTACTGCTTTAACATCATAAAAGGCAACAGAACACCTTTGTCAATCAAGCTTGTGTTTGCAATGCCGCCGCACTCAATAGCTTCATTTATAGAAAAAAACACAATAAACATGTCGCCCAGCGATGTAAGCGGGCTATATCTCAATGTCCGCTATGAGAACAAGGCTCTCTCCATCGTGACAGGAACTTCTCTTAATACCTTCACCCTCGACAAAAGCGTGGAAATCGCGTGGGATACAGCCGTTGAGCACTTTATCAAGCAGAAAATTTCCATCGCATAAAATTTTACAAAAATGCCCGGAGTATTTAAACTCCGGGCATTTTATTATAAAACACAACAATTCATTATTGCATATAAATACTCACATCTCTCAAATTATAGAATTGCTATAAAACTGATATTTCATATCATAGATATTCTAAATCGACAACTCTTATTACAAATATTTCGACATTACTTTATCGGCAATTAGTACACATCATAAATTCCACCCGCGATATCGTCGAGCATGCCATTCTCATAAGCAAACACAAGTGCCGCATAAATGATATCGGAAAGTTCTGTGTAGCTGTCCGGTGCCTTTACGGATATGCTGCTGTTCTCCGTCATAACTGAGTTGACATTGAGCTGTATATCCTCATCGGTATTTGTGTTCTCAGCGGACAAATCACATGTGCTTGTGTATACCC
>JBNMKO010000109.1:0-9984 GCA_050874385.1 Eubacteriales bacterium
AGGTCAAAGCCCTTCTGGTCTGTGAGTCTTGAAACGATACCTATCATAAACTTCTTGTCATTAACATCAAGACCAAGCTCCTGCTGGAGAGCTTTCTTGTTCTTTCCCTTCTCCTTGCGGAATGTCTTCTGGTTATAGTTAGCCACAATACGTCTATCCGTCTCAGGGTTGAACTCATCATAGTCGATACCGTTTACAATACCAGTCAGGCAGTTGGCGCGCGCCCTCATAAGTCCGTCGAGCTGCTCGCCATAGAAAGGTGTCTTAATCTCCTCCGCATAGCTGTCGCTCACCGTCGTAACCGCATCCGCATAGACAATACCACCTTTTAAATAGTTGGCATCGCCATAAGCCTCAAGCTTGTCCGATGTAAGAAATAAGGCGGAAGTCCCGTGATATCCTTAACTTTTTTCAAATCCCAGATACCCTGGAACTTGAGATTATGTATAGTCATAATGGACTTCATGTCGCGGAAAAACTCGCCATCATGGAAACGCTCCTTCATGTAAACCGGCACAAGACCTGTCTGCCAATCGTGGCAGTGAACTATATCCGGCTTAAAATTGAGAAGAGGCATAGCCGACAGTGCGGCCTTGCTGAAAAATGCAAACTTCTCAATATCCTCATGTATATAACCATAAGGCTTAGGCCCCGCAAAATAAAACTCATTGTCAATGAAGTAGTAATGCACTCCCGCATACTCCATCTCCAACACACCTACATACTGACTTCTCCATGCCAAATCCATATAAAAATGGGTAACATACCTCATCTGGTTACGCCAATTCTCAGGAATACAAAGATACTTAGGCAGCATAACACGCACATCGTAACGTTCCTTGTCGAAATACTTAGGAAGTGAACCTGCAACATCCGCAAGTCCGCCCGTCTTGATAAACGGGACCGCCTCTGATGAGACAAAAAGCACATTTTTCTTCATAGACTATACCTCTCATATTGTTAATGAATTTTTAGAAAATTTAAAACAATAATATAAATTTTTATATATTATAACACTAATTTTCCAAAAATAAAAGCCCGATTTTTACTATAAGTTTACCTAGCCTTATACTGCAAACGAAGCTTGTCGGCAATGAGCGCAATAAACTCCGAGTTGGTAGGCTTGCCCTTTCCATTGCTCACAGTATATCCAAACAGTTCCTCAATCGTCTCCATTCTTCCGCGCTCCCATGCGACCTCAATTGCATGGCGTATGGCACGCTCAACCCTGCTGGCAGTGGTGTCATATTTCTTTGCGATTGTAGGATAAAGTATCTTTGTAATGCTGTTTAAAATATCCGAATCTTCAACCGCCATTATAATGGAATCGCGAAGATACTGATAACCCTTGATATGGGCCGGAACACCGACCTCATGAATCATATTGGTCACATCCGTCTCAATGCTCACCTTCTGACTCTCATTGTTGAGCTCCGCCGCAAGCCTTGTGCTGTTGCCCGCCGCCGGATGTCTGCCCATATTGCTCTTAACATATCTTATTCGATTGAGAAGAGTGTTATTGTCAAATGGCTTCATTATGTAATAGTTCGCTCCAAGATTAAAAGCATCCTCGGTGATGCCCTCCTGACCGATTGCCGTTATAATGATAAACGCCGGCTTTTTCTTAATCCGCGCATCCGAATGTGTCTTTTCCATCACGGTAAGACCGTCAAGCTTTGGCATTACAATGTCAAGCAAAACCACGTCCGGCTGCTTTTCCCTGATAATATTTAGACATATCTCCCCATTTTCCGCTTTTCCGACAACTTCCATGTCGCTATCCGTCTTAATGATATCCTCCAAAAGCTGCAGCATGCGTTCGTTATCATCTGCAATAGCAATTCTAAGCTTTCCCATGTTACCTCTCTCATTCCAACATATTTTTTATTCGACGCAGCATCTACATGCCACAATAGAAGTATAATAGTCGTATAATAATAGTTCAATAGATTTTTTTAAGAATATTTGAAGTTTTAATCCTAATTTAGTCGAATTTAGTCGAAAGTGTAAATCTTTTATATTCGACCCCGTCAATATCCTTCCAGATGAAGGTTCCATTCTCAAAAATCATGTAGCTGTGAGGGCTGTCCTCCTTAGGTATTGAGACGGAACCCGGATTTATGTACCACATGCCTCCCTCAAAAATACATGCCGGAACATGCGTATGTCCGTGAAGCAGAACATCGTTCTCCTTGTGCGGCGGAAGGTTCTTCAAGTTAAAGTGATGTCCGTGCGTTGCAAATATTGTCACTCCGTCAACAAAAAGCAGGCTGTAATCGGCGAGCACAGGAAAATCCAACACCATCTGGTCAACCTCTGTGTCACAGTTGCCCCTCACGCACAAAAGGTCTGTCTTTACCTGATTGAGCATCTCAATCACCTTCTTAGGCGCGTAATCCCTCGGCAAATCGTTCCTCGGACCGTGATAAAGTATATCGCCAAGCAGGAGCAGACGGTCTGCCTGCTCCTTTTTGTATGCCTCAAGCATCTTTTCACAATAATAAGCCGAACCATGAATGTCCGAAGCAATCATAAGTTTCATAATTAAATTCCTCCGATTTTTTATTTATTATTAAAGTTTAGTCATTGTTATATACTTGACAGGTAATCAATCATAACCTATCAATTTGTTTTGGATATCGTTTTATAAGACCCCGTAGATAAAAAATCCCACCAGATTGCACATGAAAATCATAGGCACAGTAAGTTTTGTTATGTCTATAATACATCTTTTTTTGCGACAGTCAAGCATTTGTTTAAAATTCTAATATAGTTTACTTGTAAAGAGAATCCAATGTAAGTAACAATACATCCGTGTCTGATATAGTTTCAAACCAATCCGTGTATCCTGACAATGAAAAGAAGATATACTTTGAAACCCTATATTTTGCTGATATAAGTTTCCCTCTTCTGATTAAAGTTTCATAAATTTTTTTATCAATCTTTTCATTTTTAAATTTACATTCACCAATAATAGCCTTTTTTTCTATTTCGGCCAAAGCAACGACATCGATATCCGTAGCTTGTGTTCTTGTGTCTCCATTCTTATCTGTTACAGTCTCAACTCCCCACCAAGTACCTACAGAAGTTACAAAACATCCATATTCGCCGGTTATTCCCTGTTTCAAAGTATAGTATCTGCACATTTCTTCAAAAACTGCACCCATGAAAGAATGTAGAGCCGGCTTAACCACCTTCTGATAATAAACCTCACCTTGCCCCATCTCGATTACACTTGTAGCCTTTGGGATAAACTCATACCAGAACTTAAACATAAAATCTCTTAATACATACTGTGTCTTCTTCTTGTTCTTCTCATCTGTAATACATTTCTTCCTTTCAACCAACCCAACATTGATTAATTTTTCTAACGAATATAATACTGTCTGTTCTTTCTCTCCGATTTTTCCCGCAATAACATTAAGAGCGTTCTCACCTGATGCAATCTGCTCAACAATATTGTTAACGACTGAAATATCGGAAAATTCCTGTGTCAAAAGATTTCTTGTTTCATCATATAGATATCCGTCCGTTCTAAAAAATAATCTTGTAATATTTTCATCAATACTCTTATCAGCATCAATCATTGACAGATACTTCGCAACACCCCCGGTAATTCCATAGCAGATTGCTTTGTCCTCATTAGAATAACCCGGTACAAATTTTGCCGCATCTAAGTAGTTAAATGCTTCCAACTTAATTTGCGAATCCCGTCTTCCAAAAAGAGGACTTTTTTCGCTTAACACTTTCTTTTCCATAAAGCTGAGCGCAGAACCACACAAAATGATTTTCAAATTTTTATCATGCCATACCGTATCAATATATTTTTGTATAATAGATAAAAGAGCTTCATCTTTCTCTGCCCAGTATGGCAACTCATCTATTACAAGTATTATTTTCTCACCGCCGATATTCTTATCAATAAAATCAAAAACAGCCTCTGTTGTATTAAAACTGATATCCTGCACGCCCGGCATCAGCAGATTTACCACCTGCTTTGAAAATAATTCCAAGTTTCTACTCTTTCCAACTTTTGTAGCTGTATAAAATATAGTCTTTTTATCCTTAACAAATTCAGTAATAAGAGTAGACTTTCCAATACGCCTTCGACCATATATAACCGTCATTCCAATTCCGTTTTTATCATAGAACTCTTTTAGGGATGCCAGCTCCCTTTCTCTCCCAATAAACATATAATCACCTCTCACATTTAATTCAAAGTAATTTTGTTCAATCATTTTTTAACAAAATCATTTTGAATAAAATGTAACACAAATAAATATATAAATCAATCATTTTTTCTATCTACAAACCATAAAAAATAAAGAGGACAGATTTCTCCATCCTCCCAAATTTTCTGCCAATAATATTTTACTCCTCCAACATCTCCTCAATAAATATCCCATACCCCTTCGCCGGGTCGTTTACCAGCACATGTGTCACCGCGCCGATAACACCGCCGTCCTGAATAATCGGGCTGCCGCTCATGCCCTGTATAATTCCGCCTGTGCATTCAAGCAGTTCATCATCGGTGACGGTAAATGAAATTCCTTTGTTTATATTGTTGTTTGACAAATCAACACTTGTAATATAGATTTCATAGTCGCGCACAGAGCCGTCGATAAAGCTTCTTATATACGCCTTGCCTTTTTTCACTTCCTGCTTATATATCACGGGCAGAGCGTAGCTGTCGATATATTTGTAAATATTTTCATGGCATGTTCCGTATATTCCTATCTCCGTATTGTACTCAATCTTACCAAGAAAATATTCCGGGCTGTAATTTATCGAGCCTACGACCTCACCCGGAGTTCCCGCTTTTCCCTTGACTATCGACCATATTTTTGCACAGTAGAGCCTTCCGCCGCCTGAGCTCACAAGCTTTCCGGTGTCGACATCGCTTATCCCATGTCCTAGAGCGCCAAAGCGCCCATCCTTGTCGATGTATGTCAGCGTGCCAAGCCCCTGACAGTCATCGCGCACCCATGTACCTATTCTAGCCATCCCATTCTCGTCCATGACAGGCGCAAGGCGCACCTCCATATATCTGCCGTTGCGGTACAGACCTATGTTGACATGCTGCGCACCGCCCTTGGTTTCCTGTGAGAGCTGCGCTACAAGCTGCTCCTTTGTGTCAACCTTATTGCCGTTCACTTTTACAATGTAATCCCCGGGCCACAATATCTCGGACGCGGGGCATCTGGTTGTCCCGTCCGCAAGCGTGATATCTCCGATATCCACAACCATGACACCCTTTGTCTCTATATAGATGCCAACCGGGATGCCGCATGGTATGACAAGAACCTCATCGCATACATTCAGCTCCACATTTTTTAAGTTTACTATACCGAACAGCCTGAAATTTAGCCTGTAGCTTCCGCGCTCACCAGTGTTTATGCTCAAGGTATCAAGCAGATTGACATTTACCGCCTCAACCGTCGTCGCGTAAGCCTGAACCACCTCATCATCCTCCGAGCTGGATTGCTTTTCGACAGTTCCGACAAAAGGAATGTTAAAATTAAGCTTCTCAACGGAGTTCTTGTTGAGATTTATTGTATCAGGAATAAGGTTTTTTACAGCATATATATAATATACGACACACCCGGCAATCCCTGCTGCCAGCAGCCATATAAGAAACCGCCTGTATATTTTTTTACCATCAGCACATACTTTTTCCATGACCTCTCCTTCCTAAAAACACTAAAGGAATTTCCCTTTGTATGGTCTTAGTATGTGACACATATTTTTTTTAAAACATGAAGATTATGGTGTGTATCGTTTTAGCTCCCTCGCATTTGAGATGGCAATATCCGTTATGCTGTCTCCGCCAAGCATTCTCGCAAGCTCCATAACCGAGCCATCGTAGTCAAGCTCCGTTATGGACGTGACGGTCTTGTTGTTCTTTACAGACTTTATTATTCCAAAATGTTTCTTTGCCATTGCTGCAATCTGTGGAAGATGCGTTATACATATCACCTGACGGCTCTTTGCAATGCTGTCTAGCTTGTTAGCTACCATCTGTGCTGTCCTTCCACTTATTCCCGTGTCTATCTCGTCAAAAATAAGCGTATCTATCTCATCCTGGTCAGCCAAGACAGTCTTGATTGCAAGCATTATTCTTGAAAGCTCACCGCCCGACGCAACCTTTGCAAGCGGCTTGACCTCCTCACCGGGATTTACGGAAATGAGATACTCAACATGGTCCATTCCGTTTGCAGACGGCTTTTCAAGAGGTTTGAAGTCAATTTTAAAGTCGACGCTCAAAAAATTGAGTTCCATAAGAGCCTGCCTGATTTCCGCTTCAAGCTTGCCAGCCTCATTTTTTCTTATATCTGTTATGGTAGCTGCCACACCGACAAGCCTGTCATGCGCTTTTCCCAGCTTCTCCATAACCTTCTTTTTGTTGTACTCGTATTCATTGAGAAAATCAAACTTCTGCTTTTTTTTCTCGAGCGCGTCAAGCACACTTTCTATGCTCCCACCGTGTTTTGCCTTGAGATTGTTGACTATATCAAGTCTCTCCTCAATGGCACTGTACCGCTCCTCATCAAACTCAAGGTCACACATGTATGACGACAAATCTCTCCCAAAATCGGAGACAAGGCTTTCGATATCGGATAACTGCGCCGCAAGACCTTCGATGGCTTCGTCGTACTGTGCCGCCTCGCTCACCGCCTTATATGCTCTTCCTATAAGTGACGCTGCGCTTTCGCCGTCGTCGGAGCTTATGCACTCCTCCGCCTCGGCAAACGCATCCGCAATTTTTCTCGAATTTTTTGCCCTGCGGTATTCAGCCTCAAGCTTCTCGTCCTCGCCCGGACACAGCGCCGCCGCTTCAATCTCATTTATCTCATATTCGAGGAAATCGAGCGTTCTCTTTCTCTCCTCCTCGTCCATGTCAAACTCCTCAAGGCTGCGCTCTAACTGCTTGTACTCGTCATAGAGTTTTCCGTATTCCTTCATCACACCGTCAAGCTCATGTCTGGCATATCTGTCAAGTATCTTCAAATGATTCGCCGGATATATGAGCGACTGGTGCTCATGCTGCCCGTGAATGTCTATGAGTAACGACGTGATATCGCGCACAGTGGACAGCGTTACATTTTCGCCGTTAATTTTCATTATATTTCTGTTTTCAGTAAACTTTCTGGAAATTAAAACCTGATTGTCTGTGACAAAGATATCCCTTGCGGCGAGCGCCGCAACTGTAGAATCATCAACTTGGAATAAAAGCTCAACACTTGCATAGTCGCCATGCTTTCCAAGCATATCGCGCGAAGCCTTTGCCCCGAGCGCGAGATTGATGGAACCTAACAGGATGGACTTTCCTGCACCTGTTTCACCGGTAAGAATGTTAAGCCCTTCATCAAAAAAGACATCCGCTTCATCGATGAGGGCTAAATTCTTAACATGTAAATTGATTAACATATACCTATATTTCCTCCTTATAGCAGAATTTTCTCTGCAAAAAAGGTATCCCCCATATTACCCTATGATTTTACAATCTTATGAATCTTGTTCATAAGATTTTTTGTGTCCTCAACCGTCCTGACAGCGCACATCACAGTATCGTCCCCGGCGATACATCCGACTATCTCATGCCAAGGCATGGCATCTATCGCCGCCGCAACCGCCATCGCCATACCTGAAACCGTCTTTACGACAAGTATATTCTGTGCCATATCCACAGATATATACGCCTCCTTCAAAATACGGATGAACTTGTCGCTCATTGAGCTGTCCTTGCCGTCAAGAATAACATATTTCTGTCTGCCCGTTCCGTCAGAAACCTTGGTGAGTTTCAGCTCCCTTATATCTCTTGAGACAGTTGCCTGCGTTACATTGTAGCCCTCGCTGTTAAGTCTGTCGGCAAGCTCCTCCTGCGTCTCAATATTGTATTTACGAATCAGCTCAATAACCTTGGCATGGCGCTCCGCTTTCATTTTTTGTCCCCGCTTTCTCTCTATATGACACTCATTTTCTTTCCAAGAACCTGGAAAAAGCTGAGTTTGCTTGTCTTTACTATCTTAGCCTTTTTAGGTGCTCTGGTGATAATAACCTTGTCACCGGAAATCAAATTCGTATGTAGCTCTCCGTCAAATGAAGCGACTCTCTCCTCCTGATTTGAACGGCTCCTGCTCATCTTGACACATATCTCATCGCCCGAATCGAGGATAATGCTTCTCTGGTTTATCTTGTGCGGACACACCGGAGTGAGTATTATAAGCTCCGAGTTAGGCTGTGCTATAGGTCCGCCCGCAGACAGATTATACGCTGTAGAACCTGTAGGAGTTGAAATAATCAGCCCGTCTGCCGTGTAAGATGTCAGATATTCGTCGTTGACATATATATCAAAGTCGATTACCCTGAGCGCACCACTTCTGTTGACCACAATGTCATTTAGCGCAACATTTGTGTAGATAAGCTCGCCGTCCCTGTATGCGTTTCCCTCGAGCATCATTCTCTCGTCAATCTCGTAATCGCCCGCAAGAACGCAGTCAATCGCCGGAAGCGCCTGGTCTTTGTCTATATCGACAAGGAAACCGAGTGTGCCAATATTAATTCCAAGAAGGGGAAGCTCAAGCTGGCTCAAATCCCTCGCCGCCTGAATAAGTGTCCCATCACCGCCGAGCACGATAACACAATCTGTATCAGCCGGAACCATATCGGCGTTGGTATAATTATAATTCGTATTATTGACAGCCTCCCTAGGCTGGGTATAGCAAATCTTGCCCTTCGACTCCAGATAATCTATTATACTTTTGGTGAAAACCAAATCCGCGTCCTTCGCCATATTGGTGACTATAAAAAATTTTTCCATCACTGTCGCCCCTTACCCTTCTGTACTAAATATAATATGATGTGAGTGCCAAAGATAAATCCCGACACTCACCGATGTATCCAAATTGCCAAAATGACAACAGGCTTTGTTGTATCTTACAACATCTCATGCGCTTTTTCAACAATTTCACGAATATCAAACGGAAGCTCGCCAACAGCCTCATCGCTCTTTCTCAAATGAAGCAGATATTCTATGTTGCCCTCTGGCCCCTTTATAGGTGAAAATTCAAGATTTAGCGGTATAAATCCGTTTTCCGCCGCAAAGCCTGTCACGTTCTCTATTACCTCGATGTGAACCGCCTTGTCCCTGACAACGCCCTTCTTGCCGACTTTCTCCCTTCCCGCCTCAAACTGCGGCTTTATAAGGGCAGCAATCTCTCCGCCGTCCCTCAAAAGGGCGCGGACAGGAAGAAGCACCTTTGTAAGTGATATAAATGATACATCTATGCTGGCAAAATCTATGACATCAGCTATATCTTCCGGCGTTACGAACTTAATGTTGGTCTTTTCCATGACAACAACACGCTCATCCTGCCTCAGTCTCCAGTCGAGCTGTCCATGTCCGACATCCACCGAGTACACCTTCACCGCACCGTTTTGCAACATGCAGTCGGTAAATCCACCCGTGGATGCCCCAACGTCCATGCACACCTTTCCCTCAAGTGATATATCAAAATGTGTCATCGCCTTCTCAAGCTTCAATCCGCCGCGGCTGACGTATTTCATCGTGACCCCGTGTATCTCAATCTGACTTGTCACATCAAACATTGAGCCCGCTTTATCCTCGCGCTGACCGTTGACAAAGACATTGCCCGCCATGATAATGGCTTTCGCCTTCTCGCGCGAATCGGCAAGTCTGCGCTCAACAACAAGCACGTCAAGTCTTTCCTTCATAATAATCCTCCATGTCACCGCCTTGCAGTGACGCAAAACTCTAGTATCTGTCCAATTTTTCTATAATCGCATCCGGTGTAAATCCACAGCTCTCCTTGAGCTTTGACACACTTCCATGCTGTATATACTCATCCGGAAGCGATGCATTCACAACCTTGATGTCATATCTGTTCTCATTGACAATGCGCAGAACATTCATTCCAAAGCCGCCTGCGCTTATGTTCTCCTCGATTGTCAAAAGTTTATCAT
>JBNMKO010000110.1:0-9896 GCA_050874385.1 Eubacteriales bacterium
CTTTCCTTGATTTAACAGGTAGATGATGTTGAAATTGTTCAAGTTACCCGTAAATGATGTGAGAAGGTAAGGGCCTGTCACGAAAAGCATATACGGAAGTGTAATCTTTCTAAATGTCTGGAAAGCGTTAGCACCATCAATCTTGGCACTCTCATAAAGCTCCTCCGGAATATTCATAAGAAGTCCGGTTGTGATAAGCATTACATAAGGAATACCTACCCAGAGGTTGACAAAAAGAATTGTTATCTTTGCAAGTGTAGGATTTGTCCAGAATGGAATTGGCTCACTTATCCAGCCCCATCTCATAAGGTACATATTTACAAGTCCGTCATTTGCGAACATCTTTCCAACATAGAGAAGGGAGATGAACTGTGGAATGGCAATCGTCATTACGAGGATTGTTCTCCATAACTTCTTAAACTTAATTCCCTTCTTGTTGATGAGGATTGCAACCGCCATACCGAGGAAATAGTTTAAAAATGTTGCAAAAAACGCCCAGATAAGTGTCCATGAGAGAACGGTTCCAAATGTATGACCAAAGCCGCCCGTACCTATCGAGAACAGGTTCTTAAAGTTGTCAAGTCCAACCCATGTAAACAAATTCGTTGGCGACTGATGTGTCGCATCGTAGTTGGTGAATGCTACACAAATCATGAATACGATAGGAAGAAGCACGAACATAAACACACCGATTACAGGAAGTGTGAGAAGTGTCTTATCGAAATGCTCATCAAGAAGTGATGCAAGGTCATCCTTATTGCTAGGAAGGATAAGCTTGTTCTGATTGTTTCTGTTGTCCCTTACATTAAGTCTCCAAATAAATATAAATGCACATATAATGAAAATACTCAAAATGCTGTACAACAATATAAGGAAACTGTTGTCGCCGTATGTATATACATAGTTGGCATCATAGCCGCCGACCTTAGTTCCGAGTGTTCCAAAGTCTTTTAAATATCCCGCTCCGAATGTCACCATGTACAGGATAAATAATACCTCTGCTCCTAAAAACGCAACTCCTCTTACCCACTGCTTTCTGGTAAATTGACCAAAGCCCATAATCAAAAAGGAGACTCTGGTTTTCCAGTCACCCTTAGCGAAGGTGGTTCCAATATCCTTTATATCGGCTCCAACCGCCTTAAACGCTTGTGAGACCTTTCCTTTCTTTTTTTTATCAGCCATGTCTGCAATTACCTCCTCAATCCTTATGGTTTTCTGCGGTCATTCACGCAGAGCGGACGACATGCTATGCCATCTCCTCTCCGCAAATGACCTGCCTCATAAAAGTGCCGGGGGAAAATTCCCCCCGGCATCAAACTCAATTCAATCGAACTGATTACTGAGCATAAGACTGCTCAAGAGCCTGGAAGTCCTCAAGAACCTTCATAAGCTCGTCATCGCTCATGTTGTCGTACTTGTCAGCGATAACATCATCACCAAGAGCTGTAGCATCCTGCCAGTAAGCATCTGGATACTGACCCTGTGGAATTGTGTAAGCAAGCTGCTCAGCAAGTGCTGACAATGCCTCATTATTCTTAACAGCGTCGCTTGACTGTGCTACAATGTTAGATGGACCCCAGCCAACTTCGTTGAAACGAGCAAGCTGTGTATCGCCGTTTGATAAGTAATCAGCAAGTGCGAGACATACAAGCTGCTTGCCCTGCTCTGTCTGAGGCTTAACACCGAGAAGCTTAAATCCACCGAAACCGCTGAACTGATAAGTCTGTCCGTCAACTGTGAATGTTGGCAGCTTAGCACATGCGTAGTTGTCTTTAAATAATTCCTTAGCTGCATTAGAATCCCATACACCATCAACGATAGCTGCAAGGTTAGTAGCCTTATCAATAGTAGAACCATTCTGGAATGAAGATGACTTAGCAAGGTTGATTATAGCCTTTAAAGCTGCAACACCTTCCTTGCTTGCGTATGTAATGTTAGAAGCTGTGAATGCACCTGAATCATCAGATGTGTACTCAAGCTTACATCCTGTAGCGAAGAAAAACGCTGTCTGATACCAGCCGGAGTTAATCTCCATGTAGAAGTTCTTGCCGGCCTTCTCGCAGTCAGCGATGATTGCCTCAAGACTTGTAGGGTCTGTAATCACGCTCTTATCATAGTACATAAAGTAACCATTGTCGGATGTGATTGGGAATGCATATACTGTGTTACCAACCTTAGAAGCACTTACAGCACCTGCATCATTGTTATCAGAAACAACACTCTCATAGTAACCTGTGAGTGGCATGAGAGCACCTGCTGAAACAAGACGAGCTAACTGATCCTGTGCAAATCCGAAGATATCTGCTCCTGCCTGTACGTCTGTTATCATGTTACCTGCTGCATCGCCCTCACCTGTT
The DNA here is from genome assembly GCA_050874385.1 of Eubacteriales bacterium. GTDB lineage: Bacteria > Bacillota > Clostridia > Lachnospirales > Lachnospiraceae > CAG-882. The sequence continues at coordinate 2,358 of JBNMKO010000110.1, forward strand.
GACTGAATCTCTACCTGGTAGCCTGCCATATCAGGGTTAGCCTTGAAGAACTCGTCACACTTAGCCTGTGTAAATTCTGCAACCTCATCTGCAACCCAGACCTTGATTGTACCTGAGCCGTAATCTGTGAGTGTTGGTCTCTGCGCAGCAGCTGTATTCTCGCCGCCTGCTGCCTGACTGCTTGTAGCTTCGTTATTAGCTGCTGATGTCGAGCCCGGTGTTGTTGAGTCAGTGGATGCACCATTGCTCTTGCTGCACGCTGTAAGTGATGTGAATGCCATCGCTGTCACAAGTGCAACCGATAAAGCTTTTTTGAACTTTCTCATAATAATTATCCTCTCTTTCTTTTCCTCCGATTTTCATAGCGGCAATCCGCAAAAAGCCAGTCTACGAAACTTTCGAAAGCTTATGTAATGATAATACTCCCTGTTATAGTAAAAGTCAATAGTCATTTGTGCATTTTGCACATTTTATCATGGTTTTTATATTTGTTTTTGATATTTTGATGTTGTTATTTACATTAAAGAAAAAATGTGCTATGATTTTCGTATAATTTTAATGGTATATTTTCGAAAACTTGTGTAAAAGTTAGAAGGAAAGAGGATATATGGTAACTATAAAGGATATTGCCGAGCGGCTCGGCATTTCGATAAGTACAGTCTCCAAAGGTCTGCATGGTGCCAGCGATATCAGCGAGGAGATGCGCCAGCAGGTTCTAGACACTGCCATAGAGATGGGCTATGTAATCAAGGAGAAAAAGACTGCCACAAGACAGAAAGTATGTATAATAGTTGAGAATATGGAATATGCCAACATCAACCAGTTTGGCTATGAGCTTATTGCCGGTTTCCGCCTTGTGGCAAGCGAGGCGCAGTTCGAGGTGGATATTGTTCCTATCGACCAGTATTTTCAGACATGGCAGACCTACGACAGCCTTATGAGACAGAATGGCTATTCCGGCGCTTTTTTTCTTGGGCTTGAGTTAAATGAAGCTTACATGAAACAGCTCGAAAAGACAACCATCCCAACAGTGCTTTTTGACAACTATATTTCCAATGAACATATCGCATATGTCGGAACCGATATACACGTCGGTTTCTCAACACTTATAAATTATTTAAAGGAAAACGGGCACAAAAAAATTGCCTTTTTAAACGGCTCTAAGAACAGCTACATATCGGCACTTCGATATCAGGGATTTATACAGGCGATGAACGAGGCGGAACTCGACCTTAACATGCAGCTTATCGGCAATACCGTGTACTACCCTGACGAGACTGTCGGCGACTCCGTGAAATCATTCACCGACAAAGGTGCCACCGCCATAATGTGCGCAAGCGACCTTATAGCGGCAAGAACGATAAATGAACTCCACAAGCTTGGTCTTCGCGTGCCGGAAGATGTGAGCGTCACGGGCTTTGACGACCTCCCCGTTGCAAAGTACCTCGCGCCGCCGCTCACTACCATAAGACAGGAGCGATTTGCACTCGGCAAGTCGGCTTTCTCCTTACTCAAAGATTTGATGTCGGGACTCCCCGTAAGCACAATGCTGCTCCACTCCACCGTGGTACTTAGAGAGTCCGTTGGAAAAGCACCCAATAACAGCAGATAAACAGGCACAATGGGTACACCATTTCAAAATTACTCATCTATAAATATGATAAATTTTTATAAGCAAAAAAAGCTGGAATGCATGATTTTTCAGTCATACATTCCAGCATTTTTTAGAATCAACTTTTATTTCAAAACCCAAAAAACAATCATATCTCCACAATATGGCTTCTAACTTTTTAATCTGAACCATCCGAACGGCTTCACTTCAAGCACCTACTCAAATACCATCTGTCCAAAGTGCATTTCCCATAAAATTCATCATCTTCTTTACAGCAATCCTACTCAAACGCTCCCAGCGCCGGGAGTGCATTTCCGTCATAGTCAAATAGCGCCTGATTTGCCCACTCGTTTCCGCACGGTTCTTTCACCCCTAGATACTGAATTGAGGCACTTGTCGCCCAGCCCGAACCCACAACGGGAAGCCATGCCGGCTCCCAGTAATAAAAGCCAGCGCATGAAGCCGTCTTCTGTGTCATGGCAACAAAATCTCTCATATATTGAAGCTGTCCCGCCGGACTTATATCATAATGCGAGTTTTGGAACATCGCCGCATTTCCTGCTGCCATTCCCTTTCGCGCGTTAGCCCTAAGCTTCTCCTGCGCCGCGTAGTCCTGCACGGTGTATGGCATTGCAGTCTCCACAACACAGACCTCTTTTCCATACTTTTTTGACAGCGTCTTGATATTCTCCCCCAACGTGCCAAGCCCGTATGCCTTTTTATATGGAAAATATGAAATTCCTATAACATCATAGTCAAGTCTGTCACCATATCTGTCAAGAAACTCCGTGTATACCTTGTGCTCCGGCTCCGCCGCCGTATGTAAAACAATCTTGGTATCCGGTGCGGCATAGCGTATTCCCGATATCGCAGCCTCCAAAAGCTTACATGCCGCTTCATACTCAGGAAAGCGTCCCTCCGGCCAAAGAATACCGTTAGATATCTCATTTCCCGGCTGAATCATGTCAGGGCACACGCCAGCCGCCGTGAGATATTCAAGCACGGACACAGTGTACCTTTTTACCGCATCACAGAGCCTTTCAAGGCTATAGCTTCTCCACGCCTTGGGCTTTGTCTGCTTTCCCATGTCCGCCCAAAAATCGCTGTAATGAAAGTCAAGAAGAAAGCTCATTCCCACTTTCTTGCACCTTCTTGCCAGCTCTATAACCGTCACAAGGTCATCGCTTCCGCCGCCGTAAGCCACGCCGTCAATGTCAAACGGGCTGTTCCAAAGTCTCAGTCTCACACTGTTAACCCCATACGATGCAAGGATAACCTCAAGCTTCTGCTCCGTTCCATTATCGTAGTATTTTGTTTTAAGTTTCTCAAGTTCAAGTAAGGTAGATATATCTACTCCCTTAATCATTATTTTTCTCCAATCCACACTCTCACTGCTGTCCAAGACAGTAATTTATGAACTGCTGCGCTGTTCGTCCTGAAATTCCGCCATGGCTTAACTCCCACTTGTTAGCCTCGGCGCACAACTGTTCCTCAGTCATATTTACACCATTTTTCTTTGCAAGTTCAATGACAATATTGAAATATTCCTTTTGGCTTGGCTTTGAATAGTTGATTGTGACACCAAACCTGTTCACAAGCGACAATTTCTCCTGCATTGTATCGGAACGGTGCATACCATTGTCAGTCTGGACATCATCCCTGTCATTCCATGTCTCTTTTATGAGATGTCTTCTGTTGGATGTCGCATATATAAGAATGTTGTCCGGCTTTGTCTCAACGCCGCCCTCGATTACAGCCTTCAAAAACTTGTACTCTATCTCAAACTCCTCAAACGACAAGTCATCCATATAGATAATAAACTTGTAGTTTCTGTTCTTGATTGACGCGATGACATTTGACAAATCCTTGAACTGGTGCTTATAAATCTCAATCATTCTAAGGCCTTGGTCATAAAACTCGTTTACGATAGCCTTGATACTTGTAGACTTACCTGTTCCGCTGTCGCCAAACAGTAAAACATTGTTCGCCTTCTTGCCCTCGACAAACGCCTTTGTGTTGTCAACAAGCTTCTTCTTCTGAATTTCATAGCCGACAAGGTCATCAAGCATAACCTTCTCCATATTGTTGATAGGCTGAAAGTTAATCTTTCCATCTGCATTCGATGAAAATCGAAATGCCTTGTTAAGTCCGAACATTCCGACACCATAAGCCTTGTAAAAGCCTGTCACAAGGTCGAAAATCTCGTCAGCATCCTTCGCCGCGCCAAGACTTAGCGAGAGATTTCTTACTTTCTCGCTCACATTCTTGTTGTACATAAGCTCCGGCTTTCCTATAGCCTTGTAATTCTCCAAGATGCCAAAGCTGTCTATGCCAAGCTTTTCCTCAAGCCACGAAAAATCATAGTGAAACAGGTCATAGAATGCCTTGAAATCATTCTTCGCAAAATAATTGGCACTTCCGTCCTTAGCCCCAACCTTCTCGCAAGTTATGCTGAAAGGGTTCTCGTCTGTTATCAGAAGAAATGTGAGATAATTATGCCAAAGATTATTGTCAAAGCCGTAGGATGTGGCGAGCACAAGCAGCCTTTTAACCTGTCTGTAGGTCTCCGTCACAAGCTCATCCTTTGGCACGCTCCCATCCTTCGCTTTCTTTGAGACTTCGCAGAGCTTCATCAGTATGGAATCCGCCGGCATGTCCCCGTACATTATCAGTTTAGATACAATATTTTCCATGTTTACTACTTATCCTCTATAACGTCAGTTTTTTATATATCCATCTTTTTCACGCAGGCAAGCGCAACCGCCCCCGGCCCGATATGGCATGATACGCTGAGGGACAGCGGGTTCATCACGATATCGTGGTCAGGATACAGCTCCTTAACCTCATCGTAAAAAATCTTTCCCTCGTCCGGCTCACCCGAATATGCAATCTCAATATACATGTTCTCACCCTTCTCGGAGCTTCCAAAACGCTTCTTACAGTCATCCTGTATGGCGTTAATCATCGTCTGCTTGGCCTGCTTGAGAGTTCTGCACTTAGCAAAAGCATCGAGCTTCTCACCCTGAATCTGGAGCACAGGCTTTAACTTTAACAATGTGCCAAGAGCTGCTGCCGCAGGTGTTATTCTTCCACCCTTTTTCAGATAATAAAGCGTGGAGAGCGTTATATATATACTCGAGTCAAATCTTGTCTGCTCAAGTTTCTCCTTAATCTGTGCGGCTGTAAATCCCTTATTTGCCATCGCAATGGCATCCAGAACTGACTGCCTCTGTGTGACTGAAATTCTCTGGTTGTTTACGACCTGAACCCTGCCGTCATAGTCCTCCGATAACATGATTGCCGTCTGACATGAGCTGCTAAGACCGCTAGACATCGGAATATGCACAACTTCGTCATACTCCTCCAAAATCTTATCCCACAAATCAGTTACATCCCCCGGCGACGGCTGTGACGTGGATATCTGTGCATCCTCGCCCAAAGCCTTATAAAACTGTTCCTGCGTCAAATCAATATCTTCATAATATAACTGACCATTTATATAGAACGGCATCGGCAGAACCGATATCCCAAGCTCCTTCGCACACGCCTGTGTTATTCCGCTATTACTGTCAGTAACTATAGCAACCTTACTCACTTCAAACCTCCATTTCAGTACACATCAAATGTCACTTAAAAACCGCACGTCAACATATGCCCCTGCTGTCAACTATTTTTAATAATTAGTCTTGACAATATCATCTAATTTTATTGTTTTTCAACCACTTCGCCCTGCTTTTTGTATATGCTGTTCTCGGCAACATATCCTCTCACAGATGAGAGTGGATAAATATTACTTCCGCGCCCTACAACCGTACCCGGATTTAAGACAGAACCACATCCGACCTCAACATTATCTCCAAGCATTGCGCCGAACTTTTTAAGTCCTGTCTCAATGACCTCGCCATTACATCTCACCTTCACAAGAGCCTTGTCAGACTTTACATTTGACGTGATTGAGCCGGCTCCCATGTGTGACTTAAATCCAAGAATTGAATCGCCCACATAATTATAGTGAGGAACCTGAACCTTGTTGAACAGCACAACATTTTTAAGCTCTGTGGAATTTCCAACAACAGCGCCCTCGCCGACAATCGCATTGCCTCTTATAAAGGCACAGTGACGCACCTCTGCATCCTTGCCGATAATACAAGGGCCGTTGATATACGCTGTAGGAGCTATCTTTGCACTCTTAGCTATCCAAACATTCTCAGAAACCTCATCATACTCAGCCTTATCAAGCGTCTTTCCGAGCTTTTTAATAAAATCACTGATAAGCGGCAGTGCCTGCCATGGATACTCAAGCCCCTCAAAAAGCTCTGCGGCAATCGTCTCGTCAAGGTTGTACAATCTGTCTATCTTTAACTCTTCTGACATTATCAATTCCTCCAAACCTTCCCTTAATATATAATCATGTGAGTGTCAAAAATAAATTTTAACACCCACTGATGCAACTTCCGATAAAAGACATCTTATCACAGCAGTCAATATAAAACAATCTGTTTTTCACACTAACTACTTGTAAAAAGCCGCCGCATAATCAAAATAAGGTCTCAACATATACTGATTGTTGACCTGCTTTACCGCGAGCGTTCTTCTGCTCACAAAGCCTTCAAGCTTATCTAAGTACTCCTGACACGAAATGCTCGCATCCGCAACTCCTGTAAGTCCCTTCTCCCAGCTCGCAGTCAGAGTCGGGTCTAAAAGATACTTTATCGAGGCGGCAACCACATCATATATCATCTCGCCTAAAAGTGTCGGAGTTATAATCTGCGTCTTGCCGTTCAGCTTTATATAGCCCTTGTCTATAAGTTTTTTCAATATCTCCGCCCTTGTCGCACTTGTTCCTATGCCGCTTCCCTTTATCTGCGCCCGCAGCTCCTCGTCCTCTATAAGCTGACCCGCATTCTCCATCGCAAGTATGATTGAACCGGAATTGTATCTCTTAGGCGGCGATGTCTTTCCCTCTTTTACCAAAAACTCACCGACAGGTATTATATCACCTTTTTTGAGCTTCTGCAAAAGTTCGAGCATGGCTGCATCGCACTTTACATCCTCCGTCTCATCGTCATTTGCCTTGCTGTTTTTGGTCTGTGAAGCCGGAACACCAGCCACCTTGTAATACCCTTCCGATATGAGCACCTTGAAACTTGAAAAAAGGCTCTCTGTATCTTTTTTCATAACAATAGAAATCTTCTGGTACACAGCCGGCGGATAAAATATCGCAAGAAATCTTTTGACAATGACATTGTAGACCTTAGCCGCCACAGCCGAAAGCCCTCCCACTGCCCCGGTCTGACCTGTAGGTATGATTGCATAGTGGTCTGTAATCTGCTTGTCGTTGGTGTACTTTGTCTTCGCTATCTTCTTGTAGCTGTCACCTGAAAGTATCTCCGCCGCAAATGCCGCCGCAGGTTCATATTTTCTGAGCCCGCCGATATTTTTGTGTATCTCCTTTGCGACTGCCGTGGAAAGCACTCTCGCGTCGGTTCTAGGATAAGTTACAAGCTTCTTCTCATAAAGTTCCTGCGTTATTTTAAGGGTTTCATCGGGGCTTATCTTGAACAGCCTTGAACACTCATTCTGCAATTCCGCAAGGTTGAATAAAAGCGGTGCGCTCTTGTTCTCCTTCTTCTTCTCAAGCCCTGTCACAACCGCATCGACAGGCGGAACGACCTTCAAGCTTCTTGAAGCCTCCGGCATTTTCACGCCGGACATAAGCTCTATCAAAGCCTTAGCATCATCCTCCTTGTAAAAACCGTTTTCCTTGTAAAGCTTAGGGGAAGCAAAATACTTAGACCCTTCAACAGCTCTCCACTCCGCCTCAAAAGGGCTGTCCCCGAGACTGCACTTTGCGAGGACCCTATAAAAAGGTGTCTCCACAAACTGTCTTATCTCGCGCTCACGCTTTACAATCATTCCCTGCACAC
>JBNMKO010000111.1:0-9303 GCA_050874385.1 Eubacteriales bacterium
ACACAGGACAAAGCTTATAGAGCTTCTCATAATGTATGGAAAATATGAGGACGCATACAAACTTTTGGACGGTGTGAGCTTTGAGGGAATAAATCCTAAACGCGCGTTGAAGTTGTGCGACTACATGATAGAAAATCAGGAGAGCTTTGATATAAAGAATGAAAAAATGGAACAGCTTGTGGAGCTGTCATATTATGTCTTTTCAAAAGGCAGGGACAGCAGCATACTTCTTGAATTTCTCATAAAATATTATAACGGCTCCGACGAGAGAATGTTGAAGCTCTGGGAGAAGGCTATGGAGAACAATGTCGACGCTTACGAGCTTGAGGAGAGGATAATCTGTCAGATGCTCTTTGCGGGCGACTATAGCGGAGGACTTCACAGGGTATTTGCAAGCTATAAGGACAACGGAGCGTCGGAGCGCATTGTGGAGGCATACATAGCGTATGGCTCTTACATGTATTTTGTAAAGGACATGGCGGTGGCTGACTGCGTGTTTGACTATATTGAGGCGTGGCTTGGTGCACAGAGGGATGTCATATGCCTTTGCCGGCTTGCACTTTTAAAGTACTATTCAAATTGTGAAAAACTTGACGATGACAGAATTGCCATAGCGCATGAGCTTGTCGATGAGATGACATCGAAGGGGTATATTTTTTCCTTCTTTCTGGCATTTTCAAAGTATTTTCCGCTTCCGTACAGGATTGCCGACAAGACTGTTGTGGAGTACAGGGCTGACCCCGAGCACAGGGTGGTGTTTCACTACGCACAGCATGGCAGCGACGATTACACGGCGGCTGAGATGAAGGATATGTACGGGGGTGTGTTTGTAAAGTCATTCATATTGTTTTATGATGATATGATAGATTACTACATCACCGAGGAGACAAAAAATGGTGAGACGGCGACAGAGAAGAAAGTCCTAAGCTACACCGGACAAAGTGGCTGTATTGTGTCGGGGCGTTTTAGCAGGCTCAATGACATAATCGGAATGATTAACAACAAGAATGTCAGTGGCGATATAAATGCCAAGGTGAATATGTATTCAAAGCTTGACAGGCTTGTGCAGGATGAATTTGAGATTATCTGATTTTTTATGAAGCGTGATTGCAACACATATTTTGAGAGGAACCGTAAATGTTTATTATAGGAATTGATTTGAGAAATGATTATTCACAGGTATGCTATTTCAATGCGGCAAAGGGCGAGCCTGAATCGGTTTCCTTTAAGCCGCCGGCATCCGACCTCAGGGTGCCGACTGTCGTGCTGCGGGAGTATAATAATCCGTCGGCATGGATGGCAGGTGACGTGGCTATCTCATGCAGCGCTCTTGGTGAGGGAGTGCTTTTTGACAGGCTTTTAGACTGTGCGATGTCAGGACAGACTGTTGTGAAAGATGACATATCGGCATCGCCGGCTGAACTTTTACTGGTGTATCTGACATTCCTTTTACAGTCGGCATCGAGGGCGTTTGTGAAGAACGAGGAGCCCGACAGGATATGTATCTCAATAGAAAATTACTGCACGCAGATACTTGATGTCTTAGACGAGGCGGTAAGCCTTATGGGTATTCCAAAGGAGAAGGTTATATATTCAAGTCATGTGGAGTCCTTTGTGTACTATGCTCTTTGTCAGAAAAAAGAGCTGTGGAAGAATGACAATGTTGTCTTTGACTACGGGAAAGACGGACTTATCTACACCAGAATGGCGACAGCACCGTACGCCGGAAGTATAATAGTTATGTCGGAGCGGATTGATTTGCGCGGCGAGGTGGGTTATACTACTGACAGCGAGGAGCTTGAGGACACATTGCTGCAAAAGGCGAAGGAGCTTTTCGACCAGAAGCTTATATCCACGGTCTATCTGACGGGCGAGGGCTTTGAGGGCGGCTTTTCGTGTGACAGGTTTATCAATTTTGTGTGCAGCAAGAGGAGGGCTTTTGCCGGGCAAAATCTCTATGTGAAGGGCGCATGTTATCAGGCTTATGAGACAAGCTTTGGCGACAGGCTTAAAGACTGTCTGATATGCTGCAATGAGAGAATACCCGCCGGCATAGAGATGAAAATCTGCGACAGGGGAGTTGACAAGATACTGCGCATGGTGCGTCCGGGTGTGAACTGGTACACGGCGGGCTGTTCGTATGACTTTATCGTCGATGATTGTCGGGAGATAGAAATATTTCTCTCACCGGTTGGCAGAAGGGAGAAAAGACAGATAAAAATTCCGCTGACGGATTTCCCGGTGAGGGACGACAAGGCATCGAGAGTCACAGTGTCGCTCTCCTTTTCGGATGACGCATATTGTCATCTGACAGTCACGGATAAGGGTTTTGGGGAATTTGTAAAGAGCAGTGGAAAAGTTATAAAAGAGGATATATTGTTATGGGTGGAATGATTCTGTGCAGAAGTGAATATTCAAAAATTCCGTACTATATTGAAGGCGCGGATATAAATGTATATTCAATAGAAGAAATCAGCTATTTTCTCTACAATGACATATATCTTGTGGGGGCTGATTTTTTCTGCGAGGATTTATTTGGCTTTATCGAAAAAAATATCAAGGAGCCCGAACTTGCACAGAGGCTTAGAAATCTGAAAGACAAAAATGCACAGCTGTCCGAGATGGTTTTAACAGTCCTTTGGTATGTGGATTTTTATTCGGATGCGGAGATATACCGCATAAGAGGGCTTCTTGAAAAGCTTGACACGCAGGACCCACTTCAAAGGTTGAAGGCGAGGGCGGACAACTTTCTTGCAAACGGAAGATATGCGAGGGCATTGTCATGCTATGAGAACATTATAGCTGCAAAGCCGATGGACACAGAGTACAATGACAGTGTGTTTTTTGGAAATGTCATGCACAATATGGGCGCGGTGTATGCGAGGATGTTTGAGTTTGACTTGGCGGTGGAATGTTTTAATTCCGCATACGAGTTAAATGGCAGCGAGCTGTCGATAGAGAGCGCGAAAAGGGCGCAGCAGCTTGCGAAGCTTACATGGGATACACAGGCGGATACGAATGAAAGTCCCGCACAGGAAAAAGATTTGAAGGATTTGGCTGCGGGCTGGAAAAAAGATTATCTTGGATATATTAGATAGAGCTTACTTTAGAGCGGAATGGGGATTAAATGGGTCTTTTTGGAAAAAGAAAGAAACAAAATGATATGCAGGAAATATCCGATATGGATATGCAGGAGATACTTGCCAACGATGAAGTCAGCGACCAGATGTTTGACGATGTATCGAGGATACAGTATGTGAATGCACAGTGTGAGCAGATTGTCGAATCGAATAATTATGTAGAGTCGGCAAAAAAGGAGTATGCGTCGGTGTCAGAGCACCTGAATGATATACAGATACTTGATGACCTTGACGAGGAGACGAGAAAGCTTATCTCGGAGACGGCGGAGGATATGTTCAGCCTGAATGGCGAGCGCGTTGAGACACGAAGCAAGAAAGTAAGGCTTCCGTCCTCAAAGTACGCATACTACATAGCACACGAGGATGAACTTCCGGATGCCATCAAGAGGATGCAGAATGACGAACTTTATTGTCAGATGGTGCGCAAGGATTTGGGTATGCTTGAGGGTGAGAAGATGGGGCTTAGGGAGGATATAGAAAACTGTATAAATCGTCAGCACAATGTCAAAAATATGTCAATAATAGGCGTTGTGCTGATAATAGGCTTTTTTATTTATATGGCAGTCACAGGAAAGATTGTTCCGGACGGCGACAACTATATGCTCACGGTTCTGATGTTTGTCATGACGGTATTTATTGTGACTATGTTTATGCTCAACAGAAATGCGGTCTACACGCTCAAGCTCTCACAGAGGAAGCTTAACAGGGCGATTGCACTGCAAAATAAGGTCAAGATAAAGTATATAAATACCGTGAACAGCATTGAGTACCAGTACGCAAAGTTCGGCGTAAAAAATGCGTATGAATTTTCAAATACCTATCAGATGTTTCTGGAGGACAAGAAGGAGAGGGAGAGATACGCCCGCACAACAGGTATGCTCGGCAGGGCGACGGACAGGCTGACTGTCATTCTTGCAGGTATAGGAATGAGGGATGCGGAAATCTGGCAGAACCAGCTTGAGGCGCTTTTTAACCCGAAGGAGATGGTTGAGGTCAGACATAACCTCAACGTGCGCAGACAGAAGCTTAGGGAACAGATGGAGTACAATCTCAAAAAGATTGATGAGGCGAAGAAAAACATTGCGGAGTATGCGAAACAGAATCCACAGTATGCGGGTGAGATTTTGGATATTGTCAACAGCTATGGCTGTGCAGGTATATAAGGAGAAGATAAGTATATGAACAGATTGTTTAAAAGTATGCTTTCAATATCCGTTGCATTTACTGTTTTTTCGGGGGTTGTCATGAATACCGAATTTGTTATGGCGGCGGATGGCGAACCGGATACCACGCAGAACACAACGATTGATGATGAAAATAGACAAAATATTGCATGGGAGAATTATGGCCAGACGATTTACAATACGGCAAGTGGTCTTAATTCAAACAATGTCAGCTCCGTGGCACAGACGAGCGATGGAATGGTGTGGATTGGAACGGATAAAGGACTCATTATGTATGACGGCAATGAGTTTACGGAGTATGGTCCTTTCTATCACTTTGATGGTGTGAACGATATGATAAGAACCGCCGACGGCGGAGTGTGGTTTGCGACCACGACATATGGTGGAGCTATCTATTTGGGCTCAAGGTTCCAGCATTTTGATGATGTGAGTGAATATGCCTCGAATTATGCGACGAGCATTGTTGAGGGAAAAGACGGATATATATATGTGGGCACATTAAAGAACATGATTGCCATAAATCCAAACAGCGGCTATACAGTAACTGAGCTTGTAGGCAGCGAATATTATTATGTCACATCAACGGCTGCCGGAGAGAAAATGACTGCGGCTGTCACTGTAAACGGCGATATGGTTTTTGTGAAGGATGCCGTCGAGGTTGGAAAGATTAAGCTTCCGTTTACGGGCAGCACAAAGTTAGCTTATGTGGACGGATATTTTATTGTTGGAAACGGCTTGCAGCTTGCCGTCGTTGATGAGAACGATATACAGGCAGGCATAAAATTTACTCAAAGTGTGCCGGTCACGGGGGTTGACGGCAAGGCTGTGGTTATGGAAAGACTGCATTATGACGGGGAGAGATTGTGGGTGCTTTTAGAGGATAAAATCGGATATTTTGTCCTTGGAACGGACGGTGTTGCCGGTCTTGACAAAGCACAGTTTTATACCTGTCCTTTTGATGATTTTGCGGGCGGTTTTACCGACATCATGGTTGATTATCAGGGAAACTACTGGATAAGTTCCTCAAAAGGCGGAATACTTTTGATGAGAAAATCGGACTTCACGGATGAGCTTTTATATGCAGATGCGGATATTGATACAATCAATTCTGTCCTGGAGGATGACGGCATATTGTATGTAGCTACTGACAGCGGAGTGCTTGCGTTTGATGCCGATACGAAGGATGTGGTTTCGGATGCCTTTGCGGAAGAATTTGGCGGTGGAAGAATAGTCGATATAATTAAATTTAACGACAGGAAATATGTCGCTGTGTACGGCGAGGGTGTGTACGACGAGAGTGGAGAATTGGTTGTTGATGCCTTGAGGGTCAACAGATTACAGGAGCTTGACGGGGAGCTCTATGTTCTCACGGACAATGGCTGTTTGGTGTGGGATGGAGAGAACATCACGGCAGATTACAAAAAAGATGATGGAATGTCCAATACAGCCATTACGTCGGCAATTTCCGGCGTATTCGGGAGAACGGCGCAGAGCAGGACCTTTCTTGGAAGTGCGGGCGCGGGAATATATGTGTTCGAGGATGGAAGTCTTGTCGAGGTCATGGACGAGAATACAGGTTTGCCGTCAAGACAGGTAAATGACATGACCGCATATGGCAACGGATTTTTTATCGCGACGGACAACGGGGTTGTCTATTACAATGGCAAAAAAGCCATTGTGCCGGAGCGTATGCCAAATGCTGTTGACGGGCAGGAATGTAAGCATGTTTTTGTGAGGGATGGCAAGCTGTATGCAGTGTGTACAAGTGGGCTGTTTGTAATGGAACTCGACACAATATTTGGGAATGACGAGTCAGACGGCACGGTCTCCTATGAGCTGTACGGTGAGAAGGAAGGCTTTTTGGCAAAGATGACTGACGGCGGACATGGGTTTATGGACTATAACGGAAGGATTTATCTTTCATGCAGAAAGAAGCTGTACTCATATATTGACAGCGAGAAAGCGTTTGATATTTCGTCCATTAAACTTATGGTTCAGAGTGTAAAGGCGGATGAGCGAGCTGTGGAGGTTATCGAAAATGGCGACAATTCATATGAGGTAAATCTGCCAAAGGATGCAAATGAGATTGATATTTTGTGTTCTGTGCCTGATTTTTCAAACGATGACCCGTATGTGCGCTATATAATGCCGGGTGTGGACAGCATTTACACGACATTGCGTTTAAGTGAGCTTGAGCATATTATGTATGAGGATTTGGCGGGCGGAAGCTATGTGTTCTGGTTCGAGCTTCTCGGAAATGATACCGACGAGGACGGAAATGTGCTTCCCGTCCACACAATACAGCTCACAATCAACAAGGAGCTGAAATTATTTGAAAAGTTGTGGTTCAGGATGATGCTGCTCGGAGCTGCATTCGGGGTGCTTATGTATTTTGTGCTCAAAGACAGAAATAAAAAGAATATAGAGGTTGACAAATCCTTATAAAACCGTATATATTAAAGATATGTTAAATGCTGTGACGAAGAGGAGTACCATATTGCGACCCCACAGAGAGAGAGCGCAGTGAAAAAGACAGAATGGTCATCACTGCTGGGAGCGTTCTCGGATATTGCCATATGGGAAGGTAGCTTCCGAGCTTCATCGGTGAAAGACGGTTTCCTGTTTGACAATTAGCAGGCAGCAAAGCGGATTGCAGATATCCGATTTACTGAGGTGACTGTATGATTAGCCGGTGACGGAGTTGTTCCCGTTACAAGGACAGACATGGTGTACGAATCAGTTCGCGCCGTGACAGAGAGGACTTTTTATAAGTCAATGAAGGTGGTACCGCGGTAAGTATAATCGCCCTTCGCAGAGACTATTTTTCTGCGGAGGGTTTTGTTTTTGGTAAATATAATTTTATCAGGGCAGAACTCTCCGCACACATAAAAAGGAGAATAAAAAGATGGCAAAGGAACTTGAAAAAAACTACAATCCTTCCGAGATTGAAGGACGCTTGTATCAGAAGTGGCTCGACAACAAATATTTTCACGCTGAGGTAAATCGTGACAAGAAGCCTTTTACGATTGTCATGCCGCCTCCAAACATCACAGGACAGCTTCACATGGGGCATGCGCTTGACAACACACTTCAGGATATTCTTATCAGATTTAAGAGAATGCAGGGCTATGAGGCTCTATGGGTTCCGGGAACCGACCACGCATCCATAGCCACAGAGGCTAAGATTGTAGAGGCTATGAGAAAAGAGGGCGTTACCAAGGAAGAGATAGGCAGAGACGCATTCCTAAAGCGCGCATGGGACTGGAAGGCTGAGTACGGCGGAAGAATTGTAAGTCAGTTAAAGAAGATTGGCTCGTCGGCTGACTGGGACAGAGAGCGCTTCACGATGGACGAGGGCTGTTCTAAGGCTGTAAAGGAAGTATTTGTAAATCTCTACAATAAGGGACAGATATACAAGGGCGAGAGAATAATCAACTGGTGCCCTAAGTGTCTGACATCAATCTCCGACGCTGAGGTTGAGTACGAGGACCAGGCCGGTCATTTCTGGCATTTGAGATACCCGTTATCAGACGGAAGCGGATATATACAGATGGCAACGACAAGACCTGAGACAATGCTCGGAGATACGGCTGTTGCGGTTAACCCTAACGATGAGAGATACAAGGACATGGTTGGCAAGACTGTTATCCTTCCTATCGTTCACAGGGAAATTCCTATCATCGCCGATGAGTATGTTGAGATGGAGTTCGGTACAGGAGTTGTCAAGATTACACCTGCACACGACCCTAACGATTTTGAGGTTGGTTTAAGACATAATCTTCCTGTGATAAATGTTATGACAGAGGATGCAAAGATTGTTGACGATTATCCTAAGTATGCCGGAATGGACAGATATGAGGCTAGGGAGGCTATAGTCAAAGACCTTGAGGCTGAGGGCGCACTTGTAAAGATTGAGGATTACAGCCACAATGTAGGCACATGTTATCGTTGTCACACGACAGTTGAGCCTAGAGTGTCAAAGCAGTGGTTTGTAAAGATGAAGGAGCTTGCACAGCCTGCTATCGAGGCTGTAAAGAAGGGCGACACAAAGTTCGTTCCTGAGCATTTTGACAAGACATATTTCCACTGGCTTGAGGGCATTAAGGACTGGTGTATATCACGTCAGCTCTGGTGGGGACACAGAATACCTGCGTTCTACTGCGATGAGTGCGGACAGATGGTAGTTACCAAGGAGGACTCTGCGGTATGTCCTAAGTGCGGCAAGCCTATGAGACAGGACCCTGACACGCTTGACACATGGTTCTCCTCAGCGCTCTGGCCGTTCTCAACACTTGGCTGGCCTGAAAAGACACCTGAGCTTGAGTATTTTTATCCTACAGACGTGCTTGTGACAGGCTACGATATCATTTTCTTCTGGGTTGTGAGAATGATGTTCTCAGGTCTTGAGCACATGGGAGAGGTTCCGTTTAAGAATGTTCTCATCCACGGACTTGTGAGAGACTCTCAGGGACGCAAGATGAGCAAGTCACTCGGAAATGGTATCGACCCGCTCGAGGTTATCGACAAGTACGGTGCGGACGCACTTAGACTTACACTTGTGACAGGAAATGCGCCTGGAAACGATATGCGTTTCTACTGGGAGAGAGTTGAGGCGAGCCGCAACTTTGCCAACAAGGTATGGAACGCTTCAAGATTTATTATGATGAACCTTGACAAGGCGGAGAGTAAGTCAGTCAGCCTTGACGAACTCACACCTGCGGACAAGTGGATTTTGTCAAAGCTCAACACACTTGCAAAGGACGTTACCGAGAACATGGAGAACTTTGACCTCGGTGTTGCCGTTGGCAAGATTTATGACTTTATCTGGGAGGAGTTCTGCGACTGGTATATCGAGATGGTTAAGCCTCGTCTCTACAACGATGATGACACCACAAAGGCGGCAGCGCTCTACACATTAAAGACAGTGCTCATAGAGTCGTTGAAGCTTCTTCACCCATATATGCCATTTATAACAGAGG
>JBNMKO010000112.1:0-9144 GCA_050874385.1 Eubacteriales bacterium
CATCATGACAAGTGAGCCAAGCGACACATATCTTGAAATAATAGTTACAATCATAAATGTACAAAAACCAAGAAGAATAAGCGGCCAATATCCAAGTGATACTATAACACCCGATGAAGCTGCTATACCCTTGCCGCCCTTAAAACCAAGGTAAAAAGGAAAATTATGGCCAAGTATAACACCAAATCCGCTGTAGAGAACGAGCACCACTATGATGTCGGCATGGCTCTGCCCGAAAATAAGCCTTACAACCGCGGCGGAGAGCACCGCTTTAACCATATCTCCTATATATGTGATAATTCCGGCTTTTTTGCCGAGAACGCGGAGTGCGTTAGTTGTTCCCGCATTTCCGCTTCCCTCCTTGCGAATATCAATTCCATGCATTCTGCCATACAAGTATCCTGTCTGAAAAAGTCCGAATACATACCCGATAACCAGACATATAAGACGTTGTGCTATAGTTTCCATGATAAATCCTGTCTACTCCTTCTCATTTCTCTCGCGTATTATAAATTTGAGTGCCGTGCCCCTGAAACCAAACGCTTCCCTTATCTTGTTCTCGATATATCTCGTATATGAGAAGTGCATAAGCTCCTTGTCGTTCACAAAAATGACAAATGTAGGCGGTGCAACCGCAACTTGAGTCATATAGAATATCTTGAGACGGCGGCCCTTGTCTGAAGGCGGCTGCTGCATGGCAACTGCCTCTGAGAGTATCTCATTTAATACGCCTGTCTGTATTCTAAGGTTCTGGTTCTCGATAACCATGTCTATCATGTCGTAGAGCTTGTTAAGTCTCTGACCTGTCTCAGCTGACACAAACATAACCTCGGCATAAGGTATAAAGGAAAGTATTTCCTTAATCTTATTGCTGTGCTCGTACATGGTCTTGTCATTCTTCTCGATGGCATCCCACTTGTTCACAACAACGATTATTCCCTTGCCCCTGTCATGCGCGATACCGGCAATCTTTGCATCCTGCTCGGTAACGCCCTCTGTGGCATCTATTACAACAAGGACGACATCCGCGCGCTCAACCGCACTTACTGTACGGATAATGCTGTAGCGCTCAAGGTCTTCCTTAATCTTACTCTTTCTTCTAAGGCCAGCCGTGTCGATGAACACATACTCCCTGCCCTGATACTTCACCTCGGTGTCGATTGCATCGCGTGTTGTACCTGCGATATTCGACACGATAACTCTGTTCGCGCCTGTGAGCTTATTGATTATGGACGACTTACCCACGTTAGGCTTACCTACTATGGCAACTCTAGGGCGCTCGTCCTCCGTATCGCTCAGCATCTCCTCTGTAAAATGCCCTGTAACCGCATCGAGCATCTCACCAAAGCCAAGTCTGTTGACGGATGAGATAGGCATCGGGTCACCGATACCGAGATTGTAGAACTCGTACACATCCGGCATCATCTTGTTAAAGTCATCTACCTTGTTGACTACAAGCACAACAGGCTTTCCGGAACGTCTAAGCATGTCCGCAACCTTAGAATCAGAGTCGACAAGTCCCTGCTTAACATCTACAAGGAATATAATGACATCCGCAGTGTCGATGGCAATCTGTGCCTGCTCTCTCATCTGTGCGAGAATGATATCCTTGCTGTCCGGCTCAATACCACCTGTATCAATCATGGTAAAATTGTAGCGGAGCCACTCAACATCCGCATATATTCTGTCTCTTGTGACACCCGGAGTGTCCTTTACTATAGAAATCTGCTGTCCCGCAAGCGCGTTAAACAGTGTGGACTTTCCTACATTTGGTCTGCCAACTATGGCAACTATTGGTTTACTCATTAATCTCTTTCACCTCTTTATAGAATTTAAAAATTTAGTGGGATTTTTATTTCATGAATATCTACATGATAACAAGTAATTTTGAGTTTGTAAAGGTTTTCTCTTGACTAAGAAGAAATATAAACTTATTATGATACTGTTCAGAGTCGGATAAAATTTCAAAAGCTGCCAAAAAATGTGCGTATTTTTGAAATTTTATCCGGCATATAAGCCACATCAACAAAATTGCGTAGCATTTTAGATGGAGGCTCTATACTATATAAAAAATAAGAAAGGCAGATACACACCCATGAGCAGTGAAAAAGAACTTACGACCATTCCGGTAGCACCACTCAAGCTTATTGTGATGGAGAGCTGTGCCGAGCTCGGAAAAAAAGTTGACGACTACATTGTACAGTTCCGCACAGAGGCACACAATGAGCACAAGGAGAGCATAGAATTTAAGGGATATCTTGAGGACTCCTATATTATAAGGAGCAAATGCCCAAGGTTCGGTTCAGGAGAATCTAAGGGACAGATTTTAGACTCCGTGCGCGGAACAGACCTTTATATTCTCACAGACGTATGCAATCACAGTATCACCTACAATGTATTTGGCTACACCAACTACATGTCCCCTGACAATCATTTTCAGGATTTAAAAAGAATTATCGCGGCAGCCGGTTCTCACTGCAAGAGAGTAACCGTAATCATGCCATTTTTATATGAGAGCAGACAGCACAAGCGCAACAAGCTTGAATCACTCGACGCTGCGCTCGCACTTCAGGAGCTCACCAAGATGGGTGTCAGCAATATCATAACCTTCGACGCACATGACCCTAGGGTCAACAATTCAATCCCTCTCCGCGGTTTTGACAATTTCCAGCCACCTTACCAATTTATAAAGGCAATCACCAAAAAATTCAAGAATATAACCATAGACAAAGAGCATCTTATGATAATCTCCCCTGACGAGGGCGCTGTGAGCCGTGCTGTATATTTCTCAAGCGTACTAGGTGTGGAGCTTGGAATGTTCTACAAGAGACGTGACTACGCACACATTGTAAACGGCAAGAACCCTATTGTCGCACATGAATTTTTGGGAAGCGATGTGACAGGCAAGGACGTACTAGTGATAGATGACATGATTTCCTCGGGCGAGAGCATTCTCGACACGGCAGCCCACTTAAAGGAGCGCGGATGCCGCCGTGTATTTGTCTGCACCACTTTCGGTCTGTTCACGGACGGCGCGGCTAAATTTGACGAATACTATGAGAAAGGCTACATATCGGGCGTTGTAACGACGAACCTCACCTACATAAGCGATGAAATCAAGGCTAAACCTTACTTTATTGAGGCCGATATGAGCAAATTCTTAGCTAAAATCATAGACGCTCTCAATCATGACAAGTCGATAGGCAACCTTATGGACCCTACTGTGAGAATACATGAGCTTATCGACAAATACAATCAGGAATGTAAGCTTGAATATGAGAAGGAATGTACAAGCAAATAACAATATGCTCTGCGCATCCACACACTTAATTTATTGCCCGCACAAAATGACCGCTCAATGAGCGGTCATTTGTTTATCATCATATATCCGCACAATCCGCCGCGCTTTCCCTTAGAGGCGCGGTGTGAAAAAAGGATTTCGGGATTACAGCAGGTGCAGATATCCGTGACATGGATATTTGACTGCGGTATTCCCGCGCGGAGCATGTTTAACTTGTTGGCAGCATGGAGATTGAGGTAGTACTTTTTCCCCATCGCTGTCTCATTTTTTAATTTCAACACCTTATCGGCATCTTCCTTATATGTGTCAAAGAAATTCTGTGCGACATCCTCACCCACTTCATAGCATGAGGCGCATATCGACGGTCCGATAAATGCGATTATGTCCTCCGGTCTGCTGCCAAACTCCAAGTTAAGCTTATCAACCGTCGCCTGTGCCATATTGTTGACCGTCCCGCGCCAGCCCGAATGTGAAAGCCCTATCACATGAAGTCTTTTGTCCGCAAAGTAGAGAGGCACACAGTCCGCATACGCCGTCACAAGCATAAGCCCCGGAACATCCGTCACAAAACCGTCCACATCGTGGAAATTTCTCGGTCTTGCAAGCCCCATTCCGGCATGTTCTTCGGTAACGCGTAGCACATTTGTAGTGTGCGTCTGGTGGGAATACACCATATCATCAAGGCGTACCCCAAAAGCCTTTGCCATTATGCCATGATTTTTTCTGACAAGGCTTTCATCGTCGCCCTGTGAGAAACTCAGGTTCATACTCCTGTATATCCCGTCACTAACTCCGCCATCCCTTGTGGAAAAGCCATGGCTGAGCCACCTTTCATCCCTGTACGGCTCAAACTTGATAACCGGAACAGTACGCCCACATCCATCGCTCTCCACATGATGTTCTTCAATATACGTTGTTCTATCGTTGTTAAAATATCTGATATTATACATCTTCACTCTTTCCATCAGTCTCTGACTTGTTATCCTGTGCGTCCTGACCCTCAGAAGCCGCAAGCTTTTTTCTCTTTCTTCTATTCTTGCCTGCCTTGACAACCTTTACAAGCACAACCAGCAAAATCACACCTGCTGCCCCGCCGCCAACAGCGACATATATCATCGGATTTATGGCTTCATTTACAAGGCAAAATTCACCCTCAGTTCCATCAAGCACAGTCTGCACATAACTTCCCTTTGTTGTATATTCAATCTCAGCCCAGGTAACTCCATCAAACCTGTACAGCTTCACCTTGTCATACGGATTTAAAAGGCGCACGTTTATCTCATTCGATGTGACATCTGAAACATCGCTGACAGAGAGCTTATATATCACATTCTCCTTCATATGCGCCTCACTAGGAAGCTCCATCTTGCTGCTTGTGACGCTGAGGCTCGTTGCATCCGTGAAATTGTCAGACACTATGGCATAAGATTTTCCGCTTCCATCCTTTTCACTGCTCTCCACCGATGTCACATTATTTACATACTCGCCGTTTACGACAATATTTCCTGTCATAACCTCATCCGACAAATCAGGCCATACAACATAGTAGCCCTCCCTAAAAGGTGTAGCCGGAAACTTTAGCTGTGACAACGGCTCACCGTAGGATAAAGTCTGTCTGCCCACATATATATCGTCAACCCTGAATGTAACACGAAGCTGTTTAAAGTCCACAGGCAAACCTCTCGTCTCAAGAAGCTTATCATACTCGATAGGTTCAGCAACGCCTATGTAGCTTATGCCGTCTATTCCATGAATACCGTTGTCGACATAGAAGTTACCAGTGACATTCTCGTCATTTTCCTTCTCCTCGTCCTCGTAAGCCGTAGTCTGACCAGCAATAGCGCCTACTCTTCCCGACTCCGCCTCGAGATTAACCATGGCATAACAGTCCCTTATGACATTTCCATAGCCCGCAATTCCTCCGACATACTTGTTCGCCGACACTGAACATAGAGCATATGAGTCCACTATCATCGAAAGTGACTGACCACATATACCGCCCGCGTAACCGCCATCGCTGCTATTGACACTTCCAAACGACCTTGACTCCCTGACAATTCCAAGCTTCATATAACCTGCAATTCCGCCTGCGCCGTCCTTCTTTGAAGTAATGTAACCATTGTTCTGGCAGTTATTCACAATACACTTTGTCAAATAACGGTTTCCAAGAGATATCTCCGTCTTTCCTGCCGCGCTGTCCTCAAGGTCATCTGTGTCAATAGCCATCGAACCTGCTATTCCTCCGACATTTATATCCGCTGAGACATCGCCCACATTGTTACAACTGTCAACTCTTCCCGTAGTCTCAGCATCTATCTCCTCGTCCGACACATCATCATATAAATTATTTGTATCGAGCTCTATGTACGCCTCAACCTTATCCAGTATAAGATTAAATATCTCATCTATCTTGTCATTTATCTGCTTAAAATCCTGATTTACGATATCAGAATGTACAGACGCATCATCGTTGAGCTTTGAAAGTCCGGCTGAAATGCTCTTTACCTCATTGTAAAGTTCATTTCTGTGAGTGTCAAAGTCTGCCGAAAGTCTTGTGAAACGTATATCCGACTGAGCATTGAGATAATTGACCACTGCCTTAATTCCATCAACGGCATTCTTAGTGTGTGTCACGGCATTTTGAACTTCATTTGCCGCATTCTCGATGTCCGTCCTGGCAGCACTTCCTGCATTGTCAAAATAAGGCTTCAAAATATCAGTTATTTTGTTAATTCCGTCTGCCACATCACCTGCTGCGTTTGACATATCCTCAGCATTTTTAAGTATGTCAACCACCTTCTCGACGACAGCCTTCAAATCATCCTCGGTCAAATCACTAAAATTTTTATAATCGCCGTTCTCATCCTTTAAGATATTTTCTATGTCCTGCCATGAGCCATTCGCCACAGAATCGTTAAATCTTTGTATGGCATCGTCAATCTGGTTTATAGCTGCATCGTACTGTTCCTTATCACCCGCATTTGCATTGAGCTGCCCCTGTATATCAGTATCGTTTTTGAGCCTTTTAATCCACTCAGCCATGCTGTTCATGCTGTCCATCGAGGCTGTAAACGAGTCTAAAATTCCCGGCATAGAGTCGGACACATACTCTACTCTCTCAACAACCAAATCCATCTGGTCGAGATTGCTGTTCACAAACGATGACACCTCATCCGCCATCACATGCCCGGTATCGACAGCCCTGTCCGCATTGAGAATAAGGTCTGCGAAGTCGTCGTGCATCGCATTTTTTGTGGCAGTCAAATCATCAAAAGTCTTGTTGAGCAAATCGTGAAGCTCATCAACCGAGTTTCTTATCTTCTCCGCCTCGACAACCTCGATATACGGCTCCATCTGACCGACAATTCCGCCTACATCCTTTCGCCCATATATTTTTCCGCTGTTCACACATGCGGATACTATTCCCGACTGTCTTCCGACAATTCCTCCAATATTGTAGCCGACATGCTCATAACCTATCTGTCCGCTGTTGTTGCATGAGGCGATTATTCCGTCAGAAAATCCTGAAATTCCGCCGGCATCAATTCCGCTTCTCATAGTAGTCTTATCGTCACTTGTAAGGCTTCCAATAATGTTAGAGCTGTTCTCATCCTCAGACTCAACCCATGCGCTGTCATCATTCACACCCGCGCTGTTGGTACAGCTTGTTATTATTCCGTGATTTATTCCAGTTATACCACCTGTATAATATGAGCCCGTTATACGCCCGCTCACAGTACATCTCTTGATAATTCCGGTGCTCTTGTTGAAAGCCGCAATACCGCCGATGGTCGTTTTTCCGCTTACATTTCCATCAAATGAACAGTTCTTGATTGTTCCATAGTTGCTTCCGACAATTCCACCAACACATTCCTGCTCATCGACAGCGGATATGCTTCCACTCACGTTGAGGTTTTCAATGACTCCATGCTCCTCGACATATCGAAATATCGCGGTCACATATCCTTCTCCCGTAAAATTAACTCCTGATATCGTATATCCGTTTCCGTTAAAATGTCCGTCAAACACTGGAACCATAACCACATCCGTACCTGTAAAGTCGAGGTCATTTTTAAGCTCAATATTTTTGTTTAACGACCATGAATCTATGTAGCAGTTGGAGGCAAAATCCAAAAATTCGGCGACGGTTGTTATATATATTGTCTCCGTCTCATCCTGCGGCTCCGAACCCTGATTTTCCTCTCCACTGTCACTTTGAACTTCATCTCCCGCATAAACCGTAAGCACATTTAAACCGGGTATTCCCACATAGGGAACACTTCCTGCCACCAACGCCGTCGTAAGAGCGTACAATCCAAGCTTTTTTAATTTAATTTCATTCCTGCTTTTCATCTTCATCATGCTCCTCTAACTTTTCATTGTCATCCTGTTTCTGTTCAATATTGCCCGCGCTAACAAACAGATTAGCATTTCCTCTTATGAAGCCATGCATCTCGCCGACAATATTTCCGTCAACCTGACCACTCACAATTCCATCCACGCGGATAAGTCCCGTCGTCTTTTCCATCTTGAGCGGAATGGATACCGCAAAGGATGTCTTTTCGATAACCTTCTCACCGAGAAGAAGAATCTGTGGCAGCGCGAACATTACTATGATAATAGAAATAA
Source organism: Eubacteriales bacterium (assembly GCA_050874385.1). Classification (GTDB taxonomy): domain Bacteria; phylum Bacillota; class Clostridia; order Lachnospirales; family Lachnospiraceae; genus CAG-882. The sequence goes on from JBNMKO010000112.1 coordinate 7,931, forward strand.
TTGTACCACGTCCAAGACACTGACCAATTCCACATATAGCTCCATCGGATGACATCTGACCGATAAGTATTCCGGCTATCGCGAGCATCGTTCCCGATGTCACGATTGTAGGGAATGCAAAGTTCATGGTCTCGATAATAGCCTGTTCCTTGCTCATCTTATCCTTGAGTTCCATATAACGTCCTGAGATAACAATCGCGTAGTCGATATTTGCACCCATCTGAATTGAGCTTACGATAAGGTAGCTCATAAAGAAAAGGTTCTTATTCTGCAATGCCGGGAATGAGAAGTTAATCCATATAGCTCCCTGAATTACAAGGATGAGGAGCACAGGCATTCCGGCAGACTTGAAAGTAAACAAAAGTACAACAAGCACCGCAAGGATTGAAACCACATTTACAACCGTGTTGTCGACCTGGAAGGTCTTATACAAATCATACTGGCTCATCGACTCACCCGGAATGAGAACCTCGCTCTCTGTATAATACACACCTGCCATGTCGTGCATCTTGTCGAGGAACCCAAATGTCTCATCGCCCTCCTCCGGAAGATTTAAGTACACAAGAATACGGCTGTAGTTCTCGCCCTGAAGCTGGTCTTTTGCAACCTTCATAAGTGTGTGTGCTTCCTCAAGTGTGTCCATAAGGTCATCGTCAAGTGTGACATAACCCTCATCCACCTCGTCATAGAGGAACATTATCATATCGATGAGCGGCACACTGTAATTTGACAGACCATTTACAAGCTTTGCGTAATTTTCGTCATTAACCGCGTAAGCCATGTAGAGCAGCTCCGCAACCTCATAGTCAAGCTCCAAAAGTTCGGAAAACTCTCTTATAGTGAGCTTGTCGGCGAGCATATACCCGTCCATCGCCTCAGTGTTTGCAAGACCCATACAGGATTCAACCTCATCACAAGCCTCAAGGTCAGCTATAAGCTTTGCCTCCTTGTCATAGCTGCCCGCCGGTATCGTCAGCGCAACCATGTTGGACGCTCCAAAGCTCTCCTCAATCATCTCATCCACAACCTGCGAATCGCTCTGTATAGGTGTCTCTATCTGTGAATATCCATAAACATAAGGACACTTTGATGAGATAAAATATGCGACAACAATAAGTCCTACAAACACAAAAGGCATGATAAATCTTGTCTTGTATGCAAACTTACCGACAAATGGAATCTTAGGGATAAAGCTCTTGTGCTTTGTCTTATCC
>JBNMKO010000113.1:0-8858 GCA_050874385.1 Eubacteriales bacterium
AAACACAAGGAGGCTTTCATGAACATACTTAATCTATCAGACTACCACATCCACACCCACTACTCCTCCGACTCCTCGGAGGAACCTGAAAACATTATAAAACATGCCATAAAGCTTAGGCTTGATGAGATATGCTTCACCGACCATATTGACCTTGACTACCCGGAAACCACCGAGTACGGAAACCCTGTCTTTTTCTTTGACACCAAAGCATATTACAGAGAAATGTGCGCACTGCGCGACAAATATTCAGGCGATATAAAGATAAAAATCGGTGTCGAGCTTGGTGTTGAACCGTATCTTGCCGTCAGAAATGAAGCTGTTGCCACATCCGTCCCATTTGATTTTATAATAGGCTCAACACACCAGCTTGGCGGACGCGACCCGTACTATCCTGAATTTTGGGCTGGAAAAAGCTGCGATGAAGTTGTTATGACATACTTTGAGGAGACCCTCGAAAACATGAAGTGTTTTACGGATTACGATGTCTATGGGCATCTTGACTATATCACAAGGTATGCACCGGACAAGAGCTATCAATTTGATTACAATAAATATAAGGAAATAATTGACTGCATATTAAAGGAAGTAATTCATACCGGACACGGCATTGAGATAAACACTTCTCCGCTAAACAAAGGGCTTTCGCGCACAAATCCATGTATTGAAATTGTAAAACGCTACCGCGAGCTTGGCGGTGAGATCATCACCATCGGCTCGGATGCACATACGGTGTCAAACGTCGGAGGACATTTCGATGTGGCAAGGGATATTCTGTTGTCATGCGGATTTAGGTATTATACCGTATTTTCACAAAGAAAAGCAGCCATGAAGGAGCTTTAACGCTCCGACATGGCTGTGTAGATTGTACGATATCACTATAAATAATTGCTTAGTTTAAGCTAACATTTTTTATCACAAAATTGTCGACAAACTCATGCTCAAACCCATCATCCTCCGCCTTAATATCAAGGTTTTCAAATGTAAAATCCGATAATCTGTACTGTTCCTCATTCGGAGTCACATTAAAAAATGTCTCGCACTCAACCTTACAATTTTTCATGGTCACATGGTCTGCGATTGACAGCGGAATGTCCTTTCTGCCCTTCAAGTCAAAGAACTGTGTCCACGGATTTACATTTATAAAGTTAGCTATCTTGCCCTCAATGTCCTCCATGAGAATGTACTCGTAGTGCTGTGGTGTATCGGGGCGCATCTTTAACCATAAAAGATTGCTTCCGCTTCCCACCTTAATTCTCCTTACAATAATATTCCTGTTGTGGACGGACTCGGAACCGCATGTAAGACAACCATGACAAAAGCCGTAAGTGCAGTCCTCAACTATTATTCTCTCATTTGAGCCGTTCTCAGGCGCGGTATCTGCCCACGGACCCTTGCCGCCCTTTAACACCACGGAATCATCGTTGACCTCAAGATAACAGTTCTTCACAAGCACATCTGTACACACATCTATGTCTATCGCGTCAGTGCTAGGTGCTTTCACAGGCGCGGCAGGTGAAAAAATATGGCAGTTGAGATACTTCACATGGTCACATTTGTAGATATGATTTGTCCAAAAATGTGCATTCTGAAGGTGAAGGTCAGCCACAAGAACATTGCTGCTGTTCGATATGTACACAAGTCTTGGTCTCTGCTCGTCCTTGTTCGTGCATTTAGGGTTCCATGTCCGCCTGAGCCAGAACGCTTTCCAAGAGCGAAGTCCGTTGCCGTCTATCGTGCCTGGACCACACATTGTAAATCCGTCAACGCCATCAACATTAATCATCGCCGCAAAATATTTACATGTCTCGCCCTCTATTCTCGTCTCCTTTATGGTGTAGTCGGACACATCATCGCTGCCCTTTAAGGTTCCGCCCTCCCCTACGTACAGGTTAACTCCCTGCCTAAAGAAAAGTGAACCCGTAAGATAAGTTCCGGCTGGAATCACTATCACACCGCCGCCGTTTAGAGCCGCCTTATCGATAAGCTCCTGTATCTCCTCTGTATGAACTTTTCCATCGTCTAGTATTCCATACTGTGTAAGAACATACTGTTTTCCAAGCTTGTCAAGAGCCGGAACGGAAATATCATAAAACCAATTGTCAATTATAGTACCATCAGGGAAAAAATCATTTAATGCCATATAAACCTCCATGTCACTGTCCCGCAGTGATATATTTTGGCATATATTTTATCACTCCCCAAGATACAATTCAATCCTTCCTTGTATAATATCCGCCGTCTCTTTTGCACTCTTGTTTCCCGCAAAATATGCATTAAGCTCTTCCACTATTATGGGCTGAATATCACCATCATTTGATATATCCATATCGTAATATGCATTGTCCACCGCATTTTTTATAAAAGCAATGTCATCTGCATCAAGTACAGGAGCCCCCTCAATACTATTTCCGGTATAATTGTTTGTATAGTGGCTTGTGGTTTTCTGTGCTGAAAGCTCGCCTGCAAGCGCGGCATCATAGATTTCCTCATTATACTTTTTAAGTGGTGAAAATTCATTTGACATTAAGCCGCCGAATCCTCCCTCAGTCTTTTGCATCTGTTCAGAATAGACAAATTCAAAGAAATCCCACACACCATCCTTATTGTCTGAATTGTAGTTCATTCCAAACATATAGGTAGGTGTCATTCTGTAATATACATGCCCAAACTCTCCCGGATATCCGACAACGTCATACATATCAAGCACTGCGCCCTTAAACTGTGAAGCATATTGCTCAACGGTAATATTTACTCCCCTAGAGTACAGACACAAATCATTGTACAGCATCTGTGCCACAGCGCTATCATCATAGGATGAACTATACTTGTCATGCAGCTCATTATATTCTCTGCTGTCAGCAATATCATAGATATGGGTAATCAAATTTTCAAATCGTCCATCGTCAAAACTGCATGTTTTATTTTCCCAGTCAATGAACTTATCCGTCTCAGGCATAAGATAATTTATAAAATAATTTGCCATATTCTCCTTAGAAAACCCGTCAGGCGAAATGTCCATTGAAGGATTTTTCATAAGAATGTCATACATATCATCTATTGCGAGAGCACCGTCCTTCATCTGTGAAGCGTATTCCTGCTTCATAAGATAACCTGACACTAAAAAGCGATTTAGAACCATATACTGTCCGCCATCAAGCTCACACACTCTTTTTACTGAATCCTCAAGCATATCAAGTGACACACTATCGCTTGCGTCATAATAAGGTGTGAGTTCCTCAAGAGAGTTTGTCCCTATCAATGTGTTCAAAGCTACGCCATTTAACAGAAAACAGTCAGCAGCCTCGCCCCTTATAAGGTCAAGATTGAATTGTGACCTGTCCGCACGAAAATCATAGGACTTGATATCTATATAATAGGAGTCACTGTACTGGTTATATGTACTCACATACGTTTTAAGGTCTTTTTCAAAACTTGAAATACATGCAAGCTCAATTTTTGTCTTGAGGTCATCTAAATTTTCCACAAGGACAACAAGGTTTCCGCCATCCGTCGCATCGGCATACACATAATATTTGTTGTCATTTTTTCCCATCTGCGAAATGTTCTTGTTATCCATTCCCGACTTTTCAAGGGAAATACTGCTCTGCACTTCAAGCTTCGTATCGTTGTATGTGTAAGTATAAACATTATCACCACACATCACATAGAACTCGCTGCCATCACCGCCAAGCACTTCTATGTCAACACTGTCGCCTCTGCTTACATATCCGCCTTCTGCAACGCTGTTGGTATTTTTTATAAGCCCATTGGCTTCAAAATCATAAACAGCCGCCTCACTCATTCCGTCAGCATTATATAGTCTAAATTCACTTCCGTCCACATCATACACATACACTGTGCTGTCAAGCTCAAGGAGTCCGTCCCCTTCACACTGCCAGCTTTCCGCCTCTGCACCCATTTTTAACAGAACATTATCCGAATTTAACAGCCACAAAACTCCGTCATCATCAAGCACGCCGTCTATAACCGCATTGGAGATAAGCTCATCAAGAACCTTTTCATCCGTGATATCCAACGTGGAGAGCATTGTCGTCTGCCCGCTTGACTTGTCAAGACTGTCAAACTCCACTCCCATGGCATCATCATCAGTCCTGTAAAGATAGCATATTTTGCTCTCGTCGGCACTGACAAAAAACTCTCTTAAAAGCACCTCGTCATCCGCAAATATCTCATGCTTTTTGCCTCCGGCTTTCATGTAGGAAACCTTCTGATTTTCCGGCTTTTTCTCCTCAATATTGTAATCCCACTCCGCCCAGTAAAGCGTATCACCCACAAGTGACGTGAGCTTTTTTTCCACGCCTCCATCGTCTATTGTGAGCCATTTTGCCTGCATCTTCGCCCCATCAACGGGAATATTCTGCAAGTCTTCTCCCGTCTCTTTACCACCGGCATCTTTGCTGTCCGTACTTGAAGCGTTTCCAGATGTGTTCTCCGAACCCTTCAAACTATCCGACGTGCCATTGCCATCGCCATTTTGGGCGCACCCGGCAAGACCGGAAACACAAAAAACTGCCGCCATCGCCACTGATACTATCTGCCTTCTCATTCCTTGGTATCTCCTCATTAATTTTCCTCCAGACTATAATATTTTTATTTCTACATGAAAATTCACATAGTGTACTCTGTTGATAACTATATAATAAAAATTTATTCTATCTTTTCACCGCAATACGGACAATATTCCATCCTGAGAACTCCACCCTGACCTCTGAATGGCAAATGTTTTTCACAGGATGGACATTTCCAAAAAACTGCAAAACAGATAAGTCCTGCAAAAAATATCACACCTCCGCCAATACCAAATATCTGCAAAAACGGCTGCTTTAAATTAAATAAAATTGCAAGACCAAGCAGCACAAGACCCGTCAGTTCCAATGTAATTCCTATAGTTTTTACTTCTTTCATATAAATCACGCCCTTTTTAATAAAAATTCAATCTGTCCTTATTCTCCTGACTTTGCTTTATTGTTCATATAACTTCTCTGTGCACTACTATCCATGTTATTGGCAATATAGGACACTATAATCTTATTTAAAAGTTGTCATCCCATTACAGACTTATGTATAATCATATTCCCCACATCATTTAATATATTTTCATAATATACCACTTTTCTTATTGTTGCCATGACATCTGGAGAGAAAAATTTTCCTTTAAATGTCATAGAATTTTAAAAACTATTTCAGTACCTTATCCTTATGTTCTTCTATCCACCCATCATAAAATTTGATTTTTTTCAGTTCACCCACATACCATGCCATTTCAGATGCACATTTGCAAAATTTAATGTCCCTGTCTGTCACTTTTCCACGCTCACCATTATTCCAAGATATTCCATACAAAAAGTCTGCCAGTCTGTGCATTCTCTCGCAGTCCAATTCAAGTTCAACACCTTCATACTCATATATATCTGATTTATCCAGATATCCGGCATTGGCTGTATAATCGGCATATCTTAGTAAATCACTTTCATAACCCATCACACATCTTATCTTCTCCGATTTTGAATAGTTTTCACATATCTGTTGAAGGACTTCAAGATTTTCATAATTTTTAATTCGGTTCATACAATCAAAATATCTTCCAATTATCATATCTTCAGTTTGTGTGAGATACTTGTACCTGCCTGCATCTTCAATAGGAAATACCAACATTTTTTTAAATTGCTCAGACATTTCCATATAATCCACATTTTCATTATACAACAAATTGAGAACCGCTCTCTCATAATTGACAAACGTTTTATTAAGCTCTATTGAAGTATCCAGTTCGCCTTTCAACCGCCCATACATCATTTTCTCTGCAACAGCATCATTCATAGCTTGGCAGTTAACTATCTCATGCAACACATTGTGTATCTCCATCGACTCCGATACAATAACATGGCTTTCCCTTATTCCCTCAAGTCCCAGTTTTTTAAGCAGCTTTTCCAATGTGGTTCTTGTCGGCTTCACCTTACAGTTGACTATCCTGCTCACTGTCTCATAAGTGCATACACCTTCCGCAAGTTCTTCCATGGACATTCCCAACATTTTTCTTCTCTCATCAATCAGTCCCTCCACACTGTAAAAATTCCAACCAACATAGTATGGATACCATTCAAGCAGTTCACCAGCTTTTTCATACCCAAGTTCTCCCTGTACATATTTATAAGAAACAGCAAAAGTTTCCCAGTGAGAATCGAGTTTCTCATCTAACAGCTTCATCAACACTCTCTTATTCTCAATCAAGTTCAGGACAAAATGAAGCCTTGAAGTATGCCGCAAAAGGTCAAGTGCTTTGTCACAGCTTTTTAACATATTTCTTCTGTCATAATTTCCAAGCATTTCTGGCGGCTGCACCTTTAGCAATTCACACACCACCTTTGGATACATACACACAAGGTTCCAAATTTCAACCTTTGCCCCCTCACAGTAGTTTAAAAGCTGATGGTATATGCTGATTGACATTTTTTTGTCAATTTTATCACCACATTCCCATAAAAGTCTTGCTATATTAGATAACAGGAAAAACTCGTCCAATGTAAGGCATGACGGGATATCAACCTTTTCCATATACTTTTTATTTTCGGCACGCTCTCCATTTTGGGTATATCCATTTCTTTTAGCATAATTTTTATTTTTACAATACTCTTTATCTTCGGCGCACTCATTATTTTCAGCATACTTTTTTATCGCCGGAATTGTACATGCAGCGGCATCCACATAATAATCCAAAGCCGCCTTTTTGTCTCCATCAATTTCCTTCAATCTTCCATGCATATACAATGAAAATTGTCGGTTAAATATATCCTCTTTTTTCAAATTTTTCAGATATATTCTATCATATTCAAGCAGTTTTTCCTGTGCAGAACTGATTTTTTCCTGCGCTGTGATATGCGAATTTGCTGTTCTTCTCAGAATGTCAAGAATTTCTATTCTCTTGCTCACCTCATCGTACTCATCATGGCAAAGATATATCCCAGCTTTACCAGGGTGTATTCCAAGCCTTTCAAATAAAGCCCTTTTCAAATGTATATCACCGACAAACGCTCCGCTTTCCATTTTACTGTAAACCCTCACAGTACATATACCAGAACATACATCCTCCGCTTTCAATCCTCTTATATTTCTCTCATGCTTCAAAACATTTCCTATATATAGACTTTGTCTTTCATTAGAATTAGTCATCTCAATTAAATTATCCTTAGATTTCACCGTCACAATAAATCTGTCCCTCATTCTATTAATTTTTTATTGTTCATCAAGATACATTTGCTGTATAACCTTTGCCGTGTCAGCGACATTCCTATCTCGTGCAGAATATCGGTGAACACTGAACAAGCAGAAAAGCCCTGCCACAAATAAAATGAGTGACAAGGCAAACGCTGTAATCTTATTAAAAAAAGCTATTTTGATGTATAATTTTCCGCATGTCATCTAATGTATCTTCATAATATACAAATTTTTTATTGTTGTTATGACATTCAAAGAAAAATTTTTCTTTGAATGTCATGGAATTTTACAAACTATTCCAATACCTTATCCTTATACTCTTCTATCCATATATCAAAAAATTCCATTTTATTCAGTTTCCATGCAAACCATGACATCTCATAAGCACACTTGCAGAACTCAACATCTTTGAACACCACTTTTTTTCGTTCACCATTATTCCATGCTATTCCATACAGAAAATCTGCCAGCCTGTGCATCCTCTCACAATCCAATTCAAGCTCAACACCTTCGTACTCATATATATCCGATTTATCAAGCTGTCCATCATTAGCTGTATAATCAGCAAATTTTAGTAAACTGCTCTCATAATCTCTCACACATCTTATTTTTTCCGACTCTGAATAATTTTCACATATCTGTTGAAGAACTCCAAGATTTTCATAATTTTTAAGCAAGTTCATACAATCAAAATATCTGTCAATTATCATACTTTCAATTTGTGTGATATATTTGCATCTGCCTGCATCTTCAATAGGAAACGGCAACAGCCTTTTAAATCGTTCTGCCATTTCAAGATAATCCACATTCTCATTATATATATAATCCAGAACCACCCTCTCATAATCGACAAATATTTTGTTAATCTTTATTGAAGTATCAAGTTCACCCTTCAACTGTGCATATAACATTTCCGTGGCAGCAACATCGTTCATAGACTGACAATTAACTATTTCATCAAGCATATTATGTACATCCATAGATTCTGACACAATGACATAGCTTTCTCTTATTCCCTCAAGTCCCAGTTTTTTAAGCAACTTTTCCAATGTGGCTCTCGTCGGCTTCACTTTACAGTTGACTATTCTGCTCACTGTCTCATAAGTACAAATACCCTCCGCAAGTTCTTCCATGGACATTCCCAATATTTTTCTTCTCTCATCAATCAGTCCCTCCACACTGTGAAAATCCCAACCAACATAGTATGGATACCATTCGAGCAATTCTCCGGCTCGTGCGTACTTAAATTCTTCCTGCACATATTTATAAGAAGCAAGAAAATCTTCCCAATGTGAGTCGAGTTCTTCGCCCAACAACTTCATCAACGCTCTTTTATTCTCAATCAAAGGTAGAACAAAATGAAGCCTTGAAGCATGCCGCAAAAGTTCAAGGGCTTTGTCACAGCTTTTTAGCATATTTCTTCTGTCATAATTTCCAAGCATTTCCGGTGGCTGCGCTTTTAACAGTTCACACACCAACTTGGGATACATACACACAAGGTTCCAAATTTCAACCTTTGAATCCTCGCAGTAGCTTAAAAGTTGATGATATATATTTATTGATATTTCTTTGTGAGCATCATCGCCACATTCCCATAAAAGCCTTGCCATATTTGCCAA
>JBNMKO010000114.1:0-8839 GCA_050874385.1 Eubacteriales bacterium
ATCTTCACATCAACATAACAGATTTGCCTGTCATATCGATAGCAGCTCGACGGGGAATCGAACCCCGGTTTCCGCCGTGAGAGGGCGGCGTCTTAACCGCTTGACCATCGAGCCATATCTTTTTATTAAATTATCGACTGCTCTCGCAATCTTTTGCATCAACATAACAGATTTACCTGTCATATTGATTAGCAGCTCGACGGGGAATCGAACCCCGGTTTCCGCCGTGAGAGGGCGGCGTCTTAACCGCTTGACCATCGAGCCGTATCGAGTACTTTTACAATATACACTAGGTTTCAAAAAAAAGCAAGCATTTTTTTCATTTTTATTTAAGTTGTTCAATTTGTGCATATTTTATATTATTTTCTGACAATTTTATCATTTCAAACACCAATGGCATTATCCATTATCAAGCAAACAACTCACAGTAAACAAAATACTTCACATACGGACATATCAACCGAAATATCCATACATGAAGTATTCTTAAATATCTTATTTATAGCCGTGTTTACCTATTGCCAAAATACCACACGCTTTTTTTATAAGACTAACATTTGCCGACGAAAACACCTTGCATAACCATAATCCAGCAAACCATTTTAACACCGCCACTTGTTACAGACAAATGAACCAAAAAAGTTCTGTCTGCACTGAACAATATAAACCAAATCTCAATCTTCACTGGTCAACTGACAAAAGCAAATTATGTTCGTCACCCCATCAGCAAGCCGTCGAACAGCGACAACTGGTTGCTCTCCGGCAAGTCACCGAGTATTCCGAGGTCGCCAAGAAGCGCTACAACAGTTTTTGATGCCTTGGTTCTGCTCTGGAAATCATCCCTTGAGAGGAACGGTCCCTGCTCCGCCGCGTTCATTATGAGCTCTGCTGCCACATCGCCGAGACCGTCTATCGAGTTGAACGGCGGAAGGAGCTTGCCGTCCACTATCTGAAAGTTCCGCGAATGTGATTTGTACAGGTCAATAGGAAGAAATTCAAGTCCCCTGGCATACATTTCCTGCACAAGACGCATGTCCTTTAAAGTGTCCTCCTCCTTCTTTGAGAGGCTGTCACTGCGCTTTTTGTAGTCCGCAATATAATAATCAAGCTTTTCTCTACCCATGCACATAAGCTCGTATGAGAAAGCCGTCGCGCGAATACTGAAATATGCCGCATAGTACGCGAGCGGATAGAAAACCTTGCAGTAGGCAATTCTCCACGCCATCATAACATACGCCGCCGCATGTGCCTTTGGGAACATGTACTTAATTTTGAGACACGAATCGATGTACCACTGCGGAACACCATGCTCAAGCATCTGCTCAGGCCATCCGTCTTTAAGCCCTTTTCCCTTTCTGACACTCTCCATTATTGTGAAGGAAAGCTCCTTGTCCATACCCTTTCCAATCAGATATATCATGATATCGTCTCGACAACATATAGCCGTGGAAATCGTCGCCACACCGCTCATAATGAGTGTCTGTGCATTTCCAAGCCATACATCCGTACCATGTGACAGTCCCGATATACGAACCAAATCCGCAAAGCATGTCGGCTTCGCGTCGATAACCATCTGCATGGCAAAATCCGTTCCAAACTCCGGTATTCCTAGTGCCCCAAGCTTCGTGCCGCCGATATCATCAGGCGTTATGCCGAGAGCCGATGTGTCCTTAAAAAGACTCATCACCTCCGGCGAGTCAAGTGGTATCGTCTTAGGGTCAATGCCCGTCAAATCCTGCAGCATACGAATCATCGTCGGATCATCGTGCCCGAGAATATCGAGCTTTAAAAGGTTGTGGTCGATGCTGTGGTAGTCAAAATGTGTCGTGATAATGTTCGTTGTCATATCGTTTGCCGGGTGCTGTATCGGCGTGAATGTGTCAATCTCTTCCCCTAACGGAAGAACTATAATTCCGCCCGGGTGCTGTCCTGTAGAACGTCTTATACCCGTACATCCCTCGGATATGCGCATTATCTCACTGTCCCTCTTTGTAATTCCGCGCTCCTCAAAGTACTTGCGCACATAGCCGTAAGCCGTCTTGTCAGCCACAGTGCCAACCGTGCCCGCCTTGAAAGTCTGACCCTTTCCAAAAATAACCTCCGTGTAGGAATGTGCCTTTGACTGGTACTCACCCGAGAAATTGAGGTCGATATCCGGCTCCTTGTTTCCTTTAAATCCGAGGAAAGTCTCAAATGGGATATCAAATCCCTGCTTGGTAAGCGGCTTTCCGCACCTAGGACATATCCTGTCAGGCATGTCACAGCCCGCACCTCCCGAAAACTTTTTTACCTCCTCCGAATCAAAATCGTAGTAATGGCAGTCCCCGTTCATGCAAAGATAGTGCGGAGGAAGCGGATTTACCTCCGTTATTCCAGCCATGGTCGCCGCGAGCGATGAACCTACAGAACCTCGTGAACCTACAAGATAACCATCCTCATTCGACTTCCACACAAGCTTCTGCGCGATGATATACATAACCGAATAACCATTGCTTATAATTGAATTTAGCTCTCTGTCAAGTCTCTCCTTCACAATCTCAGGAAGCTCCTCGCCATACATCTCATGCGCCGTTGTATAACATATTTTTCTCAAAGTCTCATCTGAATTTTCAATAACGGGCGGACACTTATCGGGACGGACAGGCGATATCTTCTCACACATATCTGCTATCATGTTGGTGTTTTTTACGACAACCTCATAAGCCTTGTCACTGCCAAGATACTGAAACTCGTCAAGCATCTCCTGCGTTGTCCTAAGATACAGCGGAGCCTGATTGTCCGCGTCGTCAAAGCCCTGTCCCGCCATGATTATTCGTCTGTACACTTCATCCTCCGGATTTAAAAAATGCACATCGCATGTGGCGACAACCGGCTTTCCAAAAACCTCTCCGAGTGAGACAATCTTTTTATTGATATTTATCAAATCCTGCTCGGACGATACCCAAATATCCTCCGAGTCAATCATAAACTTGTTGTTTCCAAGCGGCTGTATCTCAAGGTAATCATAAAACTCAACAAGCCTTGCGATATCCTGCTCCGATTTATTGTCAAGGATGGCCCTGTAAAGCTCGCCCGCCTCACACGCCGAGCCAAGTATAAGCCCCTCCCTGTGCTTTATAAGCTCGCTCTTAGGTATTCTAGGTCTTCTGTTAAAATATTTTAAATGTGCCATTGAAGTGAGCCTGTACAGATTGCTTCTTCCGACATCATTTTTCGCAAGAATGATTGCGTGGTACGACGGAAGTTTCTTTACAATATTTTCCCTCTCGTCCGAAAGACTTTCAGCCTGGTCGAGATTTTGTATTCCGCGCTCCTCCATCATCTTCATAAATTTCAGGAAAATTCCCGCACAGCAGTCCGCATCGTCAACGGCGCGGTGATGATTTTCAAGTGAGACACCGACAGCTTTCGCAACCGTATCGAGCTTGTATCTGTTAAGCTGCGGCAAAAGCACTCTTGCAAGGGCAACCGTGTCCACAACCGTGTACTCCTTGTCAATCCCCATAACCTGCTTTGCCTTAGCCTTTATAAAGCCCGAGTCAAAATCAGCATTGTGGGCGACAAGCACTGCACCCTCACAGAAATCTATAAACCTTGGAAGAACCTTGTCTATCGTCTCTGCGTCTATAACCATAGAGTCATTTATTCCTGTGAGCTTTTCAATTCTGAACGGAATAGGAATTTCCGGGTTTACAAAGCATGAGAAACTGTCGACACGTCGTCTGTTCTGATATTTTACAGCACCAATCTCGATAATCCTGTCATGCTCCGACGAAAAACCCGTCGTCTCAAGGTCAAACACAACGTATGTATCGTCAAAAGTCTGTCCCTGCGGTCTCTCTATGAGTGCCTTCAAATCGTCAACCAAGTAAGCCTCAACGCCATATATAACCTTGAAATCCTTTATCTTCTCCACCGTATGGTTCGCATCCGGGAACGCCTGACACACGCCATGGTCTGTTATCGCTATTGCCGGCATCCCCCATTTTGCCGCCTGCTTTATGATATCCGACACCTCAGAAACGCCGTCCATGTCGCTCATCTTTGTGTGGCAGTGAAGCTCCACTCGCTTTACATCGGAGTTGTCCATTCGCTTTTTTGTAAAATCAGGGATTTTCTTAATTCCGCGCACAGAACTCACCGCAAGCTCCTTGCTCCAGCCGTCCATTGCGATAATGCCCTTAACCTTTACAAATGCCCCGTCCTTTATATCACCCTTTATTTCATCAAGATTTTCCTTGCTGTTTAAAAAAATCTTAACAGACATTGAATCCGTAAAGTCTGTGACAGTAAAAGTCAAAAGCTGTTTTCCGCTTCTTAACTCCCTTACATCAACTCCCCTTATCTTTCCTCTAATGACACCCTCACCGATTTCGTGAGTTATGGTTGCAAGCTCAATAGCCTCGTCGTCAAAATCTTTTCCGTATATGACATCCGGATTTCCGGACATTTTGACGGAGCGGTAGCCCTTCTCATCATTCTTTCCAAAGCCCGTCTTCTTGTCAGTACCTCTTGCGTCCGTCCTAAATTTTCCGGGAGCAGTTTTTGTGCTCTTGTCATTTTCAGGCTTTGCGTTTTCCTTGACTTTATTGCCCGAATTAGCTTCATCGGCTGCTGACTTTTCCTGTGCGCCCTCTGTGTCCTCCTCTGAGGTCGGAAGCTGCATGTGAACCACCGGAACGTCCTTGGCCTCATGCTTTGCTTCCTTATATATAAACTCAAAATCCATCTCAAATCCACAGCGGTCAAAAAAGACCATGTGAAGATAATCACGGATTTTCTGCACCCTGTCCCTCACAATATTGCCATCGGCAACCGTAAGTTCCATTTTATCATTTGCGATAAATTTTATATCTGCTTTTTTTACAATCTCATAATCAACGATGCTGTCATGCCTTAATTCCTCAAGTATGCTCTCTTTATATATGCCCCACAACTTTTCCTGCGTGTACTGGCTGGAAAGCTCATACTTCTCAACAACATGTATATCCATTGTCTTAAACGGCGGTATCTGCTTTCTAAAACCGTTCTCAAGCATAAATATCGTATGCTTCGGAATAAGCCTTTTTGACTTTGTATATACCCTAAGCCGGTTTTTGGCCGAGTTGGTTGCAACTTTAAGCACCTCAACATCAGCCAAAATATCCATCGTGTCTTCATTAAATTCAAGTGTAGGAAATGCATCAAATAGTTTCATCTATCTTTCACTGTTCCTTCCAATGGTCAAGTTCATATTTGAGCGCGGACAAAAGCTCTGCCTCTGGCATCTTTCTTATGACCTCGCCCTTCTTTATGAGAACTCCTTCTCCCTTGCCGCCCGCAACACCGAGGTCGGCTTCTTTTGCCTCGCCCGGGCCATTTACAACGCAGCCCATAACGGCAAGCTTTATATTCAAATCCTCGTAGTCAGCGGCAAGCTTCTCCACCTTTTCGGCAAGGCCGATAAGGTCAATGCTCGTTCTTCCGCATGTAGGACATGATACAATCTCTATTCCGCTCTGCCTTATGCCGAGCGTCTTTAATATCGTCTTTGCTGCCCTTATCTCCTCAACCGGGTCGCCAGTGAGCGAAACCCTTATTGTGTCGCCTATTCCCTGTCCAAGTATAAGCCCAAGCCCAACCGCCGACTTGATGCTCCCCGTCAGAACCGTTCCCGACTCTGTTATGCCTACATGGAGCGGATAGTCGGTCTTTGCGGATATGAGCTCATGCGCTCTCACGCACATCATAACATTTGAGGACTTGATACTGATTACGAGATTATCGTAATCCATATCCTCTATTATTCTCACCTTGTCAAGTGCGCTCTCGACAATACCCTCAGCGGTAACGCCGCCATATTTCTCGACAAGATTTCTCTCGAGCGAACCCGAGTTTACACCGACACGGATAGGAATGTCCCTCTCCTTGGCGACATCGACAACCGCCTTTATCCTCTCAAAACTTCCAATATTTCCCGGATTGATACGAATTTTATCGACGCCATTCTCCATCGCTGCGATGGCAAGACGGTAATCAAAATGAATATCCGCGACAACCGGAATATGAACTCTCCTCTTAATCTGCCCTATCGCCTGTGCCGCCTCCATGGTCGGAACGGCACATCTTATTATCTCACAGCCCGCGTCCTCAAGTCTTGCTATCTGCTCTACCGTGGCATCGACATCCTCCGTCTTTGTGTTGGTCATGGACTGGATTGCAATCGGGTTATTGCCGCCGATAAGCACACCACCGATGTTCACAACCCTCGTATTTTTTCTCTGAATTGAATTGTCAAAGTTTCTCATAAGACCTCCATTTGTGAATACCTTACCGTAATTCGTTAAAACAGCTTTGAAATATCATTAAATAATATAAAGAACATAAGCAGCATGAGAAGCGCCATACCGATAAGGTGAACCATGCCCTCCTTCTTCTGGTCAATCGGCTTGCCCCTCACAACCTCGATAAGCAGGAACAAAAGTCGTCCGCCGTCGAGTGCCGGAATTGGCAGCAGGTTCATAACGCCTAGGTTGGCACTTATCATAACTATCCAGTTGGCGAGATTTAGTATCACATAAAATATTCCATCCGATTTGCTCTGCTCAACAACATTGCTGATTGCGGACACAATTCCAACAGGCCCTGCAACATCGTCCTTTGTGACCTTTCCCGTCACAAGCATTTTGAGGCTCTCGAACACCGTATTTATCCAATATTTGACCTCTATAGCGCTATATTTTAATGTCTGTATAGGATTTACCTTCACTCTCGCCGCCGAAAATGACATACCCGTCTGGTAATATGCATTGTGTGCAAGAACAGGCGTAACCGTGAGGTCGACAACCTCCCCATCTCTAAGAACTGCCACGCTGATTTTTCCACCGCCACAGTTCTTTATGGCTGAGATAGCCTCATCCGTTGTCTCGACTGCAATTCCGTTTACCTGAATAATCTGGTCATTCGTCTTAAATCCTGCAAGTGCTGCCGCGCCCGTCTCCGTAAGCCCTGAGATAACCGCATTTTCACCGAGATACACGCCGAGCTGATATACATCCTCCTCGATATATTCAGGCACAACCTTTGTCTCGTACTTCACACCGTCGCGCTCATACGTTATGTTGAGAGACTTTCCTGTGTGAAGCTGATAGTAAAGGCTGTATTCCTTATAAAAATGTATCTTCTTTCCATTTACAGATGTGATTACATCGCCTGCCTGAAGTCCTGCCTCCTCCGCAACACTTCCCTCTGCCACACTGTAAAGCTTGCATGGGTCATATCCGATACTTCCTATGATAAACACTGCCATTATAAACGCAAGAATAAAATTAAATATCGGCCCCGCAGCTATGACAGATATTCTTCTCCATACCGATTTTGACGCAAAAAGCTTATCTTTGTCGAGCTCGCTTACGCCGTCCTCATTGCCATCCTCGCCTGCCATGATACATGCGCCGCCAAACGGCAACAGCTTTAGCGAAAAAAGTGTTCCATTTTTCTTAAATTTCAGTATAGTAGGTCCAAGTCCCAGCGCAAATTCACTCACAGCTATTCCATTAGCTTTCGCAATGATAAAATGTCCAAACTCGTGAATGATTACAATAATGCTGAGAATAATAATCGCTATAATAATATTCAAATTGTAATATCCTCCCCGCAAAACTTTAATACCGGCTTCTTATGAACTCATAAGCCGCCGCTTCCGTGTCAAGAATCTGCTTGACATTTGGATTTTCAATATATTCTATGTTAGTCATAGTTTGTTCTATTATATCAATAATATCAAGATATTTTATCTTTCTGTCAAGGAACATGGAAACTGCAAGCTCATTTGCCGCATTGAACATGGTAGGAACATTTCCGCCCTTTCTTCCCGCCTCATATGCGAGCGCAAGTCCTCTGAAATTCACCATGTCCGGCTCCTCAAAGGTAATCTGTCTAAGTTTCCAAAAGTCAAGATGCTCCGTGTCAAGAAATCTTCTCTCAGGATAGTAAAGAGCGTACTGGATAGGAAGTCTCATGTCCGGCGTTCCAAGCTGTGCCATAACTGCCCCGTCCTCGAACTCAACCATCGAGTGAATTACACTCTGCGGCTGCACGACAACCTGAACCTGGTCAAGCTCCACGCCAAAGAGCCATCTCGCCTCCATAACCTCAAGTCCCTTATTGACCATTGTTGATGAGTCTATCGTTATCTTTCTTCCCATAGTCCAGTTAGGGTGCTTTAACGCATCCTCGACCTGAATATCCTTCATCTGCTCTATCGTTCTTCCTCTGAACGGGCCGCCCGATGCCGTCAAAAGTATCTTATGTATTTTGTTTTGGCGCTCACCGTTAAGGCACTGGAATATCGCGCTGTGCTCGCTGTCCACAGGCAAAATTCTGACCTGCTTGTCTGCTGCGAGCTTCATAATAATATGTCCCGCCGTCACAAGAGTCTCCTTGTTGGCGAGAGCTATATCCTTGCCGGCATTTATAGCCTCAATGGTAGGAACAATTCCCATCATGCCCACAACAGCCGTCACGACAATCTCTGCCTCACTGATTGTCGCCGCATGAATAAGCCCGTCCATGCCACAGCCATACTCAATACCTGTCATATCCGCAAGCTTCACCTTCAACTGAGAAAGCGCTTTCTCATCCGCCATCGAGACAAATGAAGGCTTAAACTCCCTGACCTGCTTTTCTAGAAGCTCAACATTATTCCCGGCAGACAATGCCACAACCTTAATATCATTATTTTTTCTCACAACATCAAGAGTCTGCGTTCCTATCGACCCTGTAGACCCAAGTACTGATATATATTTCATACTAATCTCCATTCCGCCGCCTTAAAATGGCGACACAAATAGTAATGGAA
>JBNMKO010000115.1:0-8769 GCA_050874385.1 Eubacteriales bacterium
ACATTTTGTCAATAGGTATACAAAAAGAAAATACCCACCGAGACAAGCTTATGTCACGATGGATATTTTCCTATTATATATTTCTTATGCAGCCTTAGTTAACCTTGAATACCGCAATCTCCTCGCCAAGCTTCTTGGCTGTGTCATCGCACTTTGATACTTCTCTGGTAACCTGGTCTGCCTCAGCCTTGACATCGACGGTCTTTTGTGCGATATCAGTTGTACCCTTTGCGCCCTCATTCGTAGCCGTAGCAATCCCGTCCATCGACGCGAGCACGCCGTCTATTGAAGCGAGAAGCTCCTCGGATGTGGCGCTGAAATCGCCGATAAGCATATCTATGTACTTTGCATCCTTATTGTAAGCGTCAGCCACCTTGTCGAACATGTCATAGCTTGCAACAACATCATTGCCGACAAAATCGAGAAGCTGCTGTGCATCAAACGAAAGTCTGTCAACAGACGATGTGACTGCCTCCGTAACCTGCTGAATCTTTACAACTGCCTCCTTAGACTGCTCCGCAAGTGTGCCAATCTCGGAAGCGACAACCGCAAAGCCTCTTCCGGCATCGCCCGCACGGGCTGCCTCGATTGAAGCGTTGAGTGCAAGAAGATTTGTCTGGCTTGTTATCTCCATAATAGAGGATGATAAAACCTCAATCTGCTTTACAACCTTTGCATCCTCAAGTGCTTTTGTAAGGCTGTCCCTTATTTCATTATGTATTCTGGTCGCATTCGTCCTCTGCTCCCTAGTGTCATTCTGTGCCTTTGTAGCGCGGTCATGGATATTCGCTGCCTGCTGTGCACCGTCCTGTGAACGTGTGGCAATGTTCTTTGCAGCCTCCTCAATCTCATTTGACATGTTCTTTACAGTATCGGAAGATGCCGCTGTCTCCTCCATGCTCGCCGCAAGTTCCTGTGTCGTAGCCGATACACCCTCAATATTGCCCGTGAGTGAATCAACGTTGGTCTTAACAGTATCGACAACCTCTGTGATAATGTCACTCTGAACCTTGACCTCTTTGATAAGAATACTTACCTGTTCCTTCATATTCTCAAGGTTATTTGCAAGTACTCCAAAGTCATCCCTTCTGTTCTGAAGCTTTCTTGGAAGTTCCTGCGTGAAATCACCCTTGGCTATATTTCCAATATAACCGAGCGCATATTTGAACGACTTACTAAGCTCAAGCGCCATATAAACACATACAGCCAAGACAACAATTATCAAAAATGCACTAATCCCCGCAATCCTAGCCATAGCGAACTGCGCATTTGCCTGCATCGCCTGTGACTCCTCCGCAACAGCAGCATCGATATAGTCGATATAGTTACCTGTTCCAATCACCCACTCAAACGGCTCAAACGCCTTGCTGTAAGCTCTCTTAGGTGACGGAACCGTCTCACCTGCCTTAGGGAACACATAGTCAACATATCCGCCCTCCGGTTGCTTTCCTGCGCTTATGATATCTCTGATATATGAGTTGCCCTCCGTATCCTTTGCATCCATACGATTAGTACCCTCGGTATCATTTCCCAAGAGAACCACATTCACACCATCATAGGTATCAGCCCAAAAATATCCTCCATCGCCATATCTGAGCTCACGAAGCAAATCTGCTCCCATCGTCTTTGCCTCATCAAGAGTATACTCACCCCGCTCATAGCCTGCATACACCGCATTCAAAAGCGACATAGCATTGTCTACCTGATTTTTGATATTCTCGTCGTAATCACTCTCGATGCTTGCACGAAGCACATTCTCAGCTCCGTTTTCCATATCAGAAATGCTCTTTTCCGATACGAATACAATTGCAAGCGTACCTACAAGAGTAATTACCGCAAGAATAATCATCTTCACACGCACACTCAGGTTCTTCATAACCAACACTCTCCTTCTGCTTTAGTCTTTAATTATTCTTTACGTTTTTTCGCCCTTATATTATACAACCTGATTTGCGTTTTGTGTAGACTTAATTTGTTGTTTTTTGTATATTTTTACTATTTTTAGGCGCAAAAAAGTGAATGTTGCCATTCACTTTTTCATGTTTTATGTCAAATTATATTGGAAAACCGTTACGCATTAGTTCCATTCTGCAATACCAAACTTAGTTGACATAGTTTATCTTCATTTTCTCGTCAAGCGGATATTTTACAAGCTCACTTCCATCAAGATTTTCCCTGTGCATGTCAACCGCATTGATACCGTGATTGTCATAAGTTGTATAATAATAGATACCCTTAGTGGCATTGCAGCATGAAGTGTATATCGTTATCTCATACTTGCCCTCCGCAACCTTGCAGCAGCCCCTCTGCTGGTCGACGCTGCCAAGAATGTGGAAAAACTGGCTTACGCTCTCCTCCTCGCCATCGCCCGATATGGAGTTCAGCTTTGTGTAGGCAACCCTCGCAAATCTTGACGCTGACGACAAATCTCCCGGAAGTCCGAGCGCACCCATTCCTCTACTGTATGTTTTAAGCTCAACCTTGTCCGAAAAACTGTTCTGCGGCTGCTCCGGCGATAGTCCCATATAATTGTTTAGCATGAACATCTGTGTCTCAAACGGCGGATTGTTCGTGAGCACACCCACCGGATTGTCATAAACTTTAAGTCCTGCCGCCGTACACTCCACAGTGATTGCCTCGTCCTTGTCCGCAATCAGCCAGTGAAGCTGTGCTGCCGGAAAATGCTCATTGAATGTCGTCCCGACAAGGTTCATCTTTGCAAGACGCTCCCTCGCCTGCGCCACGCTGTCGCACTGAGCGAGTATCCACGGGATAAACTCAAACTGAGCCACATTCTGCCTGTCCTCCTCAAGCTCCTGATACTTCGCATTCCCGACAAAATTAAGACCCGCCATTCCGAGCCCCTTCTCATTTATCGCGTCATAGTAAAGCGGATATCCGTCCGCAACATGAGCCATGCCCACTATCGCATAATGGCTCGCAAGCTTTCCCTCATGCCTGAAATCAAAAACATAATTTCTCGGCGTTACCGTAACATCATCCCCATAAGAAAATTCATAGTCCAATGTTCTTCCAAAATAAAAGTCCCTTGTCTTGTAGGTGGCTGCTGTGCACATAAGGTGTCCTTCTTTCTTTAATTATTTTCATTATTTGTGCTTTAACATTTAGCAAACAATTTCAAGTTATTATTTGTATCCTGCCTAATTATTAAGGCAAACAAAAAATGCCCTTATATATTTATTGTCTCGCATATATTAATTATAATACATGCTAGTAATGATGCAAAGTATATTTTGGCATTGTTAATTTTATTTATAATGTTTTTAGAATCAACTTACTTTTCTATGAAAATCAAATCAAACCTATCTTTTATAACATTAATCCTATCTCATACCCTCCTAACATCTCAAACAATACATATTGTGGGTATAAAATACCTTTTCTTTGTCACTTCTACCCTCAACTGCCACTCTCTTCTGTGTTTTTAGTTATCTGATGGGTATTTTCAACCAATATTTCCTCAACATACCCACCAAACATCTCAAACACTTCATATTATGGGCATAGAACAAGCTTAATTCCCTTTTCTACCCAAAACTCCCTATCAACCTCCACAAAATCAAGCTTGTCTGGGCATACAACTATTTTTTCTCAATAAAATACCCACCACCAACTAAAAATCACCTTTCCCAGCTCAAAAACCTCCTACCACCACTAAAAAGTCACGTTTTCACACCAAATAACTTCCTCTCCCCCAACTAAAAAAGTCCCTCCCCTCCATCAAAAAACTTCCCCTCCGCCACAAAAAAATCCCCTCCTCACCATTCAGCCAACCTAACCACCAATTAAGTCCGCCAAATCCGTCAAGAAGGGGAAGTCTATAACACTCGCGGCAATATTTCTAACCGCCTATATGCCTATTAAATCCGTGAAGAAGAAAAATTCTATAACCAACTCACTATAAATCACTACATCTTAAAGTACTCAATACTCTTGACAAGCTCATCCGCAATGACCTTGAGTTCATCCGCGCTATTGTAAACCTGCTTAAATGTATCGGCTACAATCTCTGTCTGGTCGTATGTGCTTCTTGTGCTGTCAAGGTTCTCCTCGGCGATAACCGAGAGCTGGTCAACCGCCTGCAATACCTCATTTCTGGCGCTCTCAAGCCTGCCGGAGCTCTCCTTTATCTGAGCTATGCTGTTCATGGAACTTGCAATCTCCTCGATAACCTCGGACACGACCTTCTGTGTCTCCTGCATGCTCTCGCTCTGGCTTGCAATAATCTCCTGCATCTGCTGCATGGCTACAACTGCCTTCTCCGAGTCAACACTAAGAGTGTCCGCCGTCGCTTCAATCTCCTTGCTCGACTTGTTCGACTGCTCTGCCAGGTTCTTAATCTGCTGCGCTACAACCGCAAATCCTCTGCCGCTCTCGCCCGCCCTTGCCGCCTCTATCGAAGCGTTAAGGCTTAACAGGCTTGTGTCCTCTGCAATGGAATTGATAAACGCCGTCGCCGTGTGAATTTTCTTTACCGACTCGTTGGTGCGGTTGGTCTGCTCCTTCACCTCGCCGATTATGCGCTTTACATCCTCGTTGATGTTTCTCAGACTTAAAAGTGTCTCGGAAGCCTTCTCACTTGAAAGCTGCATTGAAGCGGCATTGCTGTTTAACTGCTCCGCCTCCCTCGATGCCTCCGTGATATTGTCGCCCATGATTTTCATGTGCTGTGAAGTGTCCCTCGATTTTTCCGCCTGCACCTGCGAATTGTCCACAACCTGGCTAACCGCCATACGGACATCGTTCATCGTCCCGTTGGTGTTGTCCGCGGCTGTTCCAAGAAGCTGTGATGCGTCAAGAAGTGCCTTTGCATTCTTCGTGATTTCCTTTATGGTCGACTGCATGGCATCGCGCAAAGTTATCGTAACTCTCGACAAATCTCCTATCTCGTCCTTTTTCTTTAGAAGCTTATCATCGACCCACACATTCAAATCGCCGCCTGCCATCCTTCCGACAAGCTCCACGCTGTTCTTTATATTTTTGCTCATTCCGGTTGCAATCTTTATTCCAACAGCGATACATATAAGCATAATTACAAGAACAGACGTTCCTATTGAGCTTAATATGCGCTTTAACACCGCATCCTTTTCCTGCTTATCTGTTCCGACAAAAACCATTCCTATTATCTGGCTATCCGAGTCATTCTGATACACCGGCATAAAATAGCCATAATTTAATGTGCCCTCAATGGACACCGCCTGGCTGAAATATTCCTCACCGCCGTTTAAAACTTTCTCAACAATCTTATCCCCCGCTTTAGAGCCTAACACACGATTTCCGTCGGCATCTTTAGCCGATGTCATTATTCTCTCGTCACCGTAGAAAAATGTAACGTCCATCCCCGTATTGCTCTTTATCCTGTCGACAAGGCTCTCCGACTTTGATATGTTATAACTTCCCTTCCATATATCCCCGTTGGTGCTCTGTATATAGTCGCCTGTGTTTTGGTCATAAGCCGCAAGCGTGGCTGCCGCCGTTCCCCTAAGAGCATCCTCAATCTCATCCTTGACGGATTTTTTTACAAGGGTATTTATAAAAAATATTGAAACTACGCCCAGAACAAGCACCGGGCAGATTGTTATCGCAAGAATTTTTTTCTTAATGTTCATAAGACCACCTCTACTCTACCACGTTCACGGTTTTAAAGTACCAGTTGATTGCTCCGGTTATTGTCGCATCATCGAGAGTTTTTCCGGCTTCTCCGATAGTCTCGCCCGTGTTTGTCTCAATCACACCATCAAACACTCCTATCTCGCCCGAGAGAATTTTTCTCTTAGCCTCCTTAACCTTGTCCGCCGTTCCATCCGCACAGAAATCGGCAAGCTCCGTTATTCCGACAAGATTTTCACTCATACCGCCATAATAGTTGCTTCCGTCCCAGCTTCCGTCGATAACGCTCTGAACAGCCGCCGTATAGTATGCACTCCAGTTCCATATAACGCTGCAAAGACAGGCATCAGGCGCTTCCTTGCTCATATCGGAATTATAGCCTATTCCATAAACACCGCGCTCCTGCGCAAGCGTCTGAGGATAAACCGTGTCACAGTGCTGTGTTATCACATCACATCCCATATCAAGGAGCACTTCCGCCGCTTCGCGCTCCGCGTCAGGGTCATACCAACTGTTTGTGACTTTTACATAAACCTGCGCATCCGGGTTGACCGAGTAAATTCCGAGCGCAAAGGCATCAATACCGCCCGTAACCTCCGAATTGCTTGAATCCATGGCAGCCACATAGCCAATCTTGTTGCTCTTTGTGTTCATTCCCGCGACAATTCCGCTAAGATACCTCGCCTGATAAATTCTTCCAAAGTAGTTGTTAAAGTTCTTGCCGTTGCTCATATACCCCGTTCCATGAGAAAAATACACATCAGGGTACTCCTCCGCCATCTGTGCGGTCGTCTCCATATAGCCCCAGCTTGTGGTAAAAATTATGTTGCATCCCTCGTCAATGCACTCCTTGATTGCCTCGCGCGTTGCATCGGCATCCGAGTCCGAGACGTTAATCTTTCTGACAATCTGGTCGTCGGACAGCCCCAAGTTCTGCTGCATCCCCTGAATACCAAGGTCATGCGTGTATGTATACCCACTTCCCGCCTCCGGGTCTGACAGATGAATAACTCCCACCTTAATTTTATCCTTTGAAATCCCCTTTGAAGCCGCCTGCGTCTCCTGCTGTTCCTGTGACTTCTGCTGAGTGGTGCCGTTTACAAGGTTAGTTGCGTAATCGTCAACTTCTACCTCCGACGAACACCCGACAAGCATCAGACATGAAATTAACAATGCTGTAAGTCTTTTAATAACTTTCTTCATTGCACATCACCCTTTCGTCATTTAACACTATCTGCTGCAATACCAAAAAACAATATTATTAGTCAGTAATCAGCAAAGCAGACTGCAAATATCCGCTTAACTTTTACTGTACTAATTCATAGAAATTAAATTCTACTTTTTTATAGGTCAATTATAATCCCTGTATTTTATACGCGCAAGAAAAATTAAAAGGCTGTTTCCAAAAAATTCCTGTTCATTATAACCAAAAAAACATTCCACCATCATGCTCAAAATCCCAATATGTCTAATTTTTAACAATGCGTTTGACATATCAATTTGTTATATATATAATGAAAATATTAGTATACCGTAAAGCAATTTCGTAAGCTGTAAAAACCTTCTTTACAGCCCCAAATGAGGAATTTAACATGAGTAATGAAAAAAATACGACACCTGATAAACCAAAATCCGTCCAAAATTCAATAATTCTTGCTCTGACAAACATATATCTGTTCGGCTACTATATTGATATACATTCCGGTCTGTTTACGCGTATAGAGATGAGCAGCAGTTCAAAGCAAAGTTACAATGTCAACAATTATCACGAGAGTGAACGCCGCTGGTTCCTTGAGCATATCGTGAGCGAGGAGTTTCGTGACAGGCTTGAAGTATTCACCGACATGTCCACCATAGAGGAGAGGCTTCGCGGACACAATGTTATATTTGAGGATTATATAAATTACAATGGAATATGGGTTCGCTGTGCATATATCCCGGCGGACTACGACGAAAACGGCAGACTTACACATGTGCTTTTCATCGGGCAGAATATTGATGCCTCACACAGAAAAGAACTTCAACAGCAACAGAAGTTGTCAGAACTCAATGAAAAGCTTCGTATTGCAAACGAGAAAGCAAACACCCAGCTTGACACCGTAATGTCGGGAATAAGCGGTGGTTACACCATCAACGAACTGTCAGAAGGTTATCCATTTGTACATGTATCATTCTCTGCCGCCCGCAATCAGGGCTATAACTCACCACTTGAGCTTATAAACGCCACACAGAACAAGGGACTTAACAACATTTATCCCGCTGACCGCGCAGCATTTATGGAAAGCTTCAGCTCGCAGCTCGCTCATGGCAATACCTACTCCGTAAAATATCGTGTGCTCTGTAAAGATGGTAATATCAAGTGGGTTATGGATTCAGGAAAAATAAGTACGGACGAGAACGGGCGAAAGCTGATACACAGCCTTCTTCTTGATATAGACAGACACGAAAAAATATCACAGATGTACAAAAATGAGCGCATGCGCTACCGAGAGGCATTGTTAAACGATTGTGAATACTCATTTACAATAGACCTCACCGACGAGATAATCGAGCAGGGATATACCTCGCGCAAGGATGACAAAGCTCTCCCGCTTGAGAGCTATCATTTCCCGGCTCCGCTCACCACTCACATGGAAGCTGTATGGAATGATTTTGAGCCCATAGGGTCAGAAAATGATATACACGATATGATGTCGCGCAACTCACTTTTATCCGACTACAAAAACGGAAAAAGAAATATAGAGATGGAATACTATGACAAAATCCGCGACATGTACATCCGCGTGACTGCCCTTATGTCGGAATCGGAGGAAAACGGACATATCATAGCTATAATAATAGGAAGAGATATAACCGAACTAAAAAATGAACAGGAACACTCACGCAAAGAGCTCACTGTGGCAAACGCGCAGCTAAAGCAGGCATGTGTTGACGCTGAACTTGCCAACGCTGCAAAGACGGATTTTCTCGCTAGAATGAGCCACGACATAAGAACCCCTCTAAACGGTATTCTCGGTCTGCTTGAGATTGCGGGAAGATGCCCCGACGACCACGAAAAAGTGGAAAAATGCCGCCAAAAATGCGTGGTTGCCGCCAATCACCTTCTCTCACTTTTAAACGACGTGCTCGACATGAGCA
>JBNMKO010000116.1:0-8743 GCA_050874385.1 Eubacteriales bacterium
CAGTAAAAGAGGTATTGTCACGAGGATTTCCACTATGTTTGCGATGTCCTGGTTGTAGTTAAAAAACGACGAGGTGAGCGTTCCGAGCCATTTCCTGGGGGTGCACATAAGGTATGCAGTCAGGACGGATATAATCGAGATGCAAAGGTCTTTTCGCAAAACTACAAAAATCAGCAGTATAAGCGGAAGATGTATGAGCAGCGGATAACACGCATACAGGGCGGATTTTCCTAAAATCAGAAAAAATACAAGCTGTGCCGCGCCAAAGCATATAATAGACAGCACATACAGCTTTTTGTGCTCAAAAAAGGAAAGCCCTACGCTGTAGAGGGAGGCTGTTACCCCGAAAAAGAGCACGAAGGCATAGTTAGTTAAATCTAATATATTTGATATATCCATTATGATATTTCCTCCATCTGAAAAGCTGGACAGTGCCTTTTAATATCGGTGGCTCTGCATTTGGTGAGCTCAATGATAAATTTTATTATAATTGATATTTGATTAAATTTCTACATCCACATATTGTCATTGATGCCAAAAAAATTGTAATTTGCACAAATTTATCTAATAACATAGTTCTTTGCGGCGTTGTGGCGGACATGCTTATGTATAACCTCAAATTAACACCGATACATGGGATGGAAAGAATTGACTTTACAGTGCATTGATGTTAAAATTTATAAAAGGTATTTATAATTTACAAGGAGGTTTTAAAATGGGATTTTTTGATGACATCGGTAAGAAATTATCCAACGTGGGGCAGACTGTAGCTCAGAAGGGAAAGGACGTTGTCGACACAGCGAAGCTCAATTCAGCTATAAGCGATGAGCAGAAGAAAATTGAGAAGGCTTATGAGAAGATTGGAAGACTCTACGCAGAGCGCCATGCAGACTCACCGGAGCCTGATTTTGTAGAGTATCTCGATGAAATCAAGGCATCGGAGAACGCTATTGCAGAGTGCCAGCAGAAGCTTCAGGATTTAAAGGGTGTGACAGTATGTCCTGCATGTGGAGCTGAGGTTGGAACTGATTCCATGTTCTGTCCTAACTGCGGCAACAGGATGCGCACAGAGCCGCCTAAGTCACAGGGACCGGCTTGTCCTAACTGCGGAGCACCGCTTGAGCCGGGAAGCAAGTTCTGCACATCATGCGGAGTTGCAGTCGAGGAGGAGGCAGCCAAGCCACAGGATGCTGTCGAGCAGGAGGTTGTTGAGCCACAGGAAACTGCTGAGCAGGAGACTGTTGAGACAGAACAATCACAGGATGACGATACAGTGGTATAGGGCGTTGTCAGTGATATTAGAGTGGAACACAGTATAGTTTAGTTACATAGTATTGATTGGATGCAAGACCGCCAGATGGCGGTCTTGTTTGATTTCTGCTTCTTGAAATGAAAAATTTTCTGTGATAAAATTAAAACATTGGGGTAATTAAGGAGAGAAGATGAGAACTGGAAAGAGACGTAGGAAAACAAGTTCGGAGAGTTATGCGTTTCAGGCTTTGATAGCGCTTGAACTTTTGATGTCATTTACATTTTTGGGATATATCCATGTGCCGCCCATTTCAATAACAATCGCGTACATACCGATTATTATCGCAGGCTGTACCTTTGGAACGGCGGAGGCGACAGTTCTTGGTTTTATATTCGGGGCAGCCAGCATGTACAAGGCATCGGCATCGTATGTGATGTCAGTGGACATGATGTTTTCACCGTTTCTAAGCGGAGCACCGCTAAAAAGCTTTATTTTGAGTGTCGGTGTGAGGACTCTCTATGGTTTTTTGATTGGAGTTTTGTTTGAGCTTGCGAGAAAAACCAAGTACCATGTTGTTGGAAGAGTTGTGATTGAGGCTTTGGCGACAAAAATACAGGCATTTTTGGTATATTCGGCTCTTGGGATTTTGTTTCCGCATCTTGGTTACAGTTATATGACTGCATTTAGGACTGGTTGGAAGGATTTGGCGATGGCAGTCCTGTGTGTGGTTCTTGTGGAGGGACTTTACGAGTTGTATAACTGCCAGACTGTGAGCAAATACAGAAAATGCGTGGACAGCGCGGTCAAAAATCCATACCTTAACAGCAGGGCAAATATTGTTTTCTTTGTGTTTGAGTTTTTTATATTGGTTATGACGGTTGCGGCTACGATATATTTTTCGCAGAGAACGTCATACATGCTTGAGAAGCACAGCATAGAGATTGCTGCAAATGTAAATAGAGACCTTCTTCATCTTCAGGTTCAGTTTATGATTGCGGTCATAGCGCTCAACTATTTTGCGGTGCTTTTGCTTATGTGCATTTACAGATATATGTCATACAGGGAGTATGTCGGGGAGCTCGACGCGCTTACCGGGATAATGGGGAGGCGCATGTTCATGCAGTATTGCAGCAGACAGCTTGAGGAAATCCCGGATAATGTGTGGTTTCTTTTTGTGGATGTGGATTATTTTAAGAGTATAAATGATACATTTGGGCATGTTGTGGGTGATAAGGTTTTAAAGCAGATTGCCTCAAAGCTAAAGGAAATATTTTTGGATTATGGAATAGTCGGGAGAGTCGGCGGAGATGAGTTTGCCGCTTTTCTTGACAAGGATATAGAGCAGCATGAGTTAAGGCAGAAGTTGGACGGATTTCTTGAGGATATTTCAGGCATACTTGACGGCACAGACAGAAAGGTGAGCTGCAGCATAGGTGTGCGCCTGTTTAAATATCCCGAGGATGTAAATTTGTTGATGAACAAGACGGACAAGGCACTCTATAAGGCTAAGGAACATGGGAGAGCATGTTATGTGATAGAGGTGGATGAATGAATGGATTGAGTGTCAGGGAATTTGAGCGTGAAAAGCTTGAAGGGGAACTTGGGAAGGTTATAGATAAGCCGCTCATCATGGTGATTGCGCCGTCGGGCTATGGAAAATCGACGCTGGTGAGACAGTTTTTTGCAAAGAATGAAAATTTATTAAATCTGTGGTTTCCAATGCAGAGGAACGAGGTCGACGGCAACTGGATATGGCACAGGATATGCAACAAAATTCGTGAGTACAATGAACCGCTTTATGGCAGGGTTGCACAGCTTAATCTCCCGCAGTCGGCGCAGGAAATGTCTTACATGATGAGAATTTTAAATACATATGTTGTAAGAGAAGAGTATCTTATAATAGATGATTATCAGGAGTGCAACTGTCCGATGATGGACAGGCTGCTTGAGAATATCGCGGTCAATGTGCCGCATCTTCATATAGTTCTTATTTCCCGCACATACCCGGATATTCCCTATGAGGAGATGTTTTTGAAGGGGTGCTGTGCCATGATAAATCAGCAGAATTTGACGCTCACCGTAGACGAGACAAAGCAGATATTTGAGCTCAACAAAGTGGAGCTTTCGGATAAGGAGCTTGTCGGGCTGTATGAGTACACGGACGGCTGGATAAGCGCGGTGTATTTGTCACTCTATGAGTACAAAAAGAAGGGAAGCTTTGGAAGCTTTCTAGGTGTGAACCACCTTCTAAAGACGGCAATTTTTGACAAGCTCTCGCCCCAGATGCAGGAATTTTTTATGAAAGTGTCATTGTTTGACTGGTTTGAGATTGATGGGGCAAGGTATGTCACACAGATGGATATCACAGAGAATTTGTTGTTTGAGAGCCAGGAACAGTTTGGATTTTTGGATTATGACGCGAGAAGCCGTTCATTTCAGATGCATGCACTGTTCAGGGCGGTGGCTGAGATGGAGCTTGAAAAATCGGATATAGACATGAAGGGGCTGTACAGCCGTGCGGCACAGTGGCGCGAGAAGAAAAATGACTATATTCAGGCGGTAAATTATTACAAGAAATCGGGAAACAGCGAAAAGATAGCGCAGATATATTCAGGTATTCATGGAAAGAGCCTTATCGAGCAGGCACCGGAGCTGTTTGAGGATGTCAAGGATTTTATCTGGGAAGATATCTGGAAAGACAATCCGATGGCGTGGCTCAATTATCTTTATTTTCGCATGATGTGGGATGGCGCTGTGAAGGTAAAGCCGCTGTATGAAGATACGGTGGCGATGGTGAAGGAGAGTAAAAGATGGGCTTTTGACGACAAGCTGAGTGCGGAACTTCTTGTGCTGAAGTCAATACTTGAATTTAACGATATCGAGGCGATGAATAACTCTCTTTGCGAGGCTGTCAGGCTGTTCGGTTACGGGACATCGGATATATTCGGAAATTCACTTCTCACTTATGGGACGACATGCATGACGGTTCTGTACTATAACAAAAGCGGCAGTTTGAAGCACATAATCGAGCAGGAGAAGATATATGCAAAGTACTATATGCACCTCACAAAGGGCGTGCATGAGGGCTGGGATGAGTTTTTTGATGCCGAGTATGCACTTATGCTGGGCGATTTTGAGACCGCATACAGGCTTGCACAGCAGGTGTATAAAAAGACGGCGCTCCGCCACCAGAGCTGTGTTGTGATAAGCTGTTATTACATTATGCTTCGCTGTCTGATGAATTTTGGAAAAAAGAAGCAGTTCTACGATAAGCTCGGTGAAATGCAGGAGCAGTTTTTGAATTTGGTTGACCCTGTGCTTATCATCGACGTGGAGCTTGTGCAGGGCTATATGTACGCATGTCTTGGAATGAGGGACAAAATGCCGGAATGGCTTGGCAATTTCAAGCTTGAGAACTGCAACAGGGCAATCAGAAATATAAGAAGCGGCTGTATGACCTACGGCAGGCTTATGTGTTCGGAGAAAAACTGGGAGCATCTTGACATAGTGGGTGATGAGATGCTTGTTCCTTATGACAACACGGTGCATATCTTTCCTATTATAGTGGGACATATCTACAAGGCGATAGCAAAGTATAACATGGGGCAGGAAGAACTTGCCGCCGGTTATCTTCGTGAGGCGGTTGAGTACGCAAAGCCCGACGGGATTGTCATTCCGTTTGTGGAGAATGGACATGAACTGCGCCCGATTATGGACGCTCTTATGCCTGATGATTTTATCGCCGGGGTCATTGAGCTGTTGGGTCAGTACGAAAAGGGCAAGAACAGTATTGGCGGCGCGGACGGTGCTGGTAGAAGTGCGGGCAGCGTTGAGCCGCAGCTTTTGACTAGGCGAGAGACGGAGCTTATGGAATACGTCAAAGCCGGATACCGCAATGCGGATATTGCACAGAAAATGCACATTGCGCAGGTCACGGTTGAGAAAAATCTCACGAGCGTTTACAGAAAGCTCGGTGTGAAGAACAGAACGGCAGCCATAAGGAAGTTAGACGACAAGTAAGGCAAGTAATGTCAATAAGTATATTGTAAAAAAATTAAATGTATGGTTTTCCATAATAGTAAAAAGGTCACATGTTCGTGTATAATATGTACTCAAAAAAGACTTATAGTGGCTGTTGTAACCTTAGCGAAAGACCCCATTTATATGCCTGTTTTATTAGGCGGGGGGGGGGTATATTAAATGTGAAAAATTATAAACCTGATAATTTTGCCAAATAGGCGGGCAGTTAAAAAGACAACACAAACGTGAAAATTTAAAGAAAGGAGAGTCTACTCAAAAAATACGAAACAAAAACTCAGGATAAAGAAGATTTATCGGGGAATGATGAGGCAGAAACTGCAGCATCTTTATGTGGCTATATTTATACATGTTTTGAGTAGTAAAATGTACATGAACAACATTAGGGAAAGAATCAAGAACTATCCGATTAAGAGAAAATTGCTTGCAACAGTTGGTGTTATCGCTTTGATGGCGGTTGTGGTTGCGGTTATCCTTTTAGCAGGAATGGAGTATATCACTACCAATGTAAAAGGAATTTTTGAGGGTCCTATGACGAACATGAGCGATGTTGCGGATGTCAAGTACGGACTTACCGATTTACAGAGAGCGATTAACCGTCTCCTCGCAGAAGGCGGCGAGAACTTAGCTGAGAGATATGTGACTTTTGAGAACACCGTTGAGGAGGATGTAAATCTTGTTGTGTCAGCTGTTGACTCACTTGATAAGCATTTTACTACCGCAGAGGGTAAGGCAAAGCTTGAAGAACTCAAGACTAAGATAAATCAGGGTGAGAGCGTAAGACCACAGGTTATGCAGCTTTTGCAGCAGGGTAAGATTGACGAAGCATATGACCTTAACTATGGTACATACCTTCCTATTGTTCAGGAAATCAAGAATTTGACAGAGGAATTAGAGCAGATAGTAAATAATAATGGTTTGGATTATTATCACAAGTCAAGAACTGTCAGCATGGTTTTATTGATTGTCGGTATTATACTTATCGCAGCGTTGTTTGCAGTTTCTTCATGGTCGACACAGACATTGACGGCGGTATTGAAGGAGCCTATTGAGCAGATAGCAAATGCCACACAGCTCATGTATCAGGGTGATATGTCGGCTGGTGAGCTTATCACATACAAGTCGGACGATGAGCTTGGTGATATGGCACATTCACTCCGCGGAACAATGAGAAATCTTGACGCTTATGTAGAGGAGATATCCGCTACATTGAGGGAGATTGCAAAGGGAGACCTCACAAAGGATTCCGACCAGATTACAGATTTCCTCGGAGATTTCGCAAGTATTAAGGAGTCATTTGTATACATATTAAAGCACTTTAACACAACACTCACAAAAATTCAGGATGCGTCGGAGCATGTTGAGTCAGGTTCCGGCGATATTTCAAGAGCAGCATCTGACCTTGCAACAGGAACTTCCGAGCAGGCAAGTGCCGTTCAGGAGCTTACAGCAACTGTTGAGACAGTGGCAAACCTTGCTGAGAAGAGCGCACAGTCCACACAGGAAGCTTATGACAACATTATGGTTGCAGTCAGCAAGGCTGACAGTGAGCGTCAGAAGATGGATGACCTCATACAGGCAATGCAGAATATTGATGACATATCAAAGAAGATTGAGGTTATGGCTACATCCATCGAGAATATCGCATCACAGACAAGCCTTCTCGCACTTAACGCTTCAATAGAGGCGGCGAGAGCAGGCGATGCCGGAAGGGGATTTGCAGTTGTGGCAGAGCATATCGGACAGCTTGCAACAGACAGCTCCAAGTCCGCTGTCAATACAAGAGAGTTGATTGTGAAGACCATGGAGGAGATTGGCAAGGGAAGCGAGATTACGGAGACCGTTGCCGAGGCATTCAAGAGCACTATCGACGAGTTGCAGAAGTTTGCTGATATCGCAAAGACGACCAACGAGTCGGCTAAGAACCAGGCACAGGCACTCGCTCAGATTGAGGGCGGAATTGAGCAGATTTCAACTGTTACACAGAGTACTGCCGCCGCTTCAGAGGAGAGTTCCGCAATCAGTGATGAGCTTGCACAGAGAGCAGACGAGCTTGATAAGCTTGTACAGAGATTTAAGCTGTATTCCGCGAAGTAATTGCCCTTACTTACGACGCTGTTTTACAGAAATTCTATAAATTAACCTATATTGTGTGGAAAAATTTTAAGAGATAGAAGCATATATATAGTGATTTATGGAACAAAAATAGAAAAATTATAGTATAACATGATAGAAGAATTATAATATAACATGCCGGAAATTTAGAGTTAACGCTCTTGTTTCCGGCATATTTTAACCAAATCAAGTAAGTCCCCACCCACTGCTTCAATTGCGAAGAACAATAAGCAGTGGGTGGGGACTTGCTTGTATCAGGAGGGGGTACAAGCCCCTCCTGATAAACTGCGAAGCAGTTATTTGGTTATGAGCAAGCAGCGAAGCGGATTGCGAATATCCGCTTGACTTTACGCAGGCAATTAGCAAAAGTCCATGCTCACATGAGACCTTGGCGACTGCCGCGATAACCATGAAATACAATGAAAATCTGCAAAGCTTATTGCTGATATCCGATTGAACGGATAGAAATGTTGACAGAACACGCTTTAAAGTGATATAGTAATAAAGACATATGATTATAAAGTGGGAGGACATTCCATGAGCGAAGAAAAGAACATTCCTTATAAGATTTACCTTGAAGAGAGCGAGATGCCTAAGCAGTGGTACAATGTGCGCGCAGATATGAAGATTAAGCCGGCACCGCTTTTAAATCCGGCGACATTAGAGCCGATGGGATATGAGGATTTGAGACCTGTATTCTGTGACGAGCTTATAAAGCAGGAGCTTGACAATGACGACGCATATATTGACATTCCGCAGGAGATACTTGATTTTTATAAGATGTACAGACCGTCACCTCTTGTGAGGGCGTACTGTCTTGAGAAGGCGCTTGACACTCCGGCGAAGATTTATTATAAGTTTGAGGGAAACAATACGAGCGGAAGCCACAAGCTCAACTCAGCCATTGCGCAGGCTTACTACGCAAAGAAGCAGGGGCTTAAAGGTGTAACAACCGAGACAGGAGCAGGTCAGTGGGGAACAGCGCTCTCCATGGCAAGCGCATATCTTGGGCTTGACTGCAAGGTGTTCATGGTCAAGGTTTCCTACGAGCAGAAACCTTTCAGACGTGAGGTCATGAGAACTTATGGTGCAAGTGTAACACCTTCACCTTCTGAGACCACCGAGGTCGGAAGAAAAATTCTTGCCGCGCATCCTGGCACTACAGGAAGTCTTGGCTGTGCGATATCCGAGGCTGTCGAGGTGGCAACACATACGCCGGGATACAGATATGTCCTTGGAAGTGTGTTAAATCAGGTACTTCTTCACCAGTCCGTGATAGGTCTTGAGGCAAAGACCGCCCTTGACAAATACAATGTGAAGCCTGATATCATTATAGGC
>JBNMKO010000117.1:0-8723 GCA_050874385.1 Eubacteriales bacterium
AATATGTACCTTGTCTTAGAATATGTCAACATCTTTTTTTCAAGTATTGCAGACAACTACAGTATTTTTATAATGCACACACCGCTTATATTATATTCAAAAATATTCACTGTGCAAGCCCCCTCTAGCACTCACATTTCCAATAGTAAGCCGAGTACGGTTCAAGAAAACTTCCGCCGCCAAAATCGTGCTCTTTCCCTGTTATAAGGTCAACAGCCCTTCCACATCGAGCGTCAAAATGCGCCGTATAGCCCTCCGAGTCGGCATTTATTGCGACAAGAACCCTCTCGTGCTCACTTCTTCTCTCAAATATACACTGCTTGTTAGTAAGCACCACCGAGCAAAATCCGCCATAGTTTAAAGCCTCGCTGTTCTTCTTTGCGGTCTCAAGCTTGCTTATAAAATCCGTCAGCTCGTTCCACTCCGGCTTGTCAAAGCTCTTTCTAAGAGCCTGGTCTCCCTCTGACTTATTACCCTCTGCGCCCCACTCGCTTCCATAGTACACGCAAGGTATTCCCGGCATACCAAACATAAGCGCATATATTAGCGGAAGATGATTTTTGTTTGTGAGGATGCTCGCAACCCTCGTCACGTCATGGTTGTCCACAAACGAGAGAAGATGTTTGCCCCTGTATATGCACCAGTTCTCATTGCCGAACTGTCTGTTGAGCGAATGGTTTATCTCAAACATGTTCATGCTGTTAAAGCTTGAGTAAAGCCCCTTGTAGCACTCATAATTGGTAGCGGAGTGAAGCATCTGGTCATTGACAAGTCTGTTGTAATCGCCGTGGAGCATCTCTCCGACAAGGAATATATCCCTTCCCTGCTCCCTTCCAAGCTCATCGGTAAAGCTTCTGAGTCTGCGCACAAAATCCATGTCAAGGCAGTAAGCCACGTCAAGCCTTATTCCGTCTATTCCAAAGTACTCAACCCAGTATTTTACAGCGTCGAATATAAGCCCTATGACCTCCTCGTTTCTAAGGTTAATCTTTACAAGGTCATAATTGCCCTCCCAGCCCTCATACCAAAGACCGTCGTTGTAGTTGGAGTTGCCGCCAAGGTTAATGTTAAACCACGAAATATAAGGCGATTTTTCCCTGTTCTTTATGACATCCTGAAACTGATAAAAACCACGACCAACATGGTTAAAAACGCCGTCGAGCACTACCCTTATTCCGCTCTTATGAAGTTCATCGCAGACCTTCTTGAAATCCTCGTTTGTGCCGAGTCTCACATCAATCTTCTTGAAATCCCTTGTATTATATCCATGTGTGTCCGACTCAAATACAGGCGAAAAATAAACTGCATTCGCACCAAGCTTCTCGATATGAGGTATCCAGTCCACCACCTTCAATATCCTGTGCTCAAGCTGCCCGTCATTCTCAAACGGAGCGCCGCAAAACCCCAACGGATATATCTGATAAAAAGTACTCTCATAAGCCCACATACGCTCTACCTCCCGAAAAATAAATCTATTATTCTTAGCTGACAGATATATTAATTGCCACACTTTTACATTCTTTGCAATTTCCATCATTTGCAAACATTATATAACAAAAAAACGGGACTGTCCATCTAAATACAGACAAACAGCCCCATACTTTTTAATTCTCTAACCTCTTTCACCAAAAGCATCTGTCTTTTGGTCCTTAACGCCTTAAATAAGAACTTACTTTAAGTAGAATACCTCCGGCATGAACTTAATAGGCTCCTCCTCATTGAAGTCAAATGAGCCCTCAACCATCTTGGATGTGATTGCGTTCCAGCGGTTGCACGCCTCGCTCTTAGCTATGTACTCATTGGCATACTTGATGTCGTCGCACTCAAAGCAATAGAAGAACTGGTTTCCATTCTGGAAAATTGAGTAGTTGCGGTAACCTGCCTTAGTGTGCTCCTCCATAATCTCAGGCCATGGATTGTTGTGCATCTTCACATACTCATCAAGGCACTCCGGCTTAACCTTCCAAGTCCAAGCATATTTCTTACTATGTTCCATATCAGTCAACCTCTTTTCGTATTTTTGAACAAGGAATTATTAAAATTCCCTTTTGATATTATATATTTTACTTTAGTATTTGTCCATTATCAATCTATTTTTGTACAAATTGCATTTAAAAAAGACCATTTTTAACATTTTATTGATAATTGTTAACAAATTGTTCATTTTTGTTTCACACCAATGACACACTGTTCCCCTATACTATATTTAGAGTTAAGGAAGAGGTAATAAACCTCATAAATATTGAATTTTAAGTTGCCTAACAGAATTCTTTTTCTTTTTCATAAAGCCCGGTACTTTCCCCGAAGTGCCGGGCCCTCCTTTTTTTATAAGACCCATATATATTAACTGATGTAGGCTTAATTCCCATTTATATCTGTAGCAGTTCCATAAATTGTTACATATAGTAACTTCTATATTTTAAGACATTGCTTTACATTCAAGCGGATATCCGCAATACGCTTCGCTTCTTGCTCATAACCAAATAACTGCTTCGCAGTTTATCAGGACTTGCTTGATTTGGTTAAAAAATACATTAATTTTTAGAATTGCCATAATTCTGCGAATTTCTCGGAAGTCTCACACGGAACAGCTTTCGCACAAGCTTTTTGCCGTTAAAAGGAATAACAGGATATATATAGCTCTCGCCCGATATAGTGTTATTGAATGTAATTGCTATAAGCGTTATCACAATTCCCGCAAAAAATCCCCACCAATAGAAAATGTAGGTCAGAACAAGCGTGATAAGCCTGAAAAACTTGATTGCATATCCAAGCTCAAAATTCGCCTGCGCATAAGTTCCAATCGCCACAAACGCCATGTAGAGCATCGTCTCCGGCGAGAACCACCCGGAACTGACCGCATACTCTCCGACAACTATACCTGCTACAACCGATAGCGGTGTCGACAGCATGGTCGGCGTGTTGACGGCGGCAAGTCTCAAGCCGTCAATCGCAAACTCAAGTATAATAAGCTGCCAAAATACATGGATGTTCGCCTCATCCGCAAGATTTATGAATGCAAGCCAGTCGGGAAGCTTTTCCGGGTACTCTATAAGAGCCATCCACATCGGCGTGAGTATAAGCGTCAGCACCGACATTATAAATCTTGAAATTCTTATATAATTTCCGACTATCGGCGGAAAATAAAAGTCGTCCGCCTCCTCCATCACATCGAATATGCTTGTCGGCACGATGATAACCGCCGGGGAATTGTCCACTAAAAGCACAATATTTCCGTCTAAAATTGCCGCTGCCGCCGTGTCAGGGCGCTCCGTATACTTAAACTTTGGAAACGGATTTATATAAGGCCCGTCGAGCACCGCCTCCGCAAGACTTTCTATGTTCATTGTGAGCGCATCGACATTGATTGCCGAAATTTTGTCCTTAATTTTCCTCACAAGCTTCATATCCGCCACGCCCTCAATGTAAGCCACGGAAATATCCGTCCTCGACTTTACACCTGCCTGCAAAATCTCAACGCACATTCTAGGGTCTCTTATCCTTCTTCTTATAAGCGCGACATTTGAAACCACAGTCTCCACAAAGCCGTCCCTCGAGCCCCTTAAAACCCTGTCCTTCCACGGTTCATCCACACTTCGCATAGGATATGTTCGGCAGTCTATAGCCATACACTCATTATAGCCGTCCACAAAATAACATGCAACGCCGGACAAAATTGCCGTCACAATGTCCTCAACATCATCCAGAAGGTCAACCTCCACATACGGAATGTATTTATCGGAAAACTCCTGCGCATTTTTCGGGACATCACCGTCCTTTATGTCAGAAAATGACTTCAAAAGCCTTTCCATTATCGTATCTTTTATAAATCCGTCAATAAAAAAGAAACCCGCATCCTTCTGCCCTAATTTCTGCTCCCTGTATACAAGGTCAAAATTTTTATCAACATGAAGTATCTTCTTTAGTTCCAGCGTATTCTCTTTCAATGAAGCTGAAATTTTTTTCAATTTTATGTTCCTCTTATCTTCAAAATTTCAGGCATTATTCCGTTGACTGCCATTTTTCCGGTAAAAGAAATTCACAAAAATTTAACTAAGCCTTTACTCAAAAAAATAAGACCGACGGTGCTGCCATCGGTCTTATTGTGTACTCTATTTATATAATTATACTAACTGATTGCTCTTTGCATAAAGATTTGTGACAAGTCTTGTGTACTGAACACTGCTCTTCATAGCGTCCATGTCGTCAACCTTCTCCCCGTTGTCGTTTACACGGTCAAACTGAGCCTTGTCGTCCTTTGCCATCTTGAGTGTCGCAACGATAGCCTTAATCTTCTCCTCCTTGGAAGCATTGCTGTAATCATCCTTGACACCTACAATCTTCATAACTGACTCAAGCTCTGAATCTGACCAGTTGCCAAACCTGTTGTCCATCATATAAGCAATTCTTTCCTTACGGCTGATACACTTAACAAAACCTCTTAACATAATAATCCCTTTCCTTTCCTGACAAGCCCATCTATAAGCCCGCCTGCCATCCCTATTAATGACCTCTTGTTTCTTCCTTGTTCTTACGAGTGCCATTATTGCACACAAAGTCAATATGTGCAAATAGAAAAAGCGCCATTTTTTGGTACTTTTATTGTAAAGAACAACCATATTTTTGTACAAACTGTATAGCATATTGATTTTTTGTTGTGCAAAATTATGATTGCATGAAAAGAAAAATGTATCATTGTTAAATATTTAGCACAATTTTCCAGCCCGAATGTCTTTATAAAAACAGGTGAAAATTTTTATTAACACTAAAATAAAACAGCAAAAATTTTATAATTTTCCTATCTCAGTCCTTTTCACATGCTTAAGACATTCTTTAAACGGTCTATAAAGTTTTCAACCATAGATATCCTCATCTCATATACTACTTGAGACATTCCTTAAACACTCTCAGCGCATTTTTATAGAAAATCTTCTCTATATCCGTCTCGCTAAAGCCTGCGACAGCAAGAGCATCGTGGAGTTTAGGAAGATATGACGCATCGGCAAGCTCAATCTTTCCTCCTATGCCGTCAAAATCCGAGCCGAGCGCCATCACATCCATACCTCCGAGATTTGTTATATACTTCACATGGCTAACCATGTCATCAATCCTGCTCTCAACATTCTCTCCCGCGTGTCCGTCAGAATTTAAAAATGCACCACAATAATTTAACCCCGTGACACAGCCTCTCTGCCCAAACGCCTTTATCATGTCATCCGTAAGATTTCTCACATGAGGGCTCATCGCCCTCGCATTTGAATGGCTCGCCACAAAAGGCTTGCTTGTATTGTTGTATATATCCCAGAAACCCGCGTCCGAAAGATGTGACACATCTATGACTATTCCAAGCCTCTCCATCTCTTCAATAAACTCAAAACCTTTCTCTTTAAGCCCCTTAGAGGCATCCTCATGGTATGTACAGCTCCCGTCGCTGTTGTAGACAACATAGTTAGGGTAGGCAAGCTCATTCTCATGGTTCCATGTAAGAGTCATCATCCTCAGCCCAAGCCTGTAGTAATTTCTCAACATCTCAAGACTTCCGGCACAGATATCACCCTCCTCGCCCGTGAGGAGCGCGGACATTTTTCCTGCTCTCATATTCTCCTCGATATCCGCATAGCTTCTCACCTGTGAGATGATATCCCTATTTTTCTTCATCTCCTCATAAAAAATGTCCACAAGCTTCATGCCATCCAAAAGCACATTTTCCGAATACTCTTTATTGATGTAAACCGCAAAGCACTGGAGCATGTAATCGCCCTTTTTCATCTTCATCAAGTCAAGGTGATGGTCATTCTGCCTAAGCTCCGATTTTTTATTATTCTTCCTGTCGTACATAATCGCCGACAACGTATCACAGTGCATGTCAAAAACCTTCATAACATATTGTCTCCCATACTGTATATATTTATCGCATTCTTGATTTTCTTTGCCTTATAAAGCACTTCGTCAGCTTTTTTGTAGAGGACACTAAAATCTGATATTGTTTTTTTATCAAAATGCGATTATGTATCTATGATAGCACTCACTATAGCCTTACGTCCATCATTTGTTTTTGCACATAACTTTATAATAGGTTACTCTTACCATTGTGTCTAAAATTATATCGTTATCCACAAAACATCTTTTGTAAATACTTTTTCATTACCACTCAAATCACTATAAAATAACAGTATATACATTATAATAGATAAAATTGTAAAGTTGCATTATCAACATAAAACGTGAAGCAACAATAATTTGTTCATATAAATATACTTCCCACTGCATACAGGCTCTCTACCAAATCAGGTCTAAACAGCTTAGAAGCCGGATTAAGGCTATTTACAACCACCCCATCGCTCCCGGCTCTCGCCGTCGAATGAATGTACCCGCCGTCCCCGATATACATCGCGATATGTCCCGGAAAGTACAGCAAATCCCCCTTTTCCATACATTCATATGGTATCTCATGCACCGCAAAACCCGGCACAAGCTTCGCATCGCGGTAAATATAAACTCCATTCAACATATATGCCATAGACGTAAGTCCTGAACAGTCTATCCCAAGCGGTGTCTTGCCGCCCCAGCGGTACTGCGTTCCAAGATAGTATTTGGCTGTCTGCACAAGCTTTTCCCTGAAAGCGTCCTCATCAAGCTTGGATATTTCATTTTCATCAAGAGGTTCTGCGTAGGGCTCAAGGCATGACTTTTTGATATAACCTGTTCTGCCATCGTAGAGCCGCACACTCACATAGCCATTTTTTTCACAATCAGACTGTGCCTTTTCATTGTCTGATTTTTTATTGCTCTCACATACTACTTCACTCACAGCATCACAATCAAGCCGTGATATTATTTCATCACAGCACATGAGAATTGCACCTCTTGTCACACTCATAAGTCTCACGGCGGACACAAAAGGAGCTGACATGATATCTGCCACAGCTTGTTTTACCTGCATAAATTTATATTCTTTATCCTGTGGACAACCTTCATATCCTTTTTTGAGGTATGTTAGTGAATTTTTGCATATTGAAATATCTTCGTATGAGCAAGGACAACTACCTACAGATGCAGAAATATCCCCACAGATTATGACATCACAGCTCCTCACATAGCCCTCATATCCATAGTCAGTTTTTATCCTTATAAAATCCCCCCTGCTGCCAACGCACCTTTTAATCACCTCAAATCTCTGACCGTACAAGCCCTCGTCCGATATCGCGGATTTTTTCACGCCATCCCTTGTACACTTTACCTCACACGGAAGCTCGTAGATGCACACGCACATTTTGTTGAATATTCCTGTCATATCCACTCTCCATCACATATAAAACATTATATATAAAAATTTAAAATCAACCTGCTGCTCTCAACATCATATATATAATGTATTTATCATAAAAATACTACTTTATGATTTTATCAGGACAAAAAAATACCCTCCCTACTAGTTCGTCTAGCAAAGAAGGTATATAGCAAATTTAAAAATTTACTGCCTGATTTACAAATCCAAATTACAACATCACTCTCCACAAAATCCACAGCATGCTTCTGTGTAAATATTTTTTGCTATATATATCTAAACATATTTTCCCTTATCTGCGATAATCACATTTCTGACATTGAACCATTTCCTTTTCACCGTCTTCTTTGTAAAAAATATCTGACCACTGACAAATACTTTGCAAAATTGGCACAACGGATTTTCCTTTTTCTGTCAAAGAATACTCGACTCTTGGCGGAATTTCATCATAAGATTGTCGGTCAACAATTCCATCTTCAATCATATCTTTCAATGTCGCCGCAAGAACGGCATCCGTGATATTGTACATTTCCTTGCGGATTTCACTGTAACGCAGTCTTTCCTTGGCAGATAACACACATATAATGCGCGACTTCCATTTTCCTCCAAATATTGTCAAACCATATTCAAGAGGACATCTTATATCATCATCCAACTTTTTCTTATATTTTGCCATACAAAATCACCTTCAAACTATTAATTGGTTTCATTATAGCTTGAAGGCAATCTTTTTTGAAGTTACTATTAAATTTATTAGTATATTTTCATTATATTTCTTTCTTATTGTCTGCTCCCGGTGTTGTCACAATCACCTTTGAAGGTGTGATTACAAGTGCCCCCTTCGCGGTAGCCGCACCATTAAACATCTTCTCAACCATGGCTTTAAAGGTATCTACTAATTCTCCCTCTGTCAAATACTCGGCTGTTCCCTTAATCTGATATCCCTCAAGGTTCTGTGCATCGTATGCTGAAATAGCTATTTTTCCATTATTAGCCTTGATATTGTTTAATGTCGTCTCAAGAAAAACATCTCCCACAACAAGTTTGCCATCATCGGTCACATCCTTGAACGCAACCGGGACTACATTTGGTTCTCCATCCGCACATGTGGCAAT
This sequence comes from Eubacteriales bacterium, assembly GCA_050874385.1. Taxonomy (GTDB): domain Bacteria; phylum Bacillota; class Clostridia; order Lachnospirales; family Lachnospiraceae; genus CAG-882. Next base: position 8,404 of record JBNMKO010000117.1, read on the forward strand.
ATCCCACATACCATTTTTTAATACTTTGATTACTGATTCATTTAACATTGAATATACCTCCTTCTCTTAATATACTTAATCATGGTCAAATATAGACAAATGTGTTCAACTCACATTTTCTAACCAATATATTTTATTGTACTTCCAAAGCAGTTTACATTTTGAGGCATTAACCTTCTTACAGTGTTTTGTTGGGCTTTGAAAGTTCAGTGCTTTTAACTGTGGATACAAAGCTGTAACATATCCTCTATGGGTTTCACCATTTTTATATGTGTACTCAACCAAATCCCTGTGCCTAATTCCCAGCACATTATCTGTTG
>JBNMKO010000118.1:0-8414 GCA_050874385.1 Eubacteriales bacterium
CTTTTTGTATTTGATTACAACAGGAGTAAAAAAGCCCCAAATGCCCATAAAATAAGCACTTGAAGCCAATAAAAGTCATGCGGATGGCGGGAGTCGAACCCGCACGATGTCACCATCGGCAGATTTTGAGTCTGCTGCGTCTGCCATTTCGCCACATCCGCGAACTCCTATAGTATAGCAGATGTTTTTGAAAAATGCAAATGTTTTTTTAAAAAATTTTTAAAAAAATATGCAGCGGGTAATATTCTATTTACTTTTTGGTGTTAGTGTCTTAAAATAGAGTAGATATATTGGGAATTAGTCGGCAGGGGGGCAGTTGTCGTGGAATGTCAGGAATTTAGAAAGTCCATACCGGAATTTGTAAACATGAGTCTCAAATATGACAAGATGGCGGAGTGCCTTTCACATGTCAAGGGCTGCCCGTCGTGCAGGGACGAGCTTGAGATATACTTTATTGTGGAACGTGGAATTAAGGACAATGAGGCGTTTGACGGGCCTTTCGTCCTCAAAAATATTGTCGATGAATGTTTTGCGAGGGCGCAGCACAAAATAAATGTCGGGCGAAGATACAGAAGGATAGCTGAGTTTATCAGAGTTTTTATATATCTTGTCCTGTTTGTGGCTGTGATTGCGCTTGTTACATACCTTTTATGATAGAGGAGGATTTATTTTATAATATGAAGAAACTGGTTTTGATAGATGGACACAGTATACTTAACCGTGCATTTTACGGGGTTCCTGAGCTTACGAACTCGGAGGGGCTTCACACCAATGCGGTGTACGGTTTTTTGAATATAATGTTTAAGATACTAGATGAGGAGAAGCCTGACTATCTGACGGTTGCGTTTGACCTTAGTGCGCCGACATTCAGACACAAGATGTACAGTGAGTACAAGGGAACGCGAAAGCCGATGCCGCATGAGCTTGTCGAGCAGGTTCCTCTTATACAGGAAGCTCTGAAGGCGATGAATGTGTGCGTTGTGACGAAGGAGGGCTACGAGGCGGATGATGTGCTGGGGACGCTCGCAAAGAGGGCTGAGGCTGACGGAATGGTTGTGTCCGTGGTTTCGGGCGACAGGGATTTGTTGCAGCTTGCGACGGACAACATAAAAATCCGTATTCCAAAGACCAAGAAGGGCACGACAGAGATTGAGGATTACAATGAAAAGCAGGTTGTTGAGGCTTACGGCGTGACACCGGTGGAGTTCATAGACATGAAGGCTTTAATGGGCGATGCCTCGGACAACATTCCGGGAGTTCCGGGAATAGGAGAAAAGACGGCAGGAGCCATCATCTCAAAATACCACTCAATCGAGAATGCCTATGAGCACGTTGAGGAGGTGACACCGAACAAGGCGAAGAACAATCTAAAGGAGTACTATGAGCAGGCGCAACTGTCCAAAATACTTGCGACTATCAATATAGAAACTCCTCTCGATTACTCTTTTGACGATGCAGGTCTTGGTGACATGTTCACAAAGGAGGCTTACCAGTTGTTTAAACGTCTGGAATTTAAGTCGATTTTGTCGAGGTTTGAGAAAAATGCAGATGCGTACAATGACGATGAGCTTGAAAAGAATTTTAAGATAGTGGACGATTTGAGCGAGGCGGAGAATGTGTTTGCCTTATGTGAAAAGGCGGATGTTGTGGGCGTGTTTGCTGTGCCGGATAAGGCTGGAAAGCTTCTTGCAGTGGCGTTGAGCGGTTTCACAAAAGATAATTCCGATAATGATTCAAGAGCCGGAAATGCCGGAAAGGAGAACAAGCAGGATATGACCGCATATATCGCGGTTGGCGGTTTTATGACTGCCGAGTATATAGCGGACAGGGTGATGCAGCTTGTCGGGCGGCTTTGCGGCGATGGGAAAAAGGTATGCTTTATCAATTTGAAGGAACAGCTTAGTCTGCTGCCGATAGAGGAGGAGAACGGCGCGGAGGATGCGGGGCTTATGGCATATCTGCTAAATCCTTTGAAAGATGCGTACCAGTATGATGACATTGCAAGAGATTTCCTCGGAATACTTGTAAAGTCGAAGTCGGATATCATGGGCAAGGCTGAATATGAGGAGTCGGACAAGGCATATATCTGTGCATGTTACAATGCTTACACGGCGGCGAGGTCTTATGAGCCGCTTATTGAGCGCCTTAGAGATGAAGATATGTCAGACCTCTATGAAAATATAGAAAAGCCGCTTGTCTATGCCCTAAAGGAGATGGAGAACAACGGTATCCTAGTCGACAGGGATGCACTCATAGCTTACGGCGACATGTTGAAGGAGAAGATTGCCGTCGTTGAGAAGGAAGTCTATGAGCTTGCCGGGACGCAGTTTAACATCAATTCGCCTAAGCAGCTCGGAGAGGTGCTGTTTGGGCAGATGGGACTGCCGGGTGGAAAAAAGACAAAGACAGGGTATTCCACATCGGCGGATGTCCTAGAAAAGCTTGCGCCTGAGCATCCGGTTGTCGGGAAAGTTCTTGAGTACAGGCAGCTCACAAAGCTCAATTCCACCTATGCGGACGGACTTTTGCAGTATATTTCTGATGACGGGAGAATACATGGCAGGTTTAACCAGACGATAACCGCAACGGGAAGAATAAGCAGCACGGAGCCGAATTTGCAGAACATTCCTATAAGAATGGAGCTTGGCAGCAGAATAAGACAGGTGTTCATTCCAAAGCCGGGTTTTGTATTTTTGGACTCGGACTATTCACAGATTGAGCTCAGAATACTCGCGCACATGTCGGGTGATGAGAACCTTATTGCGGCTTACAACAGCGATGAGGACATTCACAGGATAACGGCATCGCAGGTCTTTAATACTCCTCTTGAACAGGTGACAAAGACGCAGAGAAGCAATGCGAAGGCAGTCAACTTTGGAATTGTGTACGGAATAAGCTCCTTTGGACTAAGTCAGGATTTGAGCATATCGAGAAAAGAGGCGGCTGAATATATAGAAAAATATTTTGAGACCTACCCTAAGGTTCATGAGTTTTTGGATGGGCTTGTGAGCAGTGCCAAGAAAAAAGGGTATTCCGTGACAATGTTTAACAGGAGAAGACCTATACCTGAGCTCTCTAGCAGCAATTTTATGCAGAGAAGCTTTGGCGAGAGAGTTGCGATGAATGCGCCGATACAGGGCACGGCGGCGGATATAATAAAGCTTGCCATGATTGGCGTGTATCATAAGCTAAAGGAACTCGGATTAAAGTCGAGACTTATTTTGCAGGTGCACGACGAGCTCCTGATTGAGACCGCAGAGGACGAGGTTGAGCTTGTGAAAAACATTCTTGACGAGCAGATGAAAAATGCGGCTAAACTGTCGGTGGCTCTCGTTGTGGACACGAATGAGGGCGCTAACTGGCTTGAGGCTCACTAATTTTTACAAAATAAGCTGTTGTGCAGCGGCAAAATAAAGCTTAGTGTGGAAAAACGCGGTTACAGGATTTTAATTGCTGTTTAAGTAATTGTAAATCAGTGACATGGAGGAAATAGTATGAGGATTATCGGTGTTACCGGGGGAGTAGGTGCGGGAAAGTCCACAGTACTTGGTATACTTGGGGAGTTGACAAGCTGTGTTGTCATAAGGACTGACGAGGTGGCTAAGGACACAATAAAGCCGGACGGGGCAGCATATGGGCGGATTGTGGAACTTTTGGGAAATGATATTTTGCAGGAGGATGGCTGTATAGACAGAAAGAAGATGGCGGCGCTTATTTTTTCTGATGATAAGCTTTGCGAAAAGGTCAATGCAGTCATTCATCCGCTGACAAGACAGGAAGTTGTAAGACGGCTTGAAGAAGCAAAGAACGCCGGAATATATGAGTATGCTTTTATAGAAGCGGCATTGCTTATAGAGGCAGGCTATGATAGTATATGTGAGGAATTCTGGTACATCTATGTGCCGGATGAGGAGCGCATAAAAAGGCTTATGGCTGACAGAGGATATTCAAGGGAAAAATGTATTTCCATAATGAATAATCAGTTGCCGGACGAGGAATTTAGAAAGCATTGCAAGTATGTGATTGACAATTCCCAGGACAGCAACACTACTAAAAAACAGCTTGAGAAGATACTTCAATTAGCTGAAAACAGGACAGGTGGGAAAGAGAATGAATGAGACAGTATTTTGTCCGGATGATTTTGTGTTCGGACTTGATATCGGAACGAGGAATGTCGTCGGTACGGTTGGATATATGAAAAACGGGCGCTTTCAGGCGGCGGCGATAGTCACAAGGGAGCATGACACGAGAGCCATGCTTGATGGACAGATACATGACATAGCCAAGGTGGGTGACACCATAAGGCTGATAAAGTATCAGATTGAGGGCATGATTGGCAGAAAGCTGAAGGAAGTATGTATAGCGGCTGCCGGACGAGTGCTAAAGACAGTTATGGTTCATGAGGATGTTGAGTTTGAGGGTGAGACAAGGGTGGATGCCGAGAATATCTATTCGCTTGAGCTGATATCCGTTGAGAAAGCCCACAAGGAGCTCAACCAGAAGAGCAAAGAAAAATATAAGTTTTACTGTGTGGGCTACACACCTGTGAGATATTATCTCAACGACTATGCAATCAATAATCTTGAGGGACATAAGGCTGAGAAGATAGGAATAGACCTCTTGGCGACATTTCTTCCCGAGGAGGTTGTCGACGGCTTGTACACGGCGGTTGACTATGCGGGGCTTACAGTGGCAAACCTCACGCTCGAGCCTATTGCGGCTATGAATGTAGCGATACCGGAGCAGTACAGGCTTTTGAACATTGCCCTTGTCGATGTGGGTGCGGGAACTTCCGATATATGTCTTACAAAGGACGGAAGCATAGTTGCCTACGGAATGATACCTTCTGCGGGAGATGAGCTTACCGAGGTGGTGGCAAAGGAATATCTTGTGGATTTTGTGTCCGCCGAGAAAATTAAGGTTGCGGCAGGCAAGAGAAAGCCTATTACATACAAGGATATCATGGGAATAACACACAAGCTTACGGCGGCAGATGTGCAGAAGCTTATCGACGGGCAGCTCACAAAGCTTGCAAATGATGTGGCTGACAAGATATGCGAGCTTAACGGCGACAAGCCTGTGAGCGCTGTTTTCGTTGTCGGCGGCGGCGGAAAGTTCCCTGGATTTACGGACAAGATTGCCGACAGACTCAAGATAGCGAGGGAGAGAGTTGCGGTGCGCGGCGAGGAGGTTTTAACAAGCATTGACTTTGTGACACCTGACGATGTGAAGAAGGATGCACTTTTGGTAACTCCTATAGGTATATGTATCAATTACTACAACCAGAAGAACAACTTCATCTTTGCGACGGTCAACGGCGAGAGGGTTAAGCTGTATGACAACAATCACCTTTCGATAGTGGATGCGGTTATGCAGTCGGGTATGCCTAACGAGAGCATATTCCCGAGACGAGGAAGTGAGCTTGTTTTCAATGTAAATGGCAAATCAAGGCTTGTAAGAGGCTCAACCGGCGAGGCGGCAGTTATTCTCCTCAATGGGCGTGAGAGCAGCATGAATGCGAAGATAGCCCACAATGACCTGATAGAAATCCGTGAGTCAACGGCAGGCGAGCCGGGACATATCACGATAGGAGAGCTTGTCGAGTTTAAGAGCACAGTCAATTTCATAGTGATCGACAAGCTTATTGTTTGTCCTAAGTTTGCCTATGTGGGCGATGAGCTAAAAGGTCCTGACTATAGCATCCAGCCGGGTGACGATATCGTCATGGAAAATTACTATACGGTTAAGCAGTTGTTTGACTTTATGGACATTGACACGAGCGACAAAAATATTTTTGTCAACAATGAGCCGGCAACCGATGACACGATAGTTTACGAGAACTTCAATGTGAGGTACACCGAGTATGGCCCGGATGACTATGTGCCAAGTCATGATGAGATAAATGACGCTGTTATGAAGGGGCAGTCTGCACAGAGCACATCCGACAATCAGAATGTTGATGCGCAGTCCGATACGCCAAATGAGACACAAAAAGCGGAGCCTGTCGAGCCTGTTACAATATCAGTTATGGTAAATGATACTCCGGTGACACTCAGTGGAAAGGCGAGCTACACATTCGTGGATATTTTTGATGTATATCCGTTTGACCTCAAAACTCCGGGAGGAACTGAGCTTATAACAAGAGTAAATGGAGAGAAGGTACCTTTTACGGCACCGATTGTTGCAGGAGATAAAATAGAATTGTATTGGAGATAGCGGGCAAATGTACAAAAAAGAAGAATTGATTGAGCTGGAAAAAAAATTTGCAGCAAGACATTTTCCGGCACTGATACTTTTAATCATTTATCTCATTGTTGAGACCTTTCAAAGCTTTTCAATAGGTGCTCCGGCATTTATGAGAACAGCTGTTGCGTGTATGGTTTTGGCAGTGGAGCAGGCATTCAGACCGTCAGATTTTTTGAAAAGCTCCAAGTTTATTTTTGTGCTGAAATACATACAGCTTCTTACGATAGCGGCGCTTGTGATGAAGGATGGATATAAGAATTATGAGTATGTGATATATTTTCTTATATACATGTTCATTGCGCTTGAACAGGGCATATTCTTTGATTTGACAGATAAGGGTGCCATTGTGGCGCACTCACTTATAATGAATTTTCCTGTTTTTTTGTGGGCAGCAGTGTATGTGTTTATGAACCGCTCACTGACGTATGCCATCACATCGGTGGTTGTCGTTGCGGCACTTATCATTGCAATGTGTGCGGCGCTTATACACATGGGCTCGCAGTATGAGCGCTTTGAGAACGCTGTTCTTGCAAAGGACAGGATGCTTGACAAGGCTATGGACACCAACAATGAGATAATAGAAAAGCAGGAGAAGCTCTTCTATGTAAATGAACAGCTTGGTCTAAAGAGGATAGAACTTGAGAGTGCCAACAAAAAGATTAATGCCAACAATCTTGAAGTTCATTTCCAGAATGAGATGCTGCATTTTTTTACCGAGGCATTTGACATTGTAAAAATCAATGAATTTTTCTCCAATAAGCTTGTCAGCAGTATAGGTGTGAGATGTGCAGGTGTTCTAAAACTTAGCGATGACAGTGGAAAGAGTATCTATGACGATTACAAGAGGAATAATCCACTGTACGATATGAGCTCAAAGTATAAGCTTTACGGTGAGATGGAGGAGGGGACGGAGGATGTTCTTTTTGATACATTCACCGCACAGGAGTTTATAGAAAAGCTTTACGATGGACATATCTTTGTCTGTGAAAATGTTAAACATACGGAGTATGAGTTTTTAAAGAAGTATCATATATTTTCGTTTGTTGCAAAGCTGGTGCTTATAGATGGAAGAAATGCGGGCGTATACATAATATGTGACAATGAGCCTGATTTCTTTGTGCACAGGGAGACTTTCTTTGACAATATTTTAGCTGAGCTTCAGGTCGGGCTCAACAATGCTTTTTTGTACTCGCAGTTTGAAAATTTTGCAAAGCGCGACGGACTTACGGGCTTATATAATAGACGTGTACTGAACAAATTTATGGAGAGGTACAGACATGCCGATGATAAGCTCAGACAGCAGGCGGTCTTTGCGGCGATGTTCGATATCGACAATTTTAAATCAATAAATGACAAGTATGGTCATCTTTTTGGCGATGCGGCTATTATCGCCGTGGCGCAGACAATACAAAAGATTGCGGACGAGTATGGCGGTTCAAGCTACAGGTACGGCGGCGAGGAGTTTGTCATAATCTTTCTCGACAAGACGATGGACGAGGTTGTAAAAGCTGTTGAGAGCATGCACAAGGCAATCCGTGAGAAGGAGATTGTGTTTGGCGGCTATTCGGTGTATATCAACACAAGTGCCGGAGTGAGTGCATATCCAAAGCTTTGCGGCGACCCGGCTGCCGTGATTGACAATGCCGACAAGGCTATGTATGTGTCAAAGACGACGGGAAAGGGCAAAATAACCATTGACGGGAAAGGCTCTAGCGTATAACATAGGGCATAGCATATGTCAGCATTTTTTATTACTATTTGTGTCGCCGGATACGCGGCATAGAGGGAGTTTTTAGTTTATGAGAGTTATGACCATCGCAAGCGGAAGCAGCGGTAATTGTATATATGTGGGTGATGACGACACACATATTCTGATAGATACAGGTATAAGCAAGAAGAGAGTTGAGGAAGGACTAAAGCTTTTGGATTTGTCGCTCGACGATATAGATGGAATTTTGGTTACACATGAACATTCCGACCATATTTCAGGGCTTGGAGTGGTGGAGCGAAAGAGCGCAATACCGGTGTATGCGACATGGGGAACCATTCAGGGCATCAAGAATGCAAATCTTGGAAAGCTTCCCGAGGAGATATTTAACACTGTCGAATGTGACAGCGTGTTCAAGGTCGGGACATTGAGCGTGAAGGCTATAGCCTGTCTCTTATAC
>JBNMKO010000119.1:0-8313 GCA_050874385.1 Eubacteriales bacterium
ACCGAGGAGACAACTACCGAGGAGACGAGCGCTGCCGAGACAACCGCGGAAGTAACCACCGAGGAGACAACTCCTTCCGAGACAACCACGGAAGCAACTGCTGAGGAGACAACTCCTTCCGAGACGACCACAGAAGCAACCACTGCGGAGACAACTCCTTCCGAGACACCTACAGAAGAAACAAGCTCTGATGCCGTCTCCGAGGATGACAAGTTTATAACCAACGATGAAAATGGTATACCGGATGCCAATCTGTACGCCATACTCTTAAATGCCGGTGACAGAAATTCAGATGGCAAACTCACTGTCAGCGAGGCTAAGAATATAACTTCTTTGTACTTTGTTTTTAGCAGTGTAGGCTCATACACCAATTTGGCAAAGTACGCGCCAAATATAACCACTATATCTGACACCACCAGTATCCCGAATGCTAAACCATCCGATTGGAGTGAGGAGACAATCAAGAGTTTTATATCAGAATATCCTAAATTGGAAAAAATAACATCTGTATATATAGTTGCTGCCGATATCGACCTTATAAACTGTGTTTGTTCCAATCAGAATCTTACATATTTGTCCATTTGCAGTTCCGGAGGAACTATGAGCACTACACAGGAAATTGAAGGTTTAAAGCACTTATCCACTAATCTTCAGTCCTTTACCCTGCGCGGTTTCAAGGCTGCCGAAAGTCTAAAAGATGATACCAATCTATTGGACTGTGAAAATTTATCCCATCTCACATTGACATGCTACAACCTTAAAAATGTCGATGGAATAAATAAGCTTGAGAAGCTTAGTTGGTTGGCACTTGAATACTGCTACCCACTTGAAGCGCTTGGCGATATTACAGATTTGCCAAATCTTACATATCTTTCCTTGCGCAGTGATTACCATGTGGATTTGAGTGGTCTTGAAAAATTGACCAGTTTGAAAGAATTTTGTTTAGCCGGATGTAAAATGTCATCCATCCCTGATATTTCCGGTATGACCAATCTGGAAACATTAGACCTCTCCGGCAATAACTTTACCAAAGATTACTTGGTAACTGTTGTTCCTGAGAAATTTTTAAGTGATAAAATATGGCTTACCGATGCAACTATGAAATCAGCCTTAAATGGCAGAAGCTACTATACATATATGGATGATGAAATCCTGCTTTCAAAGATAGGCTCTTCCAACAAGGTGTCTGTAACTGTCACCAGTGACTGTCCTATTGAAGCCGGAACTGAGTTTTTACAGACAATCAGAAATAATAAATCCAGCATTGAAATTACAAATATTAATGAATTTACAGGAAATTACAGACGTTCCGTAATCATTGACGGAAGCAAACTTCCTGAAAATATCAACGAGCCAATACAGCTTAACGGTCTTATAAAAACCACCGGCATACCAGAAGACCTCCTTAATAAGTACAAGTCAGTATCTGAAAATGTAATAATGAAAGCTTATACTGTTGACGGTTCGTTCAATAAGGATTATATGTCATACAGTGTTAATCCTGATGAACTTATCAATCATGGCAATACAACCGCCATCGTTCTGTATTTTTATGACAAAGCAACAGGCAAATCTGAATTAGTAAGAGATAATATAAGCTTAGACTACAATACTTTTATTTCCAGCAACCAGATTTATCACAACGATATCATGGGAACTGACAGCTATACCGACACGCCGGACCCGGCTATGTTAAAAACCGAGGACGAGGGCTTCTACTATTTTGTTGAGAAGCAATATATGATAAAAGATGACGAACCGGAGACACCTTCCGAAACCGAGACCTCTACAGAGACCGAAGCTCCTTCCGAAACTGAGACTCCTACGGAGACCGAAGCTCCTTCCGAGACTGAGACTTCTACGGAGACTGAAGCTCCTTCTCAGACCGAGACTTCTACAGAAACCGAAGCTCCTTCCGAGACTGAGACTTCTACAGAGGATGGAAAAAGCAGTGCCGAGGTTATATCATCTGATAACATTATAAGTGCAGACAATGCAAAAGATACGCTCACATCATCAATGGAAAACACAACCAAGCCTGTTGTCGAAGCCATTGTCGACAAGCCTATCATTATGACAAAAGATTTATTTGAGGGAATGAAGAACAACAACAAGAGTTTAACAATCGGTGTCGTCAATGAAAATAATGAGCTTCAATATGCGTGGTCATTTGACTATCAGAAGCTTGACTCCTCAAAGATGGCTGACATCGACCTAAGTATCAAGTTTGAGACTGAGAAGCAGAAAGAAATCGAGGAAATCACAAAGCAGAAGCAGGCATTTTACATTTCATTTGCTTACCACGGTGAACTTCCTGCCCCTGCCGAGGTCAAAACCTTTGTCGGAAATCAGTACAAGGATGGCGAGACCGTACATCTGTATTACTATAACGAGGATACAGGCAAAATAGAGAGTATCAACGGCTCCGCCGGACTTTTGGTCAACAAGGGTTATGTAACCTATACAATAACTCATTGTTCAGTATACTTCCTCTCAACTGACACACCTGACAAGTATGGTCTTGAGAAGCCTGCTGAAAATCCTACAGAAGAAAGCACAGAGGCACCTACAGAAAGTCAGACCGAGACAACAACAGAAACTTCACAGACTGAGACGGAGCCTTCCACGGAAAGCGGACATGTATCTCCATCTACAGGGTACAATGTCAGACCGGAAGTTATTGTAATTTTATTATTATGCTGTGTTATGTGTGGCGCACTGCTCATACAGAAATCCGGAAAGAACAGAATTAAATAATAATATTGCAACAACTATCCATAAAAAATAATATTGCTTTTAAATATATCTAAAGCAAATATTTACTACACAAATAAAGCCAATGACACGAACTGATTTTTCACTCATGCCATTGGCTTATTTTAATTAAAACAAGTTTATCTTCTCTTTTTTCTGTCGCCTTTCCCATATATCCAATTTATATATTACTCTTTATCCAATTAATCAAACAAGACTTGCATAGAAAAAAAACTATGAATAAAGTCTTGTATCAAAGCATACAATATTGTACCACACCATAATTTCAGCAATTATAGTTGCTAATATATAAATAATTATAATGCTTTGATTTCTTTATATCAATACCATATACTAACAATGGTGATAAATATGCATAATAACTTTAATATTGGAAATCAAATCCATCAATTAAGAATTGAACGCGGTTTAAGTCAGGAACAGCTCGCGCTGTCAGCTAACATTACTCCGACTTATCTCGGACAGATTGAACGCAATCAGAAGTCCCCGACCATCCGCATTTTAGAACAGATATGTACTGCAATGAATGTATCATTTTCAGATTTTTTCGATGATGCACCTCCTGCTACCATTGATGATGATGTACTCACAAAGCAATTAGTTACATTGGTAAAAAACAGAAGTAACGATGAAAAACAGTTGATAATAAACATTACAAAGCAGTTATTAAACTTCAACAACGAAACAAAATAGTCAAAAGGCACATGAAAAGTCTAACCCTTCTCATGTGCCTTATTTTTATATTTGCATTAATTCAACTCAATAATATTCCCTGCCACCCAAAAGCTGTTTATATACTCCTGTTCCTTCCCGTCCTTAGTCACAGTCCCCGAGTACAACACCCTCATGGAATTGTTGTCATTTATCACGTTGATTTCTATGTGCATCGGCGCTTCATAGTTATCCCTGATATCCTTCATCACCGCAGCCGATTTTTCCGTAAAATCGCTTATGAGTTCCTTGTATTTAAGTGGCAGCGGCAATCCAAACTTTGTCTTGTAAGATATATGTATATGTTTTCAAGACGATATTTTTTGATATTTTCATTTAACATAAAAATGCCCTTCCTTTACAACAGTTACTATGCGTTTTACCAACACACAAGTAATTATACTATAAAGAAAGGGCATTTTTCACGCAACTGATGTTAACATCATGTAAAATATGTCTTTTTAACACTATCAAGGAAGTCCCAAAGCATGTTGCAGATATCCGATTGACCGGATTTTTCAGAAATTTTCACTCACAGCCACCTCATCATCCCTCGTCCCATCCGGTCTCATAAAATACCTCGTGGAAACCCTGAATTTGATTTTACTCATCGGAAGGATATCTCTTATCGGTGCGCCGTATGAATTGGGTTTTCCACCGGAACGTCCTCCCTCCAAAGCTGCAATCTTATTGTCAAGCAATGTCACAGCAAAGGTTCTTGCACTGCTGAATGTATCATATCCGACCTTCACCCGTATATTTTCAGGGAACAAAATGTCCCGCTGAATGTTGTCAAGCCATACGTTTCTATCCGAGATAACTTTTTCAATTCCATCTGCATAGTCAAGCGTTCCATACTGCCTGTATTTTACGACATGAGTGTAGGCTATGAACTTATCAATCACTTCCGTCGTCCCGCCCATATTTTTGCTCAAATCAAGAAGCATATTCTCTATATGCTCCCTCTTACAGACGATGGCAACCTCCCTCAGAAAATCATTATAGTCCTGATTACAGATACAGGCATCGATATGCACTATTATCGTATTTTTGTCTATCTCATAATAAAATTGTGGCAAATCATCGTTAAATTTCGGGTAATCATTGTACTGTGCAAATGAAATTTTTCTTCTTACGCGCTGACCATCGACCAAAAAAGTGACTTCGTATGAAGCCTTTTTGCCGAACATCCTGCACACATTCATTTCACTGAAAACATGATAATTTTTATATGGATAATGAAACATTCTGCTCTTGACCAGATATCTGTTCTCATGCGGAATCACATCCGACATTTTATCCACCAGCCCGGATACAGAAATATTTTCAAACTCTACAATTTCAGAGCTTCGCGGAATATCCTCCCACCCCTCGCACAGCACAAGCTTGTCTGTATACGGATTTTCCCAGTCACATGGCAAAAAAAGACTTCTATCACTACGAGAATATGGTATCTCAATATTGGTATGACCATCAGCAAAAAACATGGTCATGTCAGTGGCTATCGCAGCAAAAGTGTCATAACTGCAATTTTTTACCTTTAAACAAAGCCCCTCATAATATTTTTCAAAATCATCGCGCTTTTTGGGCTGTCTTATAAACACCGGATGTTTCACAAGCGCGTTAAAAAGATACTCCAAATCTGAAATATAATACTGTATCACTTTTTCCATACCGCAATACGCTCCAACTATATGTTCATTTTACCATCAGTGACAGTTCTTTTTTGCTTTTATGTTTACGCATCTATGAATACTTGAGAATTGTCATCTGACTAATTCTCCCTCACATCCGCTCCTGCAATCTCAACAAGCCGTCCCGCAATCTGCTCCACTCCGAGAAAAGCGTTCTCGACATCCTCCGTCACCTGTCTCTGGCTCTTTCCCTGCTCGACAACCTGCCTTGTCTGCTCTCTAAGACTTGCAACAAGCTCTTTAAGTCTCTCCGAAGTCTCTCCAAGATTATGCGCAAATTTCTCCGTCTCGCGGCTTGCCTCCAACACCTGCGTCGCCATCTCCTTAGAGTCAGTCTGCATACCGCCAATTCGGTCTGCCTCATCCTTTGCCCCGTTAATCTGTCCCAAGCCTTCCTCAACAGAAAGCACGTTATTTTTGTTCGCCGTCTGAACCCTCTCTAACAGCTCGTCAATATCATCTATGATATCTTTTATGGACTCGCTCGCCTTCTTGGAGTTTTCTGCAAGCACCCTCACTTCCTCGGCTACGACAGCAAACCCCCGCCCGTGTTCACCGGCTCTTGCCGCCTCAATGCTCGCATTTAACGCGAGAAGATTTGTCTGTGATGTGATATCCCCTATTGTATGTGCAAACTCCGAAACCTGATTCATGGCAGTTCTAAGGCTCACAATCGACTTTTCCGTGTCCGCCGCTGTATCGCGCATTTTTTCCATGCTCGCCGCCGTATCATTCATATATGTAATATACTCGCCAAGCTTCTCATAAGTATTCTCGGCAATTTCAACCATCTGTGTGCTCTGCTGCCTTATATTCTGCGCATTTCCAAGCGCCGTTCTCGTCTGCTGCGTGAGTTCGGACGCAAGCTGCTCATTGCTGTCACAGTCGGTAAGAGATTTCTCAGCCGCAAGCGTAATCTGCTCATTAGTGCTGCGAAAATTATTGATATTCTGCTTAAAACCTTCCGTCTCCGTTCTAAGCTCACTTGATGCCTGATTACACTCAGACACCAACACTGCCACTTTCTGCGTATCATTCAGATTTTCAAGCACTTTTCTTGCCCCCTGTGCAATCTTGACACACACAAATGCCACCGCAATCTGCTCTATCAAAAATCCTACACTGTGAGCCACAAACCATACCGTGCTTGTCTCACCCTCCCTAAGTGTGACCCCTTTTGACCTAAAATAAAGTGATACGACAAGAAACACAAAACTGAAAACCGATGTCTGCAATGTCAGTTTTTTATCATAGTAAAAAATACTGAACACCATCGGCAAGGCATACGTCATATATATACCAATAGACGCATTGCTCGCCATAATTGCAAGCATGGCGCATAACGCCACCAAAGCAAGATATTTAAGAACACTGATTGGCACTCCTGCCTTGTACGCGATAGTCGGGCCCATCGTCACAACAATACCAATAGCCCCCATCGGTATCAAATCCGCAATATTTGCCTTGAACAGCCCAATTGCAGAAAATAATGCGATTGCCGGGAATGCAAGTATCAGCCATCTAAGAATCCTTATAATATTTTTGGTCACTGAGACCTCATTTTCATAAAAAAATTGATTATCACTGTTTTCCATCTGTGTCTTTATCCCCTGTTCCTTTGTTTTTTATTTCTTATTATATATACTTTTTTGTGCTATGTCCATACCGCACCCACCAACATGCGAAAATGGGCGGGTAACATGCCACTGCCACATGGATGGATGCCATGGTAGACGGTTCTTTCTGACATTGTGGACAGTTCTTCATTACACTGTGGAGGTTTTTTCTAGCATTAGGGACGATTTTTTCCGGTTTCAAAATTATTTTTATTGTATTTGTGATGAAAATTTTCTTCTACTGTGCCATAATATGTCTTGGCAAAACTGTATGCTTACATTGTAAAAAAAAATCTCACAGCATAAAATATCTTTTACAGCACCACAAAATACATGCTATATTATAGCAATTCTACAAATTAACGCAAATTATCATTTAGATAAATATCCTAAGATACAGCAATTATTATATGCAACAATTTATTGGATTACTATAGTCCTGCACAAAACATCTTTTTACAATGTCACAAAATACATACTATATCAATTTATGAATTGGAGTGTACTTATGAACAATGAGAATATTACTAAGAAAAATAATAATGAGCAAGATAAGGAAATTAAGTTAGACCGCGTAATGGAGCTGTTTCTCAGGGCACTAAAGGGCGAAGCTCTGTCGGTACAACAGCTTGCCTTTGATTACAATGTCTCCACCAGAAGTATCACAAGGGATATTAATTCTCTGAAAAAATTTCTTGATGTGCATATGGATATATTGGGATATTCCGAGCTTGAGTATTCGAGCATTG
The DNA here is from genome assembly GCA_050874385.1 of Eubacteriales bacterium. GTDB lineage: Bacteria > Bacillota > Clostridia > Lachnospirales > Lachnospiraceae > CAG-882. The sequence goes on from JBNMKO010000119.1 coordinate 7,546, forward strand.
ACCACTGTTATACCTTGAAAAAAGATAATTTTTTGTCAAACAAGGAACTTCTCGCAATCACAAAAATACTAATCGTCAGCCGGGCTTTCAACAACCATGACCTTCTGGAAATCATAAAGAAACTAAAAATGAATACAACCGGCTCCGACAGGTCAAAGCTTGACAGGTTGATACGCAAGGAAATATATCACTACAACGAGATTGGCTCCGACTGTCCGAGCGTGATAGACAATGTCTGGAAACTTGCAAGCTGCATAGAAAGCAGAAGCGTTATCTCAATCTCCTACTATAAAATGAACCGCTCTATGGTGAAGCGCAAAATAAAACCCGTCTCAATCATGTTCTGCGAGTATTATTTTTACCTGATTGGGTACATGTGCGAGACCAAGCATCCAAATATGCCTATCTATTACAGAGTTGACAGAATTACAGATATCACCGTACACCGCGACAAATACACCCTGACCCAAGAACAGAATGTGGATGAAGGACTGCTGCGAAGAAAGAGCCAGTTCATGTGGCCCGGACCGTCCCGCAAAATACGCTTTGAGTTCACGGGACCGTCCGTACAGGCTGTCCTAGACCGTATTCCAACCGCAAAAGTTGTGGAAAGACTGAATGGCAAGTCCATTATTGAAGCCGAAGTGTTTGGCTCCGGCATCAAAATGTTCCTGTTAAGTCAAGGCTCATGGGTGAAGGTCTTAGCACCCGATGAATTTGTAAATGAAATGAAGGACGAGATTGAAAAAATGAGAAATATGTACTAAT
>JBNMKO010000120.1:0-8179 GCA_050874385.1 Eubacteriales bacterium
CGTTAGGCAGAGTATTTAGAGAGGCAGCTGTGTATCCACACACCTAAAGGTATGTGGTTTTGCAGCTGTCAATATATAAATCTACAGTACAAACTGAGCAGACCGTGACAGTGCGTCATGGAGTCGGGTCGCGCAAATGACAGTGGAAGCTTTACATCCACGGGACAGTAGTTGCTAATACTGATTCGTGGGTGTTTTTTTATCCTTTTTTCTAAAAAACAACTCGTTTTAACCCCCACATATTCAGTGACATAGAGCTATCTTAATTTTTTATTTTAGGAGGCTGCTGCTATGAAAGAAAACAAAGTCAAAACCAAAGAGTTTGTCACCTGCAACAACAATGTCGAAAATGATAATTTTGAAAAAGTGGCAAACAAAGTATCATTCGTCACAATCCTTGGAAATGTGATGCTGTCCGTCATCAAGCTTCTCGCGGGAATTATAGCCCACTCAAGCGCGATGATAAGTGATGCCATCCATTCCGCATCCGATGTATTCAGCACAATCATCGTTATCATCGGAATTAAACTCGCCGCGAGAAAGCCCGACAAGGAGCACCCTTATGGGCATGAACGGCTCGAATGTGTCGCCGCTATTGTGCTCTCAATCGTTCTTTTAATCACGGGGCTTGGAATAGGCTCCAGCGCCTTAAAGAACATAACAAGCGGAAATTACAAGGAATTACAAGTTCCCGGCGTTCTCGCACTCGCCGCCGCCATCATGTCTATTCTCGCAAAGGAGGGCATGTACTGGTACACAAGATACAATGCCAAAAAGATTGACTCAAGCGCACTTATGGCTGACGCATGGCACCACCGCTCCGACGCTTTCTCATCAATAGGCGCGCTCATCGGTATAGCCGGTGCAAGGCTTGGATTTCCTGTGATGGACTCCATCGCCAGTCTTATCATCTTCGTGTTTATCGTGAAAGCCGCTTATGATATCTTTAAAGATGCCATCGACAAGATGGTTGACCACTCCTGCGACGACAACACCGAGAAGAAAATCTACGACTGCGTTATGGAGAACCAGAATGTCAAGGGCGTTGACTTACTGCACACCCGCATATTCGGAAACAAGATATATGTCGACGTTGAAATAAGCGTGGACGCATCCTACACATTAAAGTACGCCCACGAAATCGCCGAGACAGTACACAACAACATTGAGAAGACCTTTCCAAAGGTTAAGCATATCATGGTTCATGTAAATCCGGCTGTGTAATAGTATAAAAAAAGATATGTGCGCCTCGATGATGCACATATCTTTTTCATGTCACAACTGCTTCGCTTTTCCCTTCAAGGTATCGGTTATGTCCTTGAGGCTTATCGGCTTTGGAATGTAGCCGCTCATGCCCACGTCCTTGCATTTCTTGCGGTCACTCGCAAAGGTGTTCGCCGTCATCGCAAAAATCGGGATATTTTTGTCAGACCTCTCAGCGTTTCGTATCAGTCTTGCCGCCTCAACTCCGTCCATGACAGGCATCTGCATGTCCATAAAAATTGCAAAATATTCTCCAACCGCCGAGTCATTGAAGCATTTCACACCCACCTCGCCATTTTCTGCCCAGTCCACACTCATGCCAAGACTGTGCAAAAGCTCCATAGCAATCTCCGCATTCAAGGAATTGTCCTCCACAAGAAGAACCTTCTTTCCGCTGTAACTTTGCGTTTCCTCCGCCTCATCCAAGACATGCACAAGAACCTTTTGTCTCTGCTCATCGGATGCCTCCTCAAATGGTATCTCAACAGTGAAAATGGAACCCTTTCCAAGCTCACTCTCTATCTTCAGTGTTCCGCCCATCAAATCGGTAAAACCTTTCACAACGGACATTCCAAGCCCCGTCCCCTGCACCTTTGACACGCGGCTGTCCTCCGCGCGCGCATAATCGTCACAGATATGGTCGACAAACTCCTTTGTCATTCCTATACCATCATCCGCACAGCTAAAGCGGTAAATATTGCCGCCCGGACAGTCAAGACCAAGCCTTATATGCCCTCCCGTACCTGTGTACTTGATTGCATTGGAGAGAATGTTTATCACAATCTGCTTTAATCTGTTAGAGTCACCGACGACAACCTTGTCGGCAATGTCACACTCGAATGTCATCTGCTGTTCCTTCTGCACCGCCAAAGGTGTGAGCATGTCCGCACATTCCCTAACACAGTCCACAGGCACAAAAGGCTCACTCACCAGGTCAACACTTCCATGCTCTAACTGGTTCACGTCAAGTATTGAATTAATAAGCATCAAAAGATAATTTCCCTCGGTGGTTATATTGTCGAGAGCGTTGTCAAGTTTTGCCGTGTCGTCCTCGTATTTTTTTGCAACCTGCGTCATACCAAGAACGACATTTAATGGTGTGCGGATATCGTGGCTCATTTTCGAGAAGAAATTCTGTTTGAGCTCATTGGCTTTTTGTGCCTCGTCAAGTGCGACAGCCAGCTCTGCCGATATCTTCTTCTGCTTCTTTTTGCTAATCTCCGACTGTATGTACATCAATATAAGTGCAATCAGAACAAATGCAAATATAAGTGTCACCACAAAATAGAGCGGGTGGTCGAACATGTATTCGAGAATTGTAGGTATCGGCGCAATCTCGACATAATTTTGTACAAGTTCCGCCCCAATATTTTCTGTGACAGAGGTGAGTGTCTTTTCCCACAAACCATAGAAATGCCTGTCATCCGCGGCATTGATACCCATTTTAAGTTCAAGCGCAACCTCGGGCACAACATCAACGCGCAGACGGTTCTGTATGTCATCCCTCGCAACCTTCTGTGCGGTGTACGACATTAAAAGCGCACCGTCAACCTTCCCCTCAAGAACGCTCCTTGTGCACTCATTTACCGTCCCCACAACCACTATCTGCGCCGACGGCCACACTTTTGAAATAATCTCCATAAGCGCAATGTCATTCTTTTCCACGGCAAGGCTCTCAATTTTCTCCGACGCTCCCCTTGCGCGCAAAACCGAGACATTTGTTGTCAAATAAGGTTCCGTCAGCTTATATTTATATTCGCCCTCGTCCTCATAGTACCCCGACGCATCAATCCAGACATCTATATCGCCCGACTCAAGTGCCTCCTCATAGTCCTGTCTTGTCGAAACAGGGACAATCTCGTACTCAAGCCCAAGCTTCTTTGCCGTCCCCTCAAAAAGTTCAGCGACAATTCCTCTCGCCTCCCCATCCTCGTACCATGAATACGGATTTGCGTCAGGGTTCATAACTCCCTTTATAACCGTGCCATTCTGCCTGAGCTCCTCCAAAAGCTCCTGCTCCTCAGCCGTGAGCTCCGTGTTCAGCTCGATAGAGCCATAATATTTATTGTAAAGCTCAACCCTCCAGTTAGGCTTCTCCTCGTTCATGCAGTCAAGCGCGTAGTCAATCTCGTCGATAAGCTCCTTGTCCTCTTTTCGCGCCATAATATAATAAGGAGTCTCGCCAAAATTCTCAATCGTGCGCTCATCCTCCGGTATGCGGATGTAGCTGTTGACAACCGCATCCACCTCACCGTCAATCAGCGCGTTGCTCAACTGCGTAGGTGTATCATAATAGATTATTTCACATTTAAATCCATTTTCAGCCGCAAACCATATAAATTTGTTATTGTAGGTATGCCTCCTCAAAAGTCCTACCTTAATTCCATCGTATGTAGAATAGTCCCCCTCGACAATCTTATCGTTACCGACCTTGACATTCATACAGGTGTATGATGTAATCGCCGGGTGCGTGGAAAATACAAAATCCTTCTCCCTCTCCTTGGTGCGCTTTGCCGCAGTATAAATATCAATCTCGCCGTTTCGCAGCATCTCCTCACATTCAGCCGCCGATTTATCATAGCCAACATAGGAAAAGGTGCATTGCAGATACTTCGATACCCCCTGCATCATCTCATATCCGTAGCCGCTCCTCTTCCCATTCTCCTCCTGTATATGATAACAGTCGTAGGCATAAAATGCGACCTTATAATCCCTCGTCGGATACTTGGGCATCTCGTCGCCAAAAACTGAAACCACGGAAAAAATACCAAGTATAATTCCCATGATAGCCGCGATAATTTTCTTGCTCATACAGTAATCCCTTCCACAATTTCATAACATTTTATTGTCATGATTGTATCACTCAAGGGAATATTTGTCGATTGCCAATAACGGTTATCATGCAAAATTATGTTGACTGCGCTTTCATTCTATTATACTCAACTATTGTTTTCATCCTCATATACTGTCTATTGACAGCTTCAAAATGCTCCTCAAGCTTTTTATCGTTCTCAAACTCCTCAAATGAAATACCGCAAAAGCTTTTTACAGCACCGCCGACCTTTTCCGAGGTCTCTTTTCTTCTAGGCATAAATCCGCTGCACACCCTGTACAAAATGTCATTGTCGCTAAACTCATCGCCAATGTACATATTATAGATAGTATCTATAGATTCATTGAGCCGTCTAATCAAATCTTCTATGCCATATTTTTTGTCCAGCTCCAAAAGAACACCGTTCTTCACAAACGCATCCCTCAGTGTAATCTTGTCGCCGTCCTCATTCATATATACTCCACACTCATCCCTAAGTATGGAGATATAGTCATTCCATGCGTCAACATCCGGAAGTTTCTCGAAAAGCACACTGTCCTCCACCGACAAATATCTGTCACTGAGCCCCAGATTTTCTTTTAGGGCAACTATAGTGCCACTTGTGAGATTAAAAACATAGTATTTACACGCATTCAAAAACGCCTGCTTAGATATGCACATAATCTCATAAGTGCTTATCGCCTCGCCCTTTCGTGAACGGTACGAAAACTTTTTTCCAATCTGCTGTGTGATGATTAAATTCATAGTTGCATTAGTTGAGGATATTAACCCCAATCTTCTTGTACTTTTTCCCATCTTGTACACTCCATTCTCTTTTTGTAAGTCTAATTTTTCTGCCTGCCTCAGACAGCACGACGCTTATAATAGGCTACAGATAGTAATAGTAATAGTAAGGCTCTTCCATTATCTCGGAACAGTATTTCATACAATTATCAAGGCATACCGCCGACAGACAATCCTCTATCATATATTTAGGTACTATTCTGTCAAGATTTTCATCCCAAATTTCATCATGCGTCAATGTATACCGTTTTCCGCACACCTCCACTTTTTTGTACATAATCATATCCTTAATGTAATCAATCACAGCGGTTTTTGTATCATAATCGAGCATTTCATACTCCGCCATAGCCATATAGCCTCCCTCAAACAGCCATCCCATAATATTACTTAATATTTCAAGCTCATCCTCGCCAAAAGATGTCGCGTACGCACCTCTTTTAAAAAGTTCAAAACCTCTACCGGCAATAATTTCCTGCTTTCCTGCAATACACACCACATTTGGCATTTCCATCAACTTTAAAAGTACCTTGATTGGGTGCACTCCATAGTTAATGACATTTCCAAGTATGTACAATGTGTCCGACTCCTGAAGATTAATTTGTTCAAGCAAACTAATAAACGCATCATAATCCCCATATATATCATAAGTTATATACGTTGCCATGTAAATCTCTCCTTTATCTTGGTGATATTTTGTTACCTTGTGTACATAACATACCACTAACAAAATCCTTATACAAAGTCCGTTGATATGTGATATCTGCGTTATCAAAAATATTTTTACTTTTTCAAAGTCATCTATTCGAAATCTACGTCATCTTTATAATTATTTGTGTCACCGTTATCATTGAAAATTTTTTAGATTTTTCCTAAATTAATCTATAAATGAGCAGTTTTAAAACATTACATAAATTTTTTAGTTATATATAAGGATATTTTTCTTAAAATCTATCTTAAATTTAAACAAGTATCAGCTATTTATATGTTTTTTCATAATCGCTTATTTTATTTATAAAACTAATTTTTAACGCAACGCAAAAATGGCACTTCCCGTATTTCTATAGAAAGTGCCATATAAATCATACGCCCCATAAAATTATGCAAAACCCTAAAATGCTACAGTCTATTTGTCCCCAACGATTTTTACCGCCGTGCCATAGGCAATCACCTCGGCAGCTCCCGACATCACCTGCGACGAACCGTACATAACGCCGATGACCGCATCAGCTCCCAGCTCCTTCGCCTCGTCGACCATTCTCTTGACCGCTATCTGGCGCGCCTCGTTTAACATTTCAGTGTAGCCGACTATCTCGCCGCCTACCAGCGTTTTCATGCCCGCCATAAAATCACGCCCGATGTTCTTTGTCTGAACCACTGTACCCTTCACCATCCCAAGAGCCTCAATCTCCTTACCCGGAATGTACTCAATACTTAGAAGCTTCATCTTCTTCTCCTCCCTCGATTTCCTTTAATCTGCTTCTTATCGCAACGATAATACATACAATTATAGCTGCCGGAATTACTGTAAAAATTATAAATATTCCCACCGGCATTTTCTCGAGTCTGTTTGCCCACAGAAAAATTCCCAGCCATACAATCATAACGGCAATCACTGCCACGCCGCCAATCAAAGCACCCATTTTTTTCTTCATGTGAATATCGATTTTGCTCAAATTGACAAAATCCACTCCTTCCCTCTCCATTTTTTCAATCTCGTCAAGCCACTCATCCGTATTTAAGGTGTCAACCGTATCATTGTTCTCAAGGATTGCCTTTGAGAGCTTGTGCATATTGTCAAGATTTTCGCGCTCCTTCTCAAGAACTCCCACATGCTTTTCCAGACACTCCTCAAGGGAGACCGTCTTTCCAAGCACTGCCCTAATCTCCTCGACAGATACGCCAAGCTTGCGCAGAAGCTTAATCTTTTTTAGCTCATCAATATTCTTCTGATGATATTCGCGATATCCGTTCTCCGCGCGCTCAGGTGTCAGCAACCCCTGATTTTCATAGAAACGGATATTCTTGCTGGTGATGCCGACCAGCTCCTCAACCTGCTTGATTTTCATAAAAACCTCCACACATACAACCTGTCTCATAACCTTATTTGATGATATCACAGTTCCCACTGTTTTGACCACCTCAAACCATGTAACGCCGCCTGACATGCTCTTTATACAGCTTCCACAAAGGGGAAGGTCAAGAGTTTTTTCAAAAAAAGTTGCATTTTTTGCCATAATTTTTAAAAAATCTGTTTCCTATTATAAGTAAGCCGTTTTATTTACAGAAGATACTTTTTATAAATAGTCTATAATTTTCATACAAAGTATTTTTATAAAGAAAAAGCAGCTTATATGAAATCATATCCACATAAGCTGCATCTAAAATATCTCTACTTATAACTTATAACTTTTACAATATTAAACAGATGACATGATACTTGTAATCCTGTCAAATATCTTTTCCCACTACTTCAACTTCACTCCATCCGAAAACGCCTTGCCAACAACATCGCCAAGCGCAACGTAAGTGTTGTTAACCGGGTCAAATGCAATCGGCTTCAACTTCTTAGGGTCAATCTTTCCGTCTGTGAGAACCGACTCGTCCGCTGTGACGTTCACAATCTCGCCAAGCAGTATTCCGTTCTCAAAGCTCTTAACCTTGCACTCAAGCGCAACATGAAGCTCATTTATAATCGGCGCGTTCACCCTGCTGCTCTTAGTCTGTGTAAAGCCCGCCTTCTCGAACTTATTTGGAACCTTGAGCGCTGACTCGATACCGACATAATCACATGCCGCCACAGTGTCCTCGGTAGCGAAACTTACTGTAAATGCGCCTGTAGCCTCCAAATTCTCCGTTGTCTTGTGATTTGAAAGACTTATTGAAATCTCATTCATGTCCGAAATCATTCCCCACGCCGCGTTCATCGCATTCGGCACGCCATCCTTGTCATAAGTTCCGATAATCAAAACAGGCATCGGAAAAACCCACGGCTTTGCTCCAAAATCCACTCTGCTCATTATTTTACCTCAACTTTCCGCTTTTAATATTTAAAAGCTTTTTTAGTATATTTTACACTGTTTTGCAAATATTTCAATACTTACGGAAGTATAGCCAGGCAACAATTATGCAATATTTTTTCACTCAAAACAATCCATACGCAGTGTCGTTCTCTATGCAATACAATAATTGTATATTTTTGTTCTATATACAAAACGATAATTAAGCAATATTGTTCTGTTCATAAAATAATAATATCATAGTATTATTCTATATATAATATAATAATTATATATTTTTATA
>JBNMKO010000121.1:0-8100 GCA_050874385.1 Eubacteriales bacterium
ATCAATACTTGTTATTTCGGTGAGAGGTTTTTGAATTACAGAAAGTAGCCGCCTGATAGTATCTATATAGTACTATATAGATACTATCAGGCGGCTACTTTCTGTAATTCAAAAACCTCTCACCGAAATAACAAGTATTGATATTAGCTATTTTCTCAACAGTCTCCGACATAGCAATGATGCCGTGTCACTTAATAATCTCCGACGTAATATTTCCGCCTTTTATACATGGATGAGGAAATCTCATCTGATTGTCGAAAACCCGTGTGAAGCCGTTGAACCTTATAAAGAAATTGAAAAGCCTATAGACCATCTGGAACCTACTGAGTACGAACAGCTCAAATCCGGATGCCGTTCAGCCCGTGACAGAGCTCTTATAGAATTTCTTCGCTCTACAGCCATGCGTGTCGGTGAAGTAAGTGCTGTAAGAATATCAGATATAAACTGGAACAACGGGCTTATTTCAATCTATGGTGAGAAATCTCATGCCTATCGCCCTGTATGTCTTGACACCATCGCTCTTAAATACCTCACTGAATATATTTCAGAGCGAAATCTTCTCACCACCAGCACAGTTCCGCTCTTCACTATACGTCACTCTAATGACGTTCTAAGTGCCGAGGGCATACGAGAAGCCATTAAAAATATTAAAATGCGCTCCGGACTCAATAGGCGCGTATATCCGCATCTTTTCCGTAAAACCACAGCAACTAATATTATTAAACGAGGCGGCAGTGTGCATGATGCTGGGGAATATCTTGGACATAAGGACTCTTCAACAGCTGGAAAACACTATTCATTCATAGGGTCGGAGCATACTATTGATATTTTTAGGAGATATGTAGCAACTGTTTAGGTAATATAATTATAAATAATAATTTAAACTTTCTCAACATCGAAGCTGGCATCTTGACCAGTGGAGCTGCTGGAGTAATAAATGTTATCAAAGACAATTTTCAAAAATTCAAGCCAACTCAAGATAATAGTATCTTTGAAGGTATTATTATTGCTGGACAAGTCTATTATTATAAGGCATTATTAGTTAATTGTGGTGAGTATGCCTCTTTTCTAATCCATTCATATTCGGACGTTGTTGTTTATCTTGCTAAAGAAAAAAATGAATGGAGACACAAAATTTTATAGTTTATTAATATTAAATTCCATACACGAACGAACCACTTATATAGCCTTGTGATTTAATAGTTTGCTGCATCGCAGTTAATGTGAATTTACCACTTGCTCCATCTGATGCTGTAGGGTAAAAGCGAATAATCAATCCATTCTCCATGTATGCAACAGGAATGTGCATATTGATTTTAGGTGTGAATGGAGGAACAGCCTCCCATATATATCCAGGCGAATTAACAGTAATAGTCTTGCCGTTAAAGCTACCAGAGTATGCAATCTCAACCATACTATCATTATAGCGGTACTTAGCCTCAATCCCAATGCCATTAATACCAAGACTAACCCAGTCAGACCATACAGGATTAACCTTGCGCCACTGGGATTGCCAACCCAAAGAATTGACAGTTGTGTATCTATTAATATACATATCGCAATTCTCATACGACCTTGCGTACATATATATAGTAGCTCCATCTATCGTGCGTTGCATGGTTATGTATCCATAAAAATTTATGTTAGGATATGCTGTTTTTATTCCATTACGAATTTCGGTACCGAATGTAGTTTTGTCATTAACCCATAGTGTTATTACACTTCCGGAAGGTAGTAAGTTGCCCTCAACCAAATCATTAAGCGAGGTAGTTGAGCTGATACTTAATTCATTAATTTCATAGTATCCTTGATAAAACACTTTATTTGCGTTTAAATTATTATTTACATCCAAAAAGAGGGCAGCTATAACTACCCTCCCACATAATCATATTATTTGTTGTACTGGTACAACTCAGCCTGCAAGCTTTCTGAGTGTGTCAATTCCTATCTCTTCGCCCGCTTCGGTTGTGATATAACAATCATATTTTGCCTGTACGAGCCTGTTATACATATTTATAGCATATTTATGCTCTTCATATGCTCCTACCTGTACTCTATAGTGACCTGCCCAGAACTTAATCAATACGTCATAGCCTTCTGACTTTAAAAGGTCATATCGCCTTATTGCATACTCAGGATGCTCAAAACTACCAACCTGTACACGCTCGATTATCTTTTCCTCCGCTCCCGGAAGGTCTGCATCAAGGTACAGCTCAGGGTCATAATAATTAAACTTTACGTCGATATCCTTTAAAATATCGACATTCTCCAGCTTATATCCGGGCTTTAACTTTATTACTGAGAAATCGAGATGCGCGCCGAAACTACTTCCTGTATTACCCATTGAGCCGATTACATCGCCTGCCTTGACCTGCTGTCCTTCACTCACACAAATGCTTCCCGGTGCCATATGACAATAGATTGTGCATACTCCATTCTCATGTTCGATAATGACCTGATTTCCATAACCATAGCCATGCTTGTCCACCTCATGCCCTTTTATGTAGTTTATCACTCTCTTGACCGTTCCAGCTGAATGAGCTGTAATTGCGCATGTTGTGTATGCTGCTGTGACTATATCGCAACCATATATATGCTGCTTTCCTCTTATTCTCTGCTGGTGGCTTGGAAAGCCACATGTTATACGACGATTGTTACTTGCTAATACTCTGCATCCCATGATTATTTTTCCTCCTTGCTTTCGTCTGTGCTTGTGCTCTCTTTATAGCCTGCGGCGGCTTCTGTGTAAGATTTAATATGTTTAATAATTGGTAGCATGAACGGCGGTATGGCGACTCCAATATCTATAAGATTTTCCAGTATGCTTATAAACTCATTACAGATAATCCATATAGCCACTACTGCTGCAACTAAAAATGTAAATGGCAATGTATATCCTAACATTGTAGAGGCATATTTAAGAAGTGCATCAACCATTGCTCCAACAATCACAAGCACCCACATCCCAATTTTCTTAGTAATGCCACTAATACTCTTATACGAACTCACCTTACCATTTCCACGATTCTTAGCTGCCATCAATCCTGTAACATAATCTGTCACGTTACATCCCACCATTAACAACACTGGGACATATAGGATTCCTAACATTGCTGACAACATGCCTCCAATAGATGTTATTAATACCTTTAAAAAATTTTCTCTCATTTTCTCAAATCCTTTCTTCTCTTATACTTTTTGTTACATGTTTATAATTCTTTTATTTCACCCTCTTTCTACTGTAAATAATAATTTAGAAGTTTACACACCTTTTGAACAGCAAATTATTATCTCGGATAAGAATATAAACACTTGGGATTTTACCTTGGTAGGTAGTAGAGCCAGTATTGGCTTAATAATAATATCAACCGAGAGCTCATTCGGGCTGTATATGTTCTCGATGCCTATGGCAATATATATTCAAACAATTTTGGCGCATCCAACAATATCTATAACGGGTTCTAATGGCAAAATACATATAACAGGCATTCCGCAATATACAATACTCAAGATTATGTATTAATTAGGTGCAATTGGTGCTAATAATATTGCAGCAATATAACATGCAGTAAAACTTTCTTTGTTAAGGGTTAATGTGGTATTATTAACACTTAAGCAATTCCAGATAATATCTTGCCCCGCAATTTTTGATAGAATTGAGTTACCCAAAGTGCCTAGTGCATTGATAACACCAAATGCCCCGCTTCCGTATTCGCCAATCATAATAAGATAATTGCCTTTAGGTAATTCTAATGTCACTTCATTGACACTGGCATTGCCAAAGGAAGAAAACACTTTTGGATAGGACAAGTACCTAATCATCGAACCATTTTCGAGAAGTTGAGCTTGCTCTAAATTATTATTTATCGTGTTAATCGCATCCGAATTAGCTTTAATCCCCTGCTCCATGTGATTGAGACTATCTGGTGTGATATCTTGTCCATAATTCCATTCGCGTGGCTCATAACTGTTAGTTGCCATTATCCCCTACCTCACTTTCCTTCTGCACTGCTGACTTTTTCTGTTCAGCTGTCTGCTTGAGCTGTGCCGCTCTTTCAATTTCCGCCGCCTCTCTGACAACGAGTGCATCCGCTTCTTTCTCTTCCTGTGCGGTTAAATCCTTCAATACAAGTAGCTTAATCTCTGGTTCTAGTGTTGACTGCTTGATATAAGATGATATTGTGTTCCTGAACATTCTTATGTCATAATTGCCCATATTGCTCACGCCCTTCCTTTTAAATTTTTAGAAAAAACTCGCCCATGATTTAAACATATCGTTCAGCCATACGCCCGCCGAACTCATTCGTACATCATTGCCCAAATGTACAAATCCCCATTTATCAACCATAAAATTCGGATTATCAACCGTACCAGTGCCAATTATCCACATACCTTCCGAATTAAAAACCGCATTCCATCCGCCCGAGTCATTGGCAAACGCAACCGCGCTACCTGTTATAGTGCATCCATTAATGGCTAACGCATTAATCGTTCCCGTGGTAATATTGTCTGCGTTGATTATGGTCTCTCCGCTTTCTTTGAGAGATGAAACTGTAACCAAGCCTGTCAAGTCAATATGTTCATTGACGAGTGAATATAACTTGTCAGTTAAAACCATATTTGCCTCGCTGTCACCGCTCTTTACAAGCCATTTAAATCTGCCATCTACCTGTTCCATCTGTGTTTTCAATTCACTTATTTCAGCAGGACACTTATAATCCTTGAACCAATTCTCATATGAGCCATCACTATTACAGCAATAATATATATATCCTGTCGCTGCGTCCAGATATGTCTTACCTCTATACTGATTGATATCCGCATATCCAGCATCCCACGGAGCTCCATAGCCGCTATAATTAACAGGATGCCAATACTTGCTGTAATCCCATTGATTGCTCGATGAGGCTACTGTGCTTTTAACGGTACGCGCCGTCGCTTCTATGGCAGTATTCATTTGGCGTGTTGTTGAATAATCGCCAAGAGCCGTCTTAGTTGCGTAAGTCTCTTTAATATTACTATATATTCCATCTGCCTTTGTATCAAACGAGCTCTCAAAGATACTTTGCGCCGCTCCTGTTGTCGTATAGTTTTCCAGCGTCTTATTAAATCGTGTCTCAAGCCCATCCACCGAATATTTAATACTCGCCTGTGCGTCAACTTTAGTGATATAGTCCGCTCCAACCTTTGTCTCGAACTTCGACAGGTCAGCGGAAACTCCATCAACTGTCACTTTGTATTCTGCAAGCTTTTTATTAACCCACGAGAACTCTGTATCACCCACATCTGAGAACAGCCATGTAGCACCGCTTTTAATAAAGCGGTACGTCTTTCCTGCTACCTCGTCAAATACCAATGCCCTCTTGTGCTTCTTATAGCTCTCATCCGAATAAGTGAACTTCAATCCACTGACAAGCTTATCTCCAACCTTTGGACCGGCTGTCCAGTTATATGCCGGATAATTGTACAGTGTCGGCTGCCCTCTTATGGTGTAAACTTCATTTGCTCCATCGAGCGCTTCATTGACTTCACTGATTTGCGCCGCCAAGCCCTGCGCCGTTTTTTCGATGTTGTTCTTGAAAGTATTTATCTCATCTTTTGTGCTGTATACCTCCGAGATATCCTCCTTAATGCCATACGCTGTCTGAGATATAAGCGTTTTTGCATCAATCTGAGTAATATACTCATTAGTCACTTTTGCTGACAGCTCCTCAACATTGCTGGTAATGCCTTGAGCCGTAACATTCATGTCTGTTATCTGTTTTTGCAAAAGTGAAAACTCAGCATTTGCAAACGGCTCCCATACCCATATCCCATTCTTAGAAATAAAACGGTACGTCGTAGATGTGTCCTCATCAAAAAATAATGTTCGCTGATGCTTGTTGTACACTGCGTCCGAGTATGTAAAGCGTAACCCTTCAACAAGTACATCTCCAACCTTCGGACTGCTCACCCAGTTATATGCCGGATAATTATAAAGCGTGGGCTGTCCGTTCCCGTTGATGACCTCTATCTCGCCATCAACCTGTGACTGTAAGCTCTGGAGCTTGACATCGAACTGCGTCGTCGTCGCCAATATCTCGTTTTTGAGACCGTTTTCCACATCGGTAATTGTGTTCCTTGTCTCCTCGATGCTGCGGTTGAGGATGTTGGCTTTATTTTTAAGTTGTATAATCTGCTTATGTACACCATTGACTTTACTTGTGCGATACTCTTCGCCTGCTGCCTCATATGTATCTGAAAGTGACTGCACCCCTTTAAGTGTGCGTGTAAGCACATAACTATTTATTGTTGCGTATGTCGATACAACACTTACTGCTGCACCAAGAGTAATACAAGGATTACCTACACATTCAACTGTAAATGGTCTATATGATAAACCATTAATCCTCATCAAAATGTTGTTGGCAATAACACTCAGATTAGTCGAACTCTTTCCATACACAAGAAAATTATCCTCTATGATGTATGAATTGCTTCCATCTCCTACAATGGCTCCGATATCATCTTCTTCCTGTCTTATCTGCAACTTGTCAATGGGCTGGACAATATAATCCTCGTATGTTGCTGATATATACAGGTCCTTACTTATATCATCCGGGCTGGATATAGGTTTAAGATAAACATATTCAAACTTTCCGCTTCGGTTAATATGCCCCATACAGCCATTTATCTCGCAGATACAGTTAATTACTGTCGCACCACTCAATTCACTCAACTCTACTGTGCGTTCAACCCACATACTGTCATTTACAAGAGCGATATCCTCCTGTACAACTCCAAAATGTTCAAAGAAACTATCTCTAAATTTCTTCAAACGCACAGCGCTATCTTTTTCCGGAAGAATAGAATTATACCAGTCGGCAACATCCGCATTTATAATGTCATATAGTACATCATAAGCAATAACATCACGACTTGTTCTGTCAACCGTCGGCTTGTCCGAGCAAACCTTGTAACGTCCTAATCTATATGGATTAGCTGATATATCCTCACTTTTGAGTTCTATATCCACATTCAACCATTTACCCTGTAATGGAGTTTGAATATCAGACACGGTAAATTTAAGCTGCGCCGCCGAACATGCCCCGAAAGTCAGCTCATCCTCCGAACATATACTTTCGGTGAGTTCCATCGTCTCACCTTCAAGCTCACTGTTAGTAATATTTATAAGTCCGTCATCAGATTTGATTGTCACCTGTTTTTCTACACTGTCTTTGTAAAAAAGCTCTTTGTAATCCACCGTATCCACCTCCTTATCCACATTAATATTCAGTTAATTCTATTGTGTGTGAATTGTACTCTATATCATTGCCGTCCTCATCTATCTTATGTATGGTATAAGTAGTGTCGCTTATATAAAAAATACCTGTCTTGTATTCTAAATCCTCATCATTCCAGTATGTGCACCTCACACGCCGCTGCTTTTTATCTGTCTGTGGCAATGTCGCAAGCCCTATAACCGCCTTGAGTGCCGTCATCTCCTTCAAATTCATCTCTTTGATATTAAGCTTCAGCGACGTTTTGAAATTAGAAGATGTGTCCCTGTGCAAAAGCACATTCGCATCGCGCCATGCTTTTATTTCCACTCTCTGGTTTGGTGTGCTCTCCCATCCATCCGCCAAAAGATATGAGTTAGGGAGCTGCACATCACCGAACTTAATTAACCATCCTGCAAATCCCATTCTCTTCCTCCCGTTTAATCCGTAAATGCGCTGCTTCCTGTTCTGTTCTTACGCAACTTATCCTGGTTGACAACTTCTTTATAAAGTGTCTTTCCGTCAACCTGTGCAACGAATGTGTATGTGTTATTCTCGCTTCCGCCTGCACTGCTGCCGGACTTTGTGTTATTTGAAAGATTGGTGTTCTTCAAATTTGCCAAATCACTGCTCTTATACCTTGTACCCGTGTTTCCATAAAACACTGAATCACCGGCATTAGATGCCACACTATGACCGCCATAGGTTCGTCCGGTCTCGCTGTCATAATTCTTTGTTGTATTTTTTGATGATGTGCTCCAGCTTCCGTCATCCTGTAACTTTGGCAGACTTACTTTTCCAACAAGGTCTATCGTTGGGACATTCAATTTTGATGCAATGC
>JBNMKO010000122.1:0-8024 GCA_050874385.1 Eubacteriales bacterium
ACAATTATGCAGTCCACATCCGACAATGCCGCCGCCTCATCGACACTCAAAATCTTTGTCCTAGTCTTATGTATGACATATCCATTTATCGCAAACACATATACGGCTGCCACAAGGACAGCCGCACAGCATGTATACAATAAGCCTTTTATAAACTTTTTTACTGCCATTTATCTTCCCCTGAAAAGGTGACACTACTCCTGTGTCATATCCTTTATCGCTTCGTCGACAGCCTCATCGCCCTTATTTTTCTTTCCTGTTGCTATATCGGAAATTCTGTCAACCATGTCAGGAACCATGTCAAGAATTTTTGTGACTGTATCCTGATTTTTGACATTTACAAGCTTTGTCTGTCCGTTCTGTATGACAAGCACCGCGCTAGGTGAGAGCTTTGCTCCGAGTCCTCCGCCCGCATTGTTCTTGGTGTCACCGGAAAATGCTCCTGCGCCCACTCCGAATGCAACATCGACAAGCGGAACAATTATTGTGTCGTTGACTGTAACCGCATCACCCACAACCGTCTTTGCACTCACAAAGCTGTCCATTCCCGAAAAAAGGGATTCAACTGTCGAATTGAACTTATTGTTGTTATCTGCCATTTTTTATTCCTCCTGAAACTATATATTTTTTACAGCTTTAATAAATTTTTTGACTTCCTTATTAAAATATACCCTGGCGGCTATAAACAATACCCTGCCAAGTATAATCCGCCCCTTCAAATCGGCTTGCGCCTCAAACACTTTCTCATCCCACACCGGTGTGATATTAATAACAAGCCCTGTCATCGCCCTCAAAACAGCGGCTCCGCCAAGGATTTCCCCCAAAAGTGCGGGGTCGTCAAGCCCAAGCCTTATATTGACCACATGACTTCCCGGCAAAATATGCTTAAAAAGAAGTTTAAGCTGCCTAAACACAAAATCAAGAACATGTCGGTTCTCCTTTAACAGCGCCGCACCAGCCTTAATCTTATCCGTGACTTTCGGTGCGTCATCGTTTTTATCCGGCACATCGCGGGATTTTCTCTGTGCTTTTGCGGATTTCTTTTTATCCCTGTTCTTTTCATCATCCACACTGTCAGGTTTATTATTGTTACTATTGTAACCCTTGTTATCTACAACGCTCTGCTCGGCGTGTTTGGTTTTCTGACTGGAGCTGTCAGCTTTCTGTCCTGAACCTTCTACATTCTGTCCGTGACTTTCTGGTTTCTGTTCTGAACTTTCTGCCTTTTGTTCGAGTCTTTCTATTCTTTGTTTAAAGTCATCAACGTCATCGTCCCTACGGTTTTCAATGTGATTGACACTCTGTTCCACTTCCGAGCCTTTATGCTCCTCTGCCATCACAATCTTATTTGTACGTTCACTTTGCGTTTTTTCATTGATGTCCGCCTTAGCGTCATCATTCACATTTACAGTGTCGTCCGGCTTTTTGGTTTTTTCCACAGACCGCTTAGCTTTTTTAGCGTCCGAACTTTTATCACGCCCGGAGTTCCCGGTATCAGCGCTTTTCCCGCCATTTTCTTTCTTCTTATCGGAAATATTATGCCCGAATATCTTTATTTTAAGCTCCGACTGCCTTCCATCAAGCTCAAACTCCACATGCAAAAGTTTCAAAAGATAAGTCACATGTGCCGACACATGGGGCGCGCCCAAAAACGAGGCATACACCTTATACCGTATAGGAACAAAAAGCAGCAGACACAGGAGCAAAATCGCAATTCCGAGAACCACAAGTATCACAATTCCTATAATTTTCAAAATACACAACAAAATATTGAGAAACAGCACCATCACACCTCCCCAACCGAGAAATTTTTCTCATGGAAACCGAGAAATGTTCTGATATCAAAATTCCCATTCGCGTTGTACATCTCCTCGACAATGGATGCCGCAAGCTCCACAGCCGCTTCCTTTCCATGTGCCAAGCCCACAACATACTTATCCCGCCCCTTATAATGGGGCTGCATAAGCTCAAGTGAACTGTATATATCGAGTATATTGCGCTCCCTAGATTCAGGCAGGGCGAGCACATATATATCGGGAACCAGCTTGCCCTTTTCAAGACGGCGAAGCAGGCGCGCCTTTTTTCTGTCATTGTCCTCATAAAAATACAGCTTATCATACCAGATATAGTGCGCCGCCATCGCTTCACCCTCCTCTCATACATACATTTTACCATCTCACTGCTTTACAGTGATACTGATGCAAATCATAATACATCAGACAATGTCCTCCACCGTCTAATCACTGCCCTTTATTGTCTTAGATGTATTTTACACTATTCACTCATCAAATCGAGCATAAGCTTCATACACGACTTGCGTTCAGCCTCATCGCTGCACTGTCCAAGCGCCACATGAATATACTTTTTGATTTCCTCCATATTGTTAAAGAACACCGGGAGACTTCCGAGTATTCCTGACATTACAGCCCTGTTAAACGGTCTTTCATGCTCCGAGAAGAAATCCATAAGCTCATTGACAAGCTCATCGCATCTATTATTAATATATGCCTCATCAGCGATAATATTCGACAATTCGTCCTCGACAAGCTTCATAAAGCTGCTTCCCGAGCTCAGCTTTTCAAGCTTAAAAAGCTTCTCGTATGTCTGTGTAAGACCAAGCGCCTCAACCCTGTCCATGTGGGAATTTTTCACATCGTCAAGCGCATAGCTGTCCGATGCAAGCTGTGTCGACAGTCTCTCCTGAACTCCCTCTATGGCGACAAAGCTGTCAAACGAGTCCTCTATAGGAAGAACGCGGTCATATATGGCATCAAGTGCCATGTCGATAATCTTTAGGCAGTGCTGTCTTGCACTTCCGTCGACAAGCGCATTGTCGGCAGTCAAAAGAACCATATAAGCATCGTTCACGGCATCCATGAGAAGAACGAACACATCCGTAACATTGACAACGTACTCTGTAGCCTCCGTGAGAGTGCCTTCCGCCTCAAGATAATCCTCCTTTGACATGTCCACATAGGAATAACTCTCAAGCTTTGCAAGTCTGTCAGCGAGTGCAGAAAACGCACTGTCAAAGCCCTCCGGCGTGTGAAGCATAGAAACCGAGCGAAGCATATATATAAAATCGTCAACCGCCGTCGTGTCAGACCCCTTGTAGAGCGTGAGCGCATCCCTCAAAAGCTCAAAAAACTTGTTCTTTGAAAGGCGCATAGGTATCTGGCTCACAACCTGACCTATCTTCATATTCACAACCGTATTATCCTTATCGGAGACGATATAGTTTATAATGTCCTTCTCAAACTTATCATCATAGTAGTCGGAATTGACATCACATTCCTTGTAATTGTACTCAATGCGGTTTAACACATACTCGAAAATCTGGAATCTGTCCGTGTACGCTGTCAGAACCTCCATCCTTCCGATAAGCTCTTCCCTGAGCGCGTCGATATCCTCTAAGACCTTAGCCGAACCCACATCGGCATTGTCACCGGAAATTCCCTCCGTTATGGCATTTGCAAGTCTAAGTGCATAGTCTGATACAAGCTGTGTGTACTCGGTGTCCTCGCCGTACACCTCGGCAAATGAATACAGGTTGAGCGCAAGCTTAACATAGCCCATTCTTCCGTAAAGTGAGTTCATCCCGTCAGCATATCTTGGTAAATTCATGTCGACATTCTTTCCCTTGGAAAGTTCAGCCGCTATATTGGTTAATTCAGCCATAAATAAATCCTCTTCTGATTATTTTTCTTCTAATACCTTGTCAAAAATATGGAAGCAGTCAAAGGTTGCAAAGTAATCCTTAGGAGTCTCAGCACGTCTTATAAGCTTCACCGAACCGTCCTCGCAAAGCAAAAGTTCTGCCGAACGGAGTTTTCCATTATAATTGTATCCCATCGAAAATCCGTGAGCTCCCGTGTCATGGATTACAAGGAAGTCTCCCATGTCAATCTTAGGAAGCATACGGTCAATCGCAAACTTGTCATTGTTCTCGCAGAGTGAACCGGTCACATCATACTTGTGGTCACAAGGCTCATTTTCCTTGCCCATAACGGTGATATGATGGTATGCGCCATACATTGCAGGACGCATAAGGTTGGTAGCACACGCATCACAGCCTATATACTCCTTGTATGTGTGCTTCTCATGTATAGCCTTTGTCACAAGATGACCATAAGGCGCCATCATAAAGCGTCCAAGCTCTGTGTAGATAGCCACATCGCCCATTCCGGCAGGCACTAATACCTCCTCGTAAACCTTTCTCACGCCCTCACCGATAGCGTAGATATCGTTAGGCTCCTGGTCAGGTCTGTAAGGCACACCTATTCCTCCGGAGAGATTTATGAACTTGATGTCACAGCCCGTCTTTTCGGAAACTTCAACCGCAAGCTCGAACAAAATCTTTGCAAGTGTAGGATAGTACTCGTTGGTGACAGTGTTGCTCGCAAGAAACGCATGTATTCCGAAATGCTTTGCACCTTTCTGCTTTAGGAGCTTAAAGCCCTCGATAAGCTGTTCCTTGGTAAAACCGTACTTTGCATCGCCCGGATTATCCATTATGGAGTTGGCAATCTGAAAATATCCGCCCGGATTGAAACGGCATGATATAGTCTCAGGTATGCCGCATATATCGTCCAAAAACTGAATGTGTGTGAAATCGTCGAGATTGATTGTCGCGTTAATCTTGTGCGCGTACTCAAACTCCTCCGCCGGAGTTGCGTTTGACGAGAACATTATGTGCTGTCCGTCAAAGTCAAGAGCCTTTGCAAACATAAGCTCCGTGAGCGATGAGCAGTCAACGCCGCAGTCGTACTCCTTGAGTATATTCACCAAAAAAGGATTAGGAGTGGCTTTCACCGCAAAATATTCCCTGAAGCCCTTATTCCATGAAAAAGCCTCCCTAAGCTTTTTTACATTCTCCCTAATGCCCTTCTCATCATAGATGTGGTACGGTGTAGGATAGGTCTTGTCGATTTCCTTCAACTGTTCAAGTGTAACAAATGGTTTCTTTTCCATGGCTATTCTCCTCTTCCTGTCTCTTTTTCGTCATTGTGGTCATGTCCGCAGCCACATTCCCCGTGATGAGTGGCAAAATCCTCTCCCGAATTTTTCTGACATTCCTCACATATCCCGTAAAGTACGGTCTTGGAATTGTCGACCAGAAAATGATGGTGCTCATACACATGTTCCTCTATCTTCTGCAAAAAATCACAGCTCACATGGAACAGCTTCCCGCATTTTACGCACTTGAGATGGAAATGATTGCGGCAGGCGGTGTCATCGCCCTGATACTGGTAGCATGCACCAACCCCCTCCTCTATATAATATTTTCTCAGAAAGCCCTCGTCTGCAAGCTTTTCCATGTACCTGTATATGGTGGTTCTGCCCACCTTATTGCCCTCGTTCTTCAGGTGGTCAGTCACCTCGTCTATGGTGACATGTCCATCCTGACACTTTTTAAGGTAGTCCAATATGATTTCTCTCTGCTTTGTGCGGTATGCACCCTTTTCATTACTTTCCATTTTCGTGTACTCCAAAACAATACTTATTAAATATTATAAACTTTATTGCCGATGCTTGCAAGCAAATTATACCCCAAAAACATTTAACAATCGTAAAATAAATCTAAACTGCGCAATATCTGTAAAAATATTTACATATTTTTTTAATTATGTTACAATTCTTCTTTGAAACGGCGATTTACAGTGTGTACGTTTCCAGCACAGATACATAATTTTTCAAACAAAGGAGTTTTAACATGCCGGGCTTACTTGCATTATTACTTGTCATTGTTGTTGTATTTTTAATTTTCTTCTCGGAGAGCGTTCAGAAAAAGAAGATGGACGAACAACTTCACACGATTATCGGAAACCAGAAGGTTCTCTACGGAAGTATGGCTAACCTCACCGTCGGAACAGGCTTTGTCCGAGGTTACTTTGCACTTACTGAAAGATATCTCTACTTTATCGAGAGCAAAAAGGACGGGACAATCAAGCTCACCATACAGCTAAAGTATGAGGAGATTGCAAGCCACAAGCTTCACTTCGTATTGTTTATCGAGACCTCCGACCACAGAGTATATGAAATCAAGGCTTCTAACAACACTCTCGCCTACAACACACTGGTCAATCAACTAAAAAAAGTGGTGCCGCAATAGGGCATCACTTTTTTAATAAGAATTTTCTTGTGTGAAATTGTAATCGTTAATCATGCAAGCGTTTTTATTGCAAGCTCAATAGCCGTCTGCACAACCTGCTGCCTCACCTGCTGCCTGTCCCCATCAAATACATGGCGAACAACCGTCTTCTCCCCGTCATAATAACATCCGATATAGCACAATCCAACCGGAAAATCGGGCGTTCCCCCGTCCGGTCCCGCTATGCCTGTGACGGACAGCGCCACATCAGCTCCGGCTATCCTTGCCGCGCCCTCCGCCATCTCGCGGGCAACCTCCTCGCTGTATACAGTATACTTATCAAGCGTCTCTTTCTTCACGCCGAGAATACGCATCTTAGCTTCCTCCGAGTAGGTTATGTAGCCCGACTCAAACACATCGGACACACCTGCCACATTGACAAGGGTGGATGCAATCATCCCACCCGTGCACGACTCGGCGGTTGTAATCTTTAACGCCCTCTCAAATAATATTCTAACCAAATTTTCTTCAATCATAGTTAATTATCCTTCAATATATCCTTATTCTGCACGAGATAGACAATCAGCGAATACACAGTAAGCACAAGTGCCGCATAGATAAACACCTGCTCCACATATCTCATAAACCCAAACGGAAGTCTTGCAATGAGCAGACAGCACATAATCATCTGCACTGTCGTCTTAATCTTTCCCGACATTCCCGCTGCTATAACCACATTCTTCTCGGCGGCGATAAGTCTGAAACCGCTTATGATAAACTCTCTTGCTATTATAATGATTACAATCCAAGCCGGGATAAGCCCAAGCTCTATAAAGGCAATCATCGCGGAGCACACCAAAAGCTTGTCCGCAAGCGGGTCCATGAATTTGCCAAAGTTTGTCACAAGATTATACTTTCTCGCAATCTTTCCGTCGAGCATATCTGTAAGGCTGGCAATAATAAATATTGCAAGTGCCACATAGCGGCTTCCCGCAAAGAAATCCGTCATAAGGAACACCAAAAAGAACGGTATCATTATAACTCTCGCTATTGTAAGTTTGTTAGGTAAATTCATTGTACTAATTCTCCAATCAAGTCATATTCTAATGCCCCTGTAACTTTCACCTTGCAGAAATCGCCGGACATAAGCTCCTCGTCTGTGTTTACAAATATATATCCGTCTACATTAGGCGCATCCATATAGGTTCTTCCGACATAAGCGTTCTCATCGGCGACCTTTCCCTCTATCATAACCGTCATAACCTTGCCAATCTGCTGCTGTGAAAGGTCTGAGGATATCTCCTGCTGAAGCTCCATAAGCCTGTCTCGTCTCTCCTCCTTCACCTCGTCAGGAACCTGCTCCTCCATCTCGGCAGCCTTTGTCCCCTCCTCGGCTGAGTATGTGAACACACCAAGCCTTGTAAACTCAATCTCGTCGATGAACTCCATAAGCTCCTCATGGTCTTCCTCGGTCTCACCCGGAAATCCTGCTATAAGAGAGGTTCTAAGTGCAATGTCAGGTATCTCCTCGCGAAGCTTTGCAATGCGCTCTGTGAGTTCTGCCCTGTTCGTCTTGCGGTTCATTCTCTTTAGAATATTGTCGGATGCGTGCTGAATAGGAATGTCAAGATAGTGGCATATCTTAGGCTCCTCCTTCATCACCTGAATGAGCTCATCGTATATCACCTCCGGGTAACAGTACATTATTCTTATCCATCGACGAACATTAATGCGGCACAGCTTTCTCAAAAGCTCGTGGAGCATCTTCTTTCCATATAAATCAACACCGTAGAGTGTCGTCTCCTGAGCGACAAGCACAAGCTCCTTGACTCCGCCCTCGACAAGCGACTCTGCCTCCCTCACCAAATCCTCCATAGGATAGCTTCTGTAGTGACCTCTAAGCATCGGTATTATACAGTAGGTGCAGTACTTG
>JBNMKO010000123.1:0-7919 GCA_050874385.1 Eubacteriales bacterium
CGTTGTGTATAACCGCGTACCGCACTATTCAGCGTGGATAAAGCTTATTGTGGCGGTGGGAATTTCGCTTTCGCTTGGACTGCTGATATTCAAGAAAAAAGAAAATGATGTGATGCAGAGGGTGTAAAAAATGGATGAGATACAAATAAACAAAAATAGAATTAAAGAAAATTTAGCAGCCCCGGTTATAAGTGTGAGAAATGTGACCATGAAATTTAAGATATCCACAAGCAACGCATCCGGCTTCAAAGAATATCTGATACAGCGGTTAAAGCGTCAAGTTTCATACCGGGAATTTTTAGCCCTCGACAACATAAGTTTTGATGTAATGCAGGGGGAAATTGTTGGCATAATAGGCACTAACGGTTCAGGAAAAAGTACACTTCTTAGAATTGTCTCGGGAGCACTAAAGCCTACAAGTGGAGAAGTGCTTGTGGACAGAAAAAAGATACAGCTTCTGACACTTGGAACAGGTTTTGACATGGAACTATCAGCTAAAGAAAATGTATATCTCAACGGCGCAATCATCGGCTACCCCAAAAGCTTCATAGATGAACACTATGACGAGATTGTGCAGTTCGCGGAGCTTGACGGCTTTATGGACGAGAAAGTAAAGAACTTCTCAAGCGGTATGGTGAGCCGCCTTGGATTTGCCATCGCGACAGTTGGGGATGCGGCAGAAATATTGATACTCGATGAAGTTTTGAGTGTTGGAGACGAGTTCTTTCGAAAGAAAAGTCTCAAAAGGGTAAAAGAGATGATACACGGAGGAAGTACTGTGCTTATGGTAAGCCACGGAATGGGAACAATCCTTGAGAACTGCACTAAGGTGGTGTGGATTGAGAAAGGTGAAATGAGGATGGTTGGCGAACCGAAAGAGGTGTGTGGGGCGTATCAGAAACAATAGATATTTTTAAAGATTTATAAAAGAATATTGGATATTTTGTGATTTTAATATTTTACACGATGGTTATTAAGCAAAAATATTATTTGAATGAACAAATATAAGAGAGGAAACAGAGAGAATGGATAGCTATAGTATAGCAGTGGCAGGAATGGGCTATGTGGGTTTGTCGTTGGCAGTGCTGTTGGCACAGCATAATAGGGTTATGGCTGTTGACGTAGTTCCCGAAAAAATTGAGTTGGTAAATGGCAGAAAGTGTCCTATACAGGATGAGTATTTGGAAAAATATTTGGCTGAGAAAGAACTTAATTTGGTGGCGACTATAGATGGGGAGGAGGCATATAAGCAGGCACAGTTTGTAATAATTGCCACTCCAACAAATTATAATCCACAAACACATTATTTTGATACATCTTCTGTTGAGGATGTTATAAAACTGGTAAAAAAGGTAAATCCGTCAGCAACAATGATAATAAAGTCCACAATACCTGTAGGTTTTACGAAACAGGTAATGGAAAAATATGACTGTGATAATATTTTATTTAGCCCAGAATTTTTGAGGGAGTCAAAAGCATTGTACGACAATTTATATCCAAGCAGAATTATTGTGGGATGTAGCGGGAAAAATGAAAAATTAAAACAAGAAGCGCATACTTTTGCTGATTTGCTTAGAGAGGGTGCAATAAAAGAAGATATACAAACTTTATATATGGAAACGACGGAAGCAGAGGCAGTAAAATTGTTTGCAAATACATATTTAGCATTAAGAGTGGCATATTTTAATGAATTGGATACTTATGCGCAGGTAGAAGGATTAGACGCAGCATCAATTATTGAGGGTGTATGTTTAGACCCTCGAATTGGTACTCATTATAATAACCCATCGTTTGGTTATGGAGGTTACTGTCTGCCAAAAGATACAAAACAATTATTGGCAAATTATGAGTGTATTCCTCAAAACATAATAAGTGCAGTTGTAATGTCAAATAGTACAAGAAAAGATTTTATTGCAGACCAGATTTTAAGGAAAGCAGAAAGTTGTGATGATTCAAAACGGGACAATTTTGACGAGGCACATCGGTGTGTGATAGGTGTATACAGACTTACAATGAAAACTGGTTCGGACAATTTTCGCCAGTCATCCATACAAGGTGTTATGAAAAGAGTTAAGTCAAAAGGGGCAGAAGTTATAATATATGAGCCGACGCTTGATGATGGAAGTACTTTTCTTGAAAGTAAAGTTGTGAATGACTTGGAAAAATTCAAAAATGTAAGTCAGGTTATTGTAGCAAATAGAATTGATGATAATCTCAATGATGTTTTGAATAAGGTCTATACAAGAGATATATTTCAGAGAGATTAATATAAAAATTTGACATTATAAAAAATATTTAAAATATATTGATATTTCACATATGAATATATTACGAATTTTATTGCTATTTAAATTAAATAGCATGATGAAAAGGTGATTAATACGAAAAAAATATTATTAGTTTCTCATGAAATGACATATACAGGGGCACCAAGAAGTTTGCTTAATCTTGCAATTATACTCCGTGAGAGTAATTATTCAGTAGAAGTGGCAACACTTGAAAGTGGAGAGTTTGAACAAGAATATAATAATATGGGATTTAATATATTTTATATTTATCATCCATGGGATAATATAATTTCTAAACTTAAACAATATGATTTGATTATAACTAATACGATTTTTTGTTTACATTTTGCACATTTTTCTCAGGGATATACAAGGGTTTTGTTATTTTTAAGAGAAGCAAATAACATACAAGAAATATGTCACAGTTGTAATATAAATGACAAATTATTGTATGATATAAAAAATATTGTATGCGTGAGTGAATATGCAAGAGATTGTATACTACGAAATTATGGCATTAACAATATTAAGGTAATTCATAATTTTGTTAAAGAGTATAAGCCCGATTTCCTTGGAAGAAATAAAAATTATGAAGAAATTCATTTTATTGTTTCAGGAACAATAGAAAAAAGAAAACAACAAGATGTTGCTATTAAGGCTTTTGAAAAAATGAAAAAAGAGTATAAAAATAATTCTTATTTACATATTGTGGGAAAAAATCCTACATGGTCAAAAAAATATTGGGAACAGTTTTTTGGGAATGATTTTTATCATGTAATTTTTCATGGAGAAATATCTGATGAGATAACCAGAATAGAATTATATCGGAAAATGGATGTTTTTATTATACCTTCTTATGATGAAGCTTGTTCGCTTGTTGCACTTGAAGGGGCATCTTTGGGTAAGGTTATATTATTGTCGGAAAATGTTGGTGCACGTTATCTGCTTAAAAAGGAAAATTGTATTTTTAGCGTAGGAAATATTGAAGAATTATCAAAAAAAATGGAATATGTGTGTGAAAAAAAAGTACGCAAGTTTCTGGGAGCGTATACATGTTTTAGATATTATGAATTAAGTAGTAGAATGATATTTAAAAGAAAAATAAAGAAAACTATAAAATATATTTTAAACCAATAAAAGTATCTGCAATATTAGAGTTATTTTAAATAATGAAAGAAGGAGGAATATACGACAATTAAATTTTAATTGCCATAAGAAAGAAAATATATGAGAAAAAGAAAAAATAACATTAATTCTACAAATGCGTCTTTAAAGGATGTTTTGGTATGTAATAATTCGGTTCGGGCTACTTATGAAAAAGTTGCAATCCGTCAATTAATCAATTTTGATAAAGTGGAAGAGACGATTCACGTTTCAATTATAATTCCTGTGTGTAATGTGGAAAAATATTTGAGAGAGTGTCTAGATAGTGCTGTTAATCAGACATTGAAAGAAATTGAGATTATTTGTGTAAATGATGGTTCAACAGATGGTTCATTAGAAATACTAGAAGAATATGCAAAAAAGGATAATAGAATAAAAGTAATAGATAAAGAAAATGCAGGTTATGGACATGCTATGAACATTGGTATGGACATGGCAAAGGGAGAATTTATAGGTATAATAGAGAGTGATGATTATGTTGAACCAAATATGTTTGAAAGGTTATTTCAAGTAGCTGTAGAAAATAATCTGGATTTTGTTAAATCAGATTTTTATAGATTTTATGGTGAGGGAGATAATCTTATAAAAGAATACAATAAGGTTGCAAGAATTGATGAAAATTATAATGTGGTTCTGGATTCTTCAAAAGATCATAAAGTATTTCAATTCTTAATGAATACTTGGAGTGGTTTATATAGAACTTCTTTTTTAAGAAATAATAATATACGACATAATGAGACTCCGGGTGCATCATTTCAAGATAATGGATTTTGGTTTAAATGTAATGTTTGTGGAAAGAGAATAATGGTAATTAATGAAGCGTTCTATATGAATAGACGTGACAATCCTGATTCTTCAGTATATAATCCACAAAAGGTATATTGTGGGAATGTTGAATATGATTATATATATGAGTATCTCAGGGAAAAGGGAGTATTAAAAGATTTTCTTGAAGTATTTGTGTTTAAAAAATTTCATACATATAAATTTACAATAGAAAGAATTGCTGATGAATTACGAAAAGAGTATATTCAAAATATTTCTCGAGAGTTTAATGAAATGGAGGCAAAGGGTGAGCTTGTAAGCAGATTTCTATCCAATAAAGACTGGGATACAATAAGATGGATTATGAGAGACCCTGATGAATATTACTATTTAGGGCTTAAAAGTCAAGTTATAGTATCTGTTATATTACCAATATATAATGTAGCTGAATATCTTGATGAATGTTTGAATAGTATTGAAAATCAGACAATGAACAAATTGGAAATAATATGTATTGATGATGGTTCAACAGATGATTCACTTGATATAATGAAAAAGCATCAGAATAAAGACCATAGAATTAGAATAATATCACAGAAAAATGGTGGAGCCGGAAAGGCAAGAAATGCAGGCATGAAAGTTGCACGAGGGAAATATCTTTCGTTCCTAGATGCAGATGATTTTATTGATAAAGATACATATAAACTGGCTGTTAATAGGGCTGAAACATATGATGCAGATATTACAATTTATAAGGCGTATTTGTATGATAATAACACAAAAGTTGAAACACCTAATAACTTCTCATTAAAAATGGATAAATTACCTAAAAAATCAGTATTTTCAAAAGAAGATATCAAAGAAAATATTTTTACAAGTATAATGGGATGGGCATGGGATAAATTATATAAATCATCTTTTGTATATAATACAGGATTGAAATTTCAGGAACAGAGAACCACAAATGATATGTTCTTTGTATATTCAACATTATTAAAAGCACCTAGGATTACTATTCTTGATAAAAGGCTATATCATCAAAGAAGAAATGTTGGTACTTCTTTATCTAATACCCGTGAAAAATCATGGGAGTGTTTTTATCAAGCTCTTTTGAAGGTAAAAGATGAACTTATAAAAAGTAGTATTTATTCAGAATATGAGAGCGATTTTGTTAATTATGCTTTGCACAGTTGCTTGTGGAATTTTAATACTTTAAAGGAACCAATTGCCGAAAAACTATTTATTAAACTGAGAGAAAATTGGTTTGAAAATTTAGGGATAAACGGAAGAGAAGCAGATTTTTTCACAAATAAAGGCGAATATTATCAATATAATGAAATTACTTCGATACCTATGGATGACTTAAATGCGTATTTTGAGTATAAGTTAAATTTCCTTTTAGTTAGAAATGAATTTGCAGATGCTAATCAAAAGGTTAATGTTTCTGATAAAGAGATTCTTACGGTTGAGCAGCTCGTAGAAAAATTGAAATGGAATAGAGCACAAGTTGTTAAGTTGAAAGCTGGTATAACTAATGAGAGAATTCAAAATAATGAAAAAAATAACTGTTATGATATTAATGAAGTTATGAATTCTGTGTCATATAAATTAGGACATGCTTTAACATTTATTCCAAGATGGATTAGGCATATTTTTACTAAGAAGTCAATGTGATTTTGGGTAAAAAGTGAAGATTGAATTATATAAAAAGTTGTTATTTATAGTAATTTTTATAAAGAGATATTTAAGAGACAGGAATTTATTCAGAACAAATAAAGTGCGACACATATATTGACAAACTAAGTATAAAAATGGTACGCAATTTGTTTAGTAAACAAATGCTAAAAATTTATTTCATCAAAAATTATGTTATATAGTAAATCAAAACTTTAAAATGACTTATCAATAATTGAATGTTTGTATGAAAATAGATTTTGAGCATTGGAAATATGATTTTTTGATGGGTATTATTTTTTAAAATTTAGATATTGAAAATTGGGTATAGGATAGACAAATTATAAGAAAATGCCCATTTGGTTGTGTTACCTATGAAAAATACATAATTTGAATTTCACTGATTTATATTGCAACATTATTTTACAACTTTATCAATCATGAGAGGAGGAATGTCAAATGTACCCTAACAGAATACATGAATTGAGGATTGAAAAGGGGATGACACAGATTAAGTTATCCGAAAGTTTAGGGGTTACTCAGGAAACCATAAGTGCTTATGAGACGGGAAAAAACCTTCCGAGTGCTGCAAATCTTCTTAAACTCAGCAATATTTTTTCGGCGAGCATTGACTATATTCTTATGCAAAGTCCTGTTAGAACAGTCATAGACACAAGCATTATGGTAAATGACGAGCGCAGGCTTCTCACATATTATCGTATGCTTGGGACAGTACATAAGGAGAAGGCACTGTCATACCTCCAAGGTCTATGTGACAACAGTAGTGATATTAAAAAATCCTGTATTTAAATTTGTAATCGTATAGATGATAGTGACATTAAAATTTTATTTTGAGCAGTTGAGTAATTTGGCATAAAACCTGATATGAATAATTGAAATTTCACAAACTTCACAAATGCCCAAGAATTATACTTTAAGAGGAGTTAGAAGCGCTATGCGGCATAGAATATACAATTTTCTTGTAAACCGAAAAGAAGGAATTAAGCAGAGATATCACAGAATACATGACGGAAGTGGCGGTATACAGAAAATATTTTCATGGTTCTATCTTTTGTGGCTTAATTTTGCTTACTATATTCTTCAATTTAAGTTTCTTGGGCGTGTGGCAGAGCTTGGAATATATGAGGAAAAGCGTCTCAACTGCACCGACAGCGAGTCGCATACATATTTGCAGCAGAATAAGTCATTGAATGTTGACAGATTTGTTGAGTGTCTGTCGGGTTATGATGTGATTTCTTTTGATGTGTTTGACACGCTTATTTTTCGTCCTTTTTCGCAGCCGACGGATGTATTTTATCTGCTTGGCGATGAGCTTGAAATTATGGATTTCAAAAATATCCGCGTGAAAGCTGAGTATGATGCGAGGATGAAGCGGTACGAAGCGCATGGCGATATGGAGATTGGCATTGCGGATATATGGGAAAATATTGAGGCTGAGGTTGGAATTTCCGCGAAAAAAGGGTGTGAGCTTGAGATTGAAACGGAGCAAAAATTATGCTACGCAAATCCTTTTATGCTTGAGGTGTGGACACGTCTTATTGATGCGGGAAAGAGAATTATTGTTGTGTCCGATATGTATCTGCCGGAAAATGTTATAAAAAGTATTCTTGATGGTGCAGGTTTTATAGGTGCGGAGCAGATTTTTGTGTCATGCGAATATCACAAGAGCAAGTCGGATGGGACTTTGTTTTGCAAAGTTCTGGACAGTTTTTATGGAAAAAATATTTCGATGGCTCATGTTGGGGACAATCCGCACAGTGATGTGAAGATGGCACAGAGCTATGGGATTGCAACTATGCCGTATCCTAACGTCAATAAAAATATGCAGTTATACAGGGCGTTTGACATGTCATGCATGGTTGGAAGTGTGTACAGGGCTATCGTGGGAAATTATTTATATTCCGGCGTGAAATCCTATTCGATGGAGTATGAGTATGGCTTCATATATGGTGGTCTTTTTGTTGTTGGTTATTGCAATTTTATCCATGATTATTGCATGAAAAATTC
>JBNMKO010000124.1:0-7875 GCA_050874385.1 Eubacteriales bacterium
CCGTTATCGACAAATATTTTGGACGTGAGAAAGCCATGGCAGTTGCCGAGGCGTACAAGCAGGAGCAGGCGATATACGACAGCGCCAACGCGCAGGACGATGAGAAGAGGGACGATGTAGAAAATTCCCCTATTGTGCAGCTCGTGCGAAATGTCATAGAGCAGGCGGCAAGACAGAGAGCCAGTGATATTCACATAGAGCCGTTTGAGTACAGCATCCGCATAAGATACCGCATTGACGGTACGCTGAACGAGGCTATAACCTACGACAAAGCTCTGTACGCGGCAATGATAGCGCGTATCAAGATTATATCGGGTATGGATATCTCCGAGAAGAGAAAGCCGCAGGACGGACGTATAACTATGGACGTAGACCGAAAGGAGTACGATATCCGTGTATCGTGTCTGCCTACATGTTACGGCGAAAAAGTCGTTATGAGACTTGCGCTGAAGTCGGGCTTTAAGCGTGAAAAGAGCAAGCTTGGGTTAAGACCTGACGATATGGTCAAGTTTGACAACATTTTAAAGAACCCACACGGAATTATTCTTGTCACAGGACCTACAGGTTCAGGTAAATCCACGACACTTTACACGGCGCTTAGTGAGTTAAACAAGATGGATGTAAACATTGTCACGGTTGAAGACCCTGTCGAGGCAAATATCGACGGCATCAATCAGGTAATGGTAAATGCAAAGGCAGACCTGACATTTGCAAACGCGCTCCGCTCCATTCTCCGACAAGACCCTGATATCATTATGATAGGTGAGATTCGAGATTCCGAGACGGCGGAGATTGCGGTTAAGGCATCAATCACGGGACATCTCGTTGTGAGCACACTGCATACCAACAATACGGCATCGTCCGTGTCACGTCTCATCGACATGGGCGTTGAGCCTTATCTTCTCAGCGACTCACTTGTCGGAATAATAGCTCAGCGTCTTGTGAGAAGGCTGTGTGAGTGCGGAAAGGACAACACGAGGGAGGCTACCGATGAGGAGAAAAAGATACTCGGTGTCCCTCTCGACAAGCCTTGTACGCTTCACGAGCCAAAAGGCTGTAAGCTGTGCAACAACATAGGCTATTATGGACGAATAGGTGTGTATGAGATAATGCCCGTGACAAAGAGGCTAAAGAGGATGATTGTCGACAGACGCAACGCGGACGACATTATGGATGCGGCGATTGAGGAGGGTATGCACACTCTAAGGGCTTCAGCGGTGGAGTATGTGCTTGACGGAACCACGACATTTTCAGAGATGATGAAGATTACTTACAATGTAGATAATTGACTATGATGTGAAAAATATATCTAAGACGGTAAAAAACTCTTTTAAGATAGTAAAAACATTGTCTTTCATGTGTAAGTATTATTATTTCATATATATTATTGAGATTAGTGTGGAGAATATATGTAAGACAGTAAAAAACATTGTTTAGATAGTAAAAAACTTGTGTGCCGTGAATTGGCGGCGGGATGGAGATTAATATGACTATAGAGGAACTTCTTATAACAGCGAAGGATTACAAGGCATCGGATGTACATATAACTGTGGGACTTCCGCCTAAGATGCGTATAAATGGAGTGCTTGTGGATATGGAATATCCAAGACTTCTTCCGGCGGATACGGAGGCTGTGATAAGCGCAATGATGAACGACAGGAGATTGCAGCAGTTCGAGGAGCTCGGTGAGATTGACTTCTCGTATTCGAT
Organism: Eubacteriales bacterium; assembly: GCA_050874385.1. Lineage (GTDB taxonomy): Bacteria > Bacillota > Clostridia > Lachnospirales > Lachnospiraceae > CAG-882. The sequence goes on from JBNMKO010000124.1 coordinate 1,711, forward strand.
ACCGCAGATAGGGCGCTACCGTGTGAACGTGTTCCACCAGAGAGGCTCGATGGCGGCATCAATCCGTCTTGTGTCAACAAAAATTCCGCTCCCGGAGGAGCTTGGGATTCCTAAGTCGGTGGTTGACCTTTACCAGAAAAAGAGAGGACTTGTCCTTGTGACAGGCCCTACAGGTTCAGGTAAGTCGACGACACTTGCGTCCATCATTGACAAGATAAATTCAACAAGGGAGGTTCATGTAATCACCCTCGAAGACCCGATAGAGTACCTTCACAATCACAAGAAGGCGATGGTAAATCAGCGAGAGATAGGGCTTGACACACATTCCTACGCAAACGCACTGCGCGCCGCGCTCCGTGAAGACCCGGATGTAATTCTTGTCGGAGAGATGCGAGACCTTGAGACGATATCCACCGCCATCACGGCTGCCGAGACAGGACACCTTGTTCTGTCGACACTCCATACCATCGGTGCTGCCAGCACCATAGACCGTATTGTCGATGTGTTCCCGCCTCACCAGCAGCAGCAGATTCGTGTCCAGTTATCCATGGTGCTCGAGTCCGTTATAAGCCAGCAGCTCATACCTACAGCGGACAGAAAGAGCAGAGTTGCGGCGTTTGAGGTTATGCACAGCACTCCTGCCATCAAGAACCTTATCCGCGAGGCAAAGAGTCCACAGATTAACTCCACGATACAGACAAGCAAGAAGCTCGGTATGCAGACCATGGACGATGCCATTTTTAACCTCTACATGAAGGGCGATATCGACAAGGAGAATGCGGTGTCTTATGCTCAGGACAGCGTGCTTATGGATAAGAGAATAGACAATGCTTTCTAGGTTGGAATGGAAATGAACTGAACATAGGATTTATTGTAGAATAATATACCCGTAAGGTTGTGCTTGCGGGTATATTTTTATTAAAAAAGTAATAGCACATTACAAGGTTTTGTTGTACAATAAATGTATAAAAATGTTAAAATATGTGATAAAAGCAATAATATGTATTAGGAGGGAACAATATGGCTTTAAAAGCAGAAAATGTGTTTAAACCGGGAGCGTATTCTGAGTATACCTATGTATCAAGAAATTACCAAAATACTGATATATCGTATGAATTGAGATTGAAACAGGCACTTAGAATAGCGGGATGTCTCACTTCCGTAATAGGACCCTCTAAAATGGGAAAGACGATTCTGTGCGAAAAAGTGATTGGTTTTGACAATATAGTAGAGACTTCGGGAGCCGATTTTAACTCCGATACTGACTTTTGGGCGGTTGTAGCAGCCAAGGTCGGACTGCCGTATACAGGGGATATAACCATCGAAAAACAGATTCAGCATGATGGCGGAAGAGAGACCGACAGAAGAAATGAAAAATATGTTCTTTCTAAGGATAAGGTTATTCAGTATTATAAAGATAATGACAAGGTACTTGTGATAGATGATTTTCACTATGCGGAAAAAGAAGTACAGGTTAAGATGGCACAACAATTAAAAGATGCCATAAGACGTGAATTGAAAGTTGTTGTGGTTTCATTGCCACATCGTTCAGATGATACTATAAGACAAAATGCCGATTTATCGGGCAGACTTAGTCTTATAAATATAGAGACGTGGAAAAAAGAGGATTTAAAACAAATTGCAATTAAAGGGTTTGATAAGCTTGGAATGGAGATATCTGATAGTGTCGCTGAACAGCTTGCGGTGGAGTGCCTTACATCACCACAGCTTATGCAGTATATATGTTTGAGCATTTGTACATTGTTGGAGGACAAGAATGAGACTGTTGTAAATGAAAAAATTATAGAGCCCGCATGTAAATTTACCACAGTGAATTTCAATTATCGAGATGTTGTGAGTGTAATGCTAAAAGGTCCTAATCCGAGGGGAAAGAGAAGAAAGCTTTATGAAACTATAAACTCAAAAAAACTTGATTTATATGGACTCATAGTAGAAGCTATAGCTAAAAATCCGCCGGTTATGGAGATGAATTTTAATTCTATCTATGACAGAATTGTGGAGATAATAATTAAGGAACAGGAAATACCGACAAAACAGTCGTTAAAAGAACATCTTGATAAATTGCAGATGATATTGGAACAGAAGGAAGAAATATATAGGGCTGTTGAGTGGAAAGATGGCATGGTATATATATTAGACCCGTTGTTTTTGTTTTATCTTAGATGGGGGAGAGAAGATGTATAATTCCATTTATGATATTATAGAGGCGCTTGAGCATGTAAATTCGGTTAATGAGTATGATATGTTATATGATGACTTGAAAGAGATATTGCAAAATGGAAAGTTTGATATGGATATTATACAAAATGTGATTATAAGAGGAAAATACTCTGTCAATAAATTTTCTGATATATCCACAACCGAAAATATGTTAAGGGCAAAGGAAAGTCTTGTAGCATATTTGCAGAGTATAGCTAAAAAGAGAATGAACGGCTCAATGTCTGATACGGGACGAAAATATCTTGAAGAGTATCTTGAGAATTTTTACTTTTTTCTTGAGGCACTTAGAGAGAAGGAGCCAAATAAAAAAGCTACATTGAACAGTGCCAAATTAAAGCAGATTAGTATTGACAATGAGTATGATTTACAGCATTTACTCTATGCAGCTATCAAGCCTTTGTGTATGGACGCAAGACTGGAGATTGTGGAGGATACAGGCTTTGGAATGGTGAGGGCTGACATAAAAATTCAAAGTATAAATGCTGTAATAGAGACGAAGTGTACAAGACCTAACATGAGTGTTAAGAAATTGACGGAGGAAGTTGAGGCGGATATTGTACATTACAGTGACGACTATATATATTTCTACATATATGATAAAGAGAAAATCATAAAAGATAGGCTAATATTTGAAAAGACATATAGTCGTGAATTTGATGGAAAACATATCAAATGTATGGTATTGCAGCCGATGTTAATCTAAAATATTGTAATGGCAGATAAACTTGCAAGTGTGTAATGTAAGCTCTTACATGACATTTTATGTAAGAGCTTACATTTTCTGCTAAAACCTATAAAAAATAGGCATAATTTACCATAAACAGGTAAACTAATGCTATGGACAAAACCCTCAATAATTAATATAATGAATTGTAAAGTAATATGTTTGAATTGTGCCTGCTTTTGGTACAAGAATGTAAAATGTAAGCGAGGTTGTACATAATGGCAACATATTCGTATGAGATTGTCACAAAGGAAGGCAAGAGCAAGAAGGGAAATGTCGAGGCTGACAGCTTGGAAAAGGCGAGGACGGCGTTGAAGGCTGAGGCTAGTGTGGTGGTGTCCATAAGGGAAGCATCACTTCTCAGCAAAGACATTGACATAAATATTGGAAAGAAGAAAGCTTCCGTAAGAGATTTATCGGTATTCTGCCGACAGTTCAACAGCATATTAAAAGCCGGAGTAAATGTCATCGAAGCTCTTGACATGCTTTCACAGCAGACGGAGAACAAGAGACTTGCACAGGCTATTGTGGAGGCTAAGGCGAGCGTTGAGAAGGGCGAGACTCTCGCGACAGCGATGCGCAAGCAGGGCGATATTTTCCCGGAGATGCTTTTAAACATGGTGGCGGCGGGCGAGCAGTCAGGTTCGCTTGAGACATCCCTTTCGAGAATGGCAGTACATTTTGAGAAGGAAAATAAATTAAAAGGTCTTGTAAAGAAAGCGATGATGTACCCGATGGTACTCATTGTCGTGGCGATTATAGTTATGATAGTCATGCTTGTGGGAGTTCTTCCGGATTTCATGGATACATTTAACGACATGGATATGGAGATGCCGGCATACACACTCGCGGTTATGAGCTTCAGCGATTTTCTCATTGCCAACTGGCTTCCGATAGTTGTCGTGATTGCCGGTGTTGTGATAGGTGTCAGGGTGTATGGAAATACGCCGATGGGAAAGAGAGTTTTCGGTAACTTGAAGCTCAAGGCTCCGATATTTGGAAAGCTCAACACCAAGACAGCATGTTCGAGATTTGCAAGAACTATGGCGACACTTCTCGCGGCGGGCATGTCAGTGGTGGAAGCGCTCTCAATCACATCCAAGGTAATAGGAAATGTGGTGTATGAGGACGCGCTTGCGGTTGCGCAGGAGAAGGTAAGAGGCGGACAACCGCTGTCAAGACCACTTAAAACCAGTGGAATATTCCCTCCAATGATTGTACATATGGTTGGTATAGGAGAGGAGACAGGTAATCTCGAGGAAATGCTCGACAACGTAGCCGATTACTACGACGAGGAGGTTACGATGGCAACCGAGCAGATGACGGCACTCCTAGAGCCGCTTGTAATCGTGTTCCTTGCGGTTATCGTTGTGGCTATCATCGCGGCAGTTTATGCGCCGATGATGACGCTGTACAATGGGATTGGGTAAATCTAAGCCAGTCAGATGTATGGGATAGCATTATAGAAATTGTAGAGAGGGCTATATAAATGAAAATAAAGATTGTAAATTTTGGTCCTATAAAAGAATTTGAATTTGATTTGTCAAAAAGGCTTATTGTCACTTATGGCGATAATAATATTGGCAAGTCGTATGCGATGCAGGTGGTTTATCTTTTGTTAAAGACATTTCAAGAGTTTCCGGATGATACGATGCCGAGCATGTTACTGCGCCTCAGTGAATTTTGGAATAAAATGCAAAAAGCGGAAAGTTATAATACAGAAAAGGTTAATCCGGATACAATAAAACATGAAGTTAATGTTACAAAATTGATGTTGATTGCGGTGATGCAGAAGTTTATAACTTCATGCAGAAATACATTTGGAAATTTTGATATTACATTATTAGGAAATCCGCATATATATCTTGATATTGACCAATACAGCCTTGATATTGATATGAAAAATGAGACAATTTCTTATTGTGAAGGTTCAGTTAGGCATGAATGGGGAGTGGTATATAATGATGATACCTTGCCAATAATGCTTGAAAACAGTACAAATGGTGATATATTGTCCACAGTGAAAAGAGAAATCAGTCATGTGTATTTTCTTCCGGCATCAAGGTCAGGTATCTACAGCGGTATGAACGCATTTGGTACTATTGTGGCTGAACTTTCAAAGAGTCGCTCATCACTTACAAGTAAGATTGAACTGCCCGGTATATCAGAACCTATATCAGATTATTTTATAGAATTATCAAACATATCAAATAACAGCAAAATTAATTTGGATGTGGATAAAAAGCTTAAAGAATGTTATGACAAGATAGAAGAAACAATTCTAGGCGGACATGTGTTATTTGATAAGAATAAAAATTCACTTATGTACGCTCCAAAAGATATGGATGCACAGTTTTCAATGACGGAAGTATCGTCAATGGTGTCTGAGGTGTCTCCTATAGTTGCATTTTTAAAATATATTGTGGCAAATAGAAAAGATGTCAATTCAGAGAGCAGAGTTATTTTGTTCATAGAGGAGCCGGAGGCGCATCTTCATCCGAACAACCAGATTAAGCTTATGGAAGTTTTCACAGAGCTTACTAATGCGGGAGTGACACTTGTGATGTCATCGCACAGCAACTATGTATTCAATAAGCTGAACAATCTTGTGCTGTCTGAAAAGCTTGACTATAATATATATCAACCGATATTTTTGGAAAAAGGCAAAGAAGGAAGCATTTCAAGACCTATGCAAATAGATGAGTGTGGTGCTGACGATGAGAACTTCATTGATGTAAGTGAGGCGTTGTATAATGAGCGGGAGCAGATTATACGAAGACATAATGAGGGCATGGAATGATTGCAAGGATACAGAATGAGCCAAAATTAAAAAACTGTATAAGATATGAAATAGAGGATGAAGGCATTGAAGTTGGAGTTGATGGGAAGCTCACTCATGCCGAATATGTTGGGGTTAAGGTCGATAATTACTACAACGGTTTGCATGATGCGGCACCGCCAAAGGCAACAGATTTTGTGGTAGTTGTGGACAACTCCTGCAATTCCTATAATCTGTATATCCTGGAGATGAAAAATGTCAAAGAACCAAAGTTTCTTGATGTGAACTACCCACCACCTAAAGGTGGTGGGCTTCTGTTAAATGGTTCACCAGACTAAGTATTCAGAAATGGATACTACGATATTTAGGTCATGATACCTTCGGTTGACGCAACAGACCGCTGCTCTATCGTACATGTTTA
>JBNMKO010000125.1:0-7691 GCA_050874385.1 Eubacteriales bacterium
AGTCGAGTAGACTAAGACCTCTCAATCTTAGCCCCTCACAGATCCGTACGTGCGGCTTTCCCGCATACGGCTCCTCATAGTAACATTCGCTTCAATATAAACAATAGTACGTTTTGGGTTTTGCTAACGGGTAATACTTAAGCATTTCCACAAATCCATTCCATGTGTATGCCCGTCTACAACCTCTCCGATTCATAGCTTTGAATAGAAACTGTTGTACTCTATGCAGAAATGTTGTTATCTTCCGAAAATTCCATGTAACACCATAATACCGATAGTGCCCGATTAATTTTACATTCAACTCTTTGATTATTTCTCGCATCGGTCGGTTTCGATTATCGTAAATCCAGTTCTTGTATCCTCTAACCTTTTGTTCAAACTTCTTTCTTGAAGTCTGTACTTTAGGCACGAAACCTCCTTTTCGAGTTTTGCTACAGTAGAAGGTAAAACCAAGAAAATCAAATGTTTCAGGCTTACCTTCTCCCTTTGCTCTACGATTTTGCTCTGCAAATCTCCCAAATTCAATCAGTCTGCTTTTACTACTTTCCAGTTCCAGTCCAAACTTTTCCATTCGTTCCTTTAACTCTTTATAGTATCTTTCAGCTTCTGACTTATATTGAAATCCTGCAACAAAATCATCCGCAAAGTTGACGAGTAAACACTCTCCCTGCATCTCCCTTTGCACCACCAGTTTGAACCACAACGTCAGCACATGATGCATGTATATATTTGCAAGCATCGGACTCATTACTGAGCCTTGTGCCGAACCTTCCTCTGTTGGCTCAAATTTACCTTGTTCCATTATTCCTGCTTTAAGGTATTTACGTATTAGCCACAGTAAGTTCTTATCCTGTATGTTCCATTCAAGAAACTTCATCATCCAATCATGGTCGATATGGTCAAAGAACCCTTTGATATCAGCATCTACGATATAGCTGTTTTTTCCATAGCTTATCCGTTGGTATACCTCTTTTATTGCTTCGTGACACCCCCTATTCGGTCTAAATCCATACATGCAGTTTAGGAATCTCGGTTCATAAATGGCTCCCAGTATTTTCTTCACTGCCATTTGTACAATCTTATCCTCATAGGAAGCAATCCCTAGTGGTCGTTTCTTTCCATTTCCTTTGGGTATATATACCCTCAGTGACGGAAGTGGCTTAAAAGATTTGTTTTTCAACCTTTGTACTAGTTCCTTGATATTTCTATCAAGGTTCTTCCCATACGCATCCTTAGTTACCTTGTCAATTCCGACTGCTTTGTTCCCATCTAATTCCTTATGGCACTGCTTTAGCATATCTTCATTTATCAAATGGTACACTGATGTAAATATAGGATGCTTTGATGTTGCCGATATCTCAGCTATTCTTACTAATTTCGTTTCCATTATTTCCTCCGTCCCTGAGTACGGATAATGTGTCCTCAGTAAGACCTTTACTATGCAATCCCCTTCCCTCCATCGGCATTACCCGATTTCTACAGTACTATGGGATTGTCCGACTGCCTACCATTCATTTGAAATTCTCCGTTTTCAGTTGCAACTTCATACTCTTTTTCGAGAAATGGCAGGTTCTCCCCAGTTGATGTGTATTCAAAATGTAAAACATGATTGGTTCTCTGACTCCGCAGTGCCACATAATACTCGCCATATCGCATTACATGATATTGTCTTCCGCACCAGTTAAGACGTCGACCGACTGAAGTTAACGTTTCGAAGCTCAATCACTATTCAACCCTGCTTTCTTGCTGTCTACGCTTGTCAGATGCCGTTACCGACATTATCCCAAGACTCGCTATTATCTGGTTGGCTAAACCTTAGATAAACCGGATTCCCACCGGCTTGACTACACACCCTTGGCTGGGCGCACAACTGGAATTTAGATTCTTGAAATTATTTCAATAGTTTCATTGATAATGCTCTCAAGTTCTTTAGCACCATCAATCACATAATCGCAAGTTGACAAATGATTTTCCGCCATCTGAATATAGGCTATTCTTGCACATTTTAAATATGTATCCATTTCATTGCGAATTTCATCTGACGTAACCTCTTTCATATCTCTAAGAACTCTTCGAGCCATTGCTATATCTAATGGTGTGTCAATAAATATGCAACAATCCAAATAAGGTTTTATCATCTGATGTTGGTATGCAAATGGATAGTCCAACAGTAAACAGTCATATTCACCACTGCGGATAATTTTATCAATATCAGTTTTTAACGGGGATAAGTCCCATACATGAACATCTGCACCTTCTGATATCCATTTTGAAAAGTCTTCGACTTCTCCTTCAAATGAGTAGTCATCAAAGTGAAGTGATGCTGTTCTTGGAAGCCTATCTTTGATTGCATTTACGACTGTTGTTTTTCCACCTGCTGTCACAGCTCCAATAGCTATTATTTTCATTATATTCTCCTATAAATTTCGATTTATATATCCTTATTCTACCATAAATTTTTCTTGCACGCAAACATATATTCTGTTTACATTTTCCTTGCGGCGCGTTAAAATATAAGAAAATATATTTTATGGAGGCAGACAATTATGAAATTAGTTAATACACCAGACGCTCCTGCGGCAATCGGTCCATACTCACAGGGATTTATCACCAACGGCTTCTTCTTCTCATCAGGACAGGTTCCTCTTGACCCTGCTACAGGTGAAGTTGTCGGTACAACCATTGATGAGCAGACAGAACAGGTTATGAAAAACCTCGGCGCACTCCTCTCTGCGGCTGGAGTTTCTTATGAAAATGTTGTAAAGACAACATGTTTCCTCGCAGACATGGGAGATTTTGGAAAATTCAACGAGATTTACGCTAAGTACTTCACAGGCAAGCCTGCCCGTTCATGCGTGGCAGTAAAGACACTTCCTAAGAATGTGCTGTGCGAGGTTGAGGTTATCGCTGAGGTGTAAAATCATAATACATCTAAGACAGTGTTTTTTACTGCCTTAGATGTATTTTCACACTATTGTGCTATCAGCACTCTTTTTCCTTCAAATGCAAAACCGTAATGTCTTATGCGCTCCTTCACAATACCTCTGGATAAAAGTTCTGCATCGTAATTCTTATCTTCTATCTGCTTTAATGCTGAGCATACCGTGTCCTCAAGCGAATGTTCCTTTCTTGGATTGTATACCTTAAATTCTATCACTATAGCCGGAAGCTCCTTTTTCTTTGGTATCATCATTATGTCGTATCTTCCAAATCCACTTTCTCTGTTCGAGCGGATTTCATAATTTTCTGCCTGCTCAACCATAAGCCCGAGCACAAAGCCATGGTAAAATCTTTCAGGACGGGCTTTTTCTGACTGATGTGTGCCGACATCGAAGTTGCTGATTGTGACAAGCGCAACGTCATTCATATATTCATTCATCGCTTCCACATCACCATAAATTAAAGCCTGAACAAAATCACTATAATTTGAGTCGTTGTCATCAAACCACCCTCTGAACATATTGGAAAACATGCTTCTAGTCTCAAGATTTGTAACTGACAAATGATACCACGGGTCCATGAGCTCGCCTCTATACTCCACTGTATCAGGCTTCAAATAACCACTTGCCATCAAAAGGCTCCATATGGCATTTTTATTTCGTCCAAGCTGGTTAAACACTATCTGCTCATCAAAGTTGACAGCTATTTCTTTGCCGCTTATCAAATCTTCCATCATCTGCTTTATATCCGGCGGTGCCGTCTGTATAAGCTTACTCACAAGCCCATTGGAACTTGTCGATGCCCAGTAGGGTCTTAACTTTTTTTCTTTTAGGAAGTTTGTTATTGACCAAGGATTATATATATCCTTATGTGAACCAAATACAAATCCGTCATACCATCTCTTCACATCGGATTTACACTTTCCAAGCCCCATATCTTCAAGCGACTTAAATACCTCATCCTCAGTAAATCCAAAGCATGTACTATACCTATCGGATGTGGTTGTGACAACAGTCAGATTATTCAGGTCAGAAAATATTGACTCCTTTGAAACTCTCGTGATTCCTGTCATTACCGCGCGCTCAAGATATGTGTTGGTCTTGAAAGTATTATTAAAAATATTGCGTATAAACGATGTAAATTCATCCCAATATCCATGAATGTACGCCTCCTGCATCGGTGTGTCATACTCGTCAAGCAGTACAATTACTTTCTTTTTGTAGTATCTTTCCAAAAAGCCACATAACATGTTTATGGAAGAATAGCACATTGCGTCCTCCATGTACATAGTCATGTTTTCAAACATTTCCTTCTCATTCTCGCTTAAAAGTTCACTCTCAAGCAGATATCTGTTCTGTTCGTACAGAACCGCAATCTGCCCCTTAATCTGCATTTTTGCATCTCTTATATTATCCGACTTAATTCCGGCAAAGCTCAAAAATATCACAGGATATGACCCCTGTAGCTTTCTGTATTTGTCATCTTCCCACACAGAAAGCCCCTCAAACAAATCTCCCCTGCCAGTATACTGATTTGAAAAGAAACAGTTGAGCATACTCATGTTGAGCGTCTTTCCAAAGCGGCGCGGGCGGGTTATAAGCGTAACATCATCACCGGAACTCCACCATTCCTTGATAAATGCTGTCTTATCAATATAAAAAAAATTGCCCTTCCTTATGGCTGCAAAATTCTGCTTTCCTATACTTATATTTTTTACATTATTTATACTATTCTCCATGTAAATCCCCTCTTTCATAATCTGCAAACATCATGTTGTAAGCACAGCACACTCAATTAACTGTATTTATATTAACATAATGTATCATCTTTAGCAATGCCATTAACATCTATTAATTTTGAGAATAATGACAAAAAATCTCCGTTTCAGCGCATAGTCATTATAAACTCTATGTATTGAAAACGGAGATTTTATTTACCTAAAAAAACATTATCAAAATAATATCACATTGGCAAGTACAAACAGGTTTTACAGGCTCAACTTTCCCTCAAGCCCCTCAAAGTCAACATTCTTTACCGAGCCATCCTTAAACTCAAGCTTTACCGGTCCAAAACAGCCGCACTGCTGTGGGTCAGTGTAGACTATGTTCTTAATCGGGAACAGTTCATCATCCGTGAAATCCTCATGGCTCTCCTTTGTGAGCACCTGCGAAATCATTATATACTTCTCATGTCCGCCGTACTGCTTATCCCTCTTAGCTCCGGCATAGATAACAATTGATTTTTCGGAATCAGGATTGCTTCCGGTGCTGTGAACAAGGTCTATGAAATCCCAGCCGTCATAGATTGTCATGGCAAGCTGTTTTTCATTTCCGCAAGCATCCTTGCCTTTTAATATAATCGCCTTCGCGTGCTTTCCAAGAAGTTCCTCACTGCTCTCCTTTCTCACAATCTGCGTCGTGTTGTCCGGGAAACCGTAAGCCCCTAAAGTCAGCTCTACAGGTCTTCTGTGAAGCTTCAACTTGTCGACACGCATAATTCCGTACTCCACAGGGAAATCCGCCATATACATGCCTTGAATCCAGTGCATTTCCACATCAAGGCGATAGTCAAAAAACTGTCTTCTGTAGAGCACGCCGTCCCTCAGTCCGCTCCAGAATGTCGCGTTGGCAAGCGATATATCGCCGCTTGTCACATCGCGCAGCACATACTGTTGTGACTCGACCATGTTTTCAGATACTTTAAAATATTCATTTTCTGTGTCCGAAAACTTAGGTGTAGCCTCCCAAGGATATTTTGTGTTAAATGAGAGCTTCGCATAATTCCAGAGACCATGCTTGTCACCGACATTTTTTACAATCTTTCCGGAGCGCAAAATTGTCGCACCGTTTGATTTATGATTTGTAAAGCAAAGTGCAGGCCCGTCAAGTGCAGTCTCCTTAACCTCACCCTTTTTTATTTTCTCCCAGCTTCCGTTATTTTCCTTTGCTGTCCAGAATGGATGGTCAGCCGGAAGATGCAGGCACATAAATGCCTTGCCAAGCCAGAAAGGTGACTCAGCACATGAGTAGCCCTGAACAAGCGGCGCGAACTGTCCGTAAAATCCAAGTGTTGGTATTCCGTCCCACAAAAAATCCTCTCTTCCGAGAAACTGCATGAGCGAGCCCGACATAATCCGTCTTGAAAGCCCTGCATTTGCTGTGGAATTTTTTAAAAGCATATTTCCGTCAAACGAGCTTGTCGCCGCAAAACGATAGATATTGCTTCTGCCCCACATATTTGTGTATCCGTCCTCGTCAAAGAAATCCGCGTAGGTCTCCATGAGCTTATTGGAATTTTTCTCAAACTGCTCGGCTATATACGGCATATTTTCATATCCGTACCACTCATTCCACAGCGGCGCATAGAAATTAAAAGCCCAACACGAGTAATAGTCAAAGCTCTGTCCATCCCTGTACCAGCCGTCCCCGGCGTAATACTCCAAAATAGCCTGTGCGTGGTCAGCCATAATCTCCTCATCTATGTCATAGCCGTTCATATTCAAAAATGCCATATCGAGCATGTTGAAAAGCCGCCAGTTCTGCGGAACAGTGGCATGGCGCGCGTAGCTGTCAATAAATGCTGCTATCTTGTCCTTCTCTGCCTTGGTGTATGTATCCCATATCTGCTCTTTGCTCGCCCACAGACAGATTACAAGTGCGCATGTCTCAACCGTCTGCTGGAACGTGCGAAACTGGTCTGAGTTTGTGCTCTCCTTAATCTCCTCATAAGTTCCCACATACGAAGGATGCCCCTTTGTACATATATCAAGTATCTGCTGCTTGTAATAGTCTGCAAGTCTGTAGCCGTTTAGCGTCAAATCAGGCATATTATGTATCACAGGCGCGGCGATAAACATTGAGCGCGTAAGCCCCTCAAATATCTCCGCCTTGACCTCCGCCGCCTTGGTTTTCTCATCTGAATAGTAATGCGGATATGTTATCTGCGTCTCTTTTCTTGGCATGACAACGGGACTGTCAAACGTCTTGATATGCCTAAAAATTCCGTCAAGCATATACACTCCCGCCTCAAGCCAGCTCTCCCTTGTAAGCCCTGTGTACGGGCTCAACTCAAAATCAGTATGTTTTGGCACAAACTTTCCCATAAAAAACTCCATTCTGCCGCACTATTGCGGCACAAATATTAACATGAATTTATAGCATCTAAATCAACATATTTTGCCGATTTAGATGCTTTTCATACCGCTACCTTCTCTCCGCGCTCTCAAGTGTATGTTTTAAAAGCACAGATGTCGTGACTGTTCCGACCCCTCCCGGAACAGGTGTGATTGCTGCGACATTCTCTGCAACCTCATCATAATCCACATCGCCGCACATAACACCGTCGACAAAATTGATACCCACATCAACAACAATCTGCCCCGGATTTGTGTAATCCCTCTTTATCATCTTTGCACTTCCGGCACATGCCACAAGTATATCGGCTCTGCGACATTCCTCCTCGATATTCTTTGTTCTTGTGTGACATACAGTGACCGTCGCATTTTTTCCGAGCATAAGCATTGCAAGCGGCTTGCCGACAACAAGGCTTCTTCCCACAATGACAACTTTCTTTCCCGTCAAATCGACCTTGTAATGCTCAAGAAGTTCCATAACCGCCTGCGCCGTACAAGGCGCATATCCCGTGCTGTCCCCCGCAAAAACTTTTGCCGCATTGACCATGCTTATACTGTCCACGTCCTTGTCAGGTCTTATAAGCTCTTTCAATCTGTCATCGCTCAACTGCTTTGGAAG
>JBNMKO010000126.1:0-7540 GCA_050874385.1 Eubacteriales bacterium
CTACTACAGGGGGCAGGCAGAGAAGCTTTCAAAGCATGTGACTAAGAGCAGAACATCAGGTATAATCTCGTACATTTCGCAGATTTCAACCTACGATGAGCGCGAGATTGTCTCAAAACTTTCAAAGCTCGTGACGGATATCTATATAGATGACTGGCGCGACGGAATGGTCGAAAGATTTCGTACAGGCTGGGATGAGTTCTGCCATGAGGCTGAAAACAGCGCAAATAGTGAAGTCCCGATGAGCAGCATTATTTTAAAGAGCGAGGGAGGAAGTCTTCTCGAGCGCAGTTATGAGGATATCGCAGATGACAGTACAACATATTTTTTAAAGAATGCGATAAAAGATGCGCTTGACGAGTTCGGGGACAGCCTTGAGACAAACGAGAAGGTTGCAGTGCTCGCGAGGGTGCTGGCGGAGCTTGTGGCGGGAGAGAACTGAAAAGTATATAAACTTGGAGATTAATAATGAGCATGATTTATTTTGACAACGCAGCAACGACATATCCGAAACCGGAGTGTGTCTACGAACAGATGGACATTACAAACCGCAGCCTGGCATTCAATGCCGGGCGTGGTTCCTATGCCTTGGCGCAGCAGTCTGCCAACATCATCGACAATCTCAGAAAAGAATTACTTCGAATGGTAAATGCGTCAAATGTAGCAGAGGTCGTACTGTCGTCCTCTGCTACATTTGCATTAAATCAGATAATTGGCGGACTTGGGATTGAGAAAGGGCAGTACATATATATTTCACCATACGAGCACAATGCGGTGGTGAGGACTATTTATAATCAGAGGATATTTAAAGATGGACAAAATTTGGCTGGTAATGAAGAGAGCAGTATATCTGGTATGGCACAGCATTTAAACTGGCATCAAAGCGGTGATACATATCCAATTATAAGTGAGCGTATGCGTGAAAATAGTATCAAAAATCATATTATAATTATGCCGCTTAAAGCTGACGGGAGTATTGATATAGACAGGCTTAAATACGAGTTCAGCATACATGCACCATCTTATGTTTTTATGACACATGTGAGCAATGTTACTGGATACATATTGCCGATAGAGGAGATTACGGCGGCGGTGAAGGAATACGGCGCGGTCATCACGGTGGACGGCTCTCAGGCTCTCGGGCTTGTGCCCTTTGATATGGCGCGGACAGAGGTTGATTTCTATGTGTTTGCCGGGCACAAGACACCTTATGGGCCTTTTGGCATCGGTGGCTTTTTTATAAGAAATGGCAGGAAACTTGACACTTTTATCGCGGGCGGAACGGGGAGCGACTCTCTAAATGTACACATGCCCGAAGCCGGAACAGCCCGCTACGAGCCAGCAAGCCCTAATGTGGTCGCGGCAGCAGGGCTTCTCGCCGCGGTAAAAGGCGTGGACGGTGCGAAGATTAAAAGACGCTTGGAAAAAGAAATAAATCTGACAAATTACATGGTTGATAAGCTTAAAAAGCTGCAAAACGTAAGGCTGTATCTTCCGCCCGCTGACAGACATGTGGGAATTGTGGCACTAAATGTAAAAGGTTACAAGTCCTCCGATGTCGGAATGATTTTGGATGCGGACTACAATATCGCAGTGCGCACGGGCTACCACTGCGCGCCGCTCGTGCACGAATTTCTGGACGACAGAGAGTACCTTGGCGTTGTCAGAGCGAGCATAAGCATGTTCACAACTACGGAGGATATAGATGCGCTTGTGGGGGCGCTTAGGGATATTTAGGAGGAAAATGTATGACTGCGAAGGAAGCATCAATAAAAGATGTTGTGGAGACAGAGCCGCATAGACTTGAAGTACCTTTTTTTCAGAGAAGATATGTCTGGGAGGAAGAAAATTGGGAAGAAATGCTGCAGGCGGTAGAAAATTTTGACGAGGAAAGACCGTTCTGGGGTTCAATAATAATAAAAAGAGCAGGAAAAGATAAAAGTGAAAGATTTGGGCGGGCATATATTGTTGATGGTCAGCAAAGACTTACAACCATAGCCATTTTGACAAAGGCGATATATGACTCCGCAAATAAGCAGGACAGGGAGAAAAGATTTAGAAGTCTTGTCGATTGTGATTTGCTTTTTAAACCATATGCGTCCGCGCCGTTAGATGAATATGAGATTATAATTGAGCACTCAAGGGCGGACAGAAAAGATTTTGAATATATTATCAAAACCGGTATTTTCAATGACGAGGAAATAAATATTGATACTGGTCGGGTAAATCCGGATAAACATGCAGGAAGTGCGATACTTAGGTGTTATTTGTATTATAGGGAGATTATGAAAACTAAATCTCAGAAGGATTTAGAGCTCATTATGAACAATCTTTACAACGATGAAAAAGTGTTTGTCTTAATTACTTTGGATGATAAGGACATTAACGAACAGATAATATTTGACTCGATTAACAGGGCGGGACAGAAGCTTACGACATCGGATATTATAAAAAATAATATATTTAAAAAATTGATGTCTCACACAGAAAATAATCAAATTGTTGAAAAAAATTGTGATATTTATTGGGACAATATTTTCTGGGAAGATGATTTCTGGTACACCAGCCGCCAATTTGGAAATACTGAGAGGTCACATATAGATTTTTTATTGTATTGCGTGGCATGTAATTTGTGGGCGGATGATATTTTGCTGGAAAAGGGCATTAATTGTTCTCTTGAGAAAGTATATGAGAAAAATACAAGTGAATATGGATATGATGAGATATTTAATGTCATCAAAAAAATAGCGGAATTTGCCATTATATATAAAAAATATATTTATAATTTTTCGCAGAATTTGGAGAATGAGACATTCAGCAAAAATGATAACCTTAAAAGGCTTTTATTGATTATGGATAAATTTAAAATTCAAATGTTTTATCCTGTCGTGTTAAAACTGCTTTCGGAAAGTGTTATTTATTGCGATTTGGAGAAAAAAGATGTGAAAAGTGATTTAAACAACAGCAAATGTACGATAGGTGCACATTGTCTTGAGACATATATTGTCCGTCATAAAATTACAGGTTCAAGCACCTCACAGTATTCAAAAAAATGTCTGGACGTTATAAGAAAAGATTTTTCTGTTCTCTATTCGGATGCAAAATCAAATAAATTGCAGCTTATTAATGATGAGAATGACAGGATAAGAGAGGAGCTTGAACACCCTAAAACGGATGTCGCAAAGATGCTGTTATTTTGTCTTGAACTTGAAAAATGGGATGAAAAGGATGATATAAATTCATTTTCCTATAATTTTGAGTTGGAACATATTATGCCAAAGCACTGGGAAGAATATTGGGCTTTGACGAAGGGAAGTGCATCGCCCGACGAAAGAAATGCTGCGATTAACAGCATAGGAAATATGCTTTTGCTGAGTCAGGGATTAAATAAGCATATAAAGAATAGAGAGTTTAGGGTAAAAGTGGAAGGTGAAATAAAGGGCAAAAGAAAGTTGGAGGGATATAAGGATAAAACGCAATTAAAAACTACAAAAGAGATAATAGATGTGTACGATAACGGAAAAACAGAGTGGACTGAGACAGATATACATAACAGGACTCAAAAAATATATGAAGATGTTATTTCACATTGGAATATAGAATAGCAGGAAAAGAGGTATAAAAAATGGGCAATGTCGATGAAAAACTTGTCAAATACGTTATGTTTGAGATTTTGCATCTTGAGCGCAAGAACCTTAGAAGCAAAGCTCTTACCGACCAGAAGATGGCAGAGGAGATAGGGAAGATTGTCAGTGAAAATCTAAAATTAAGCAAATAGTTGGGAGGAGAAGGTACGAATGAAATTTAAGACACTTAAAATGAAGAATTTTATGCGTTACAAGGGTGTGAACGAGATTAATTTCAGCTGTGACGATGAGCACAATGTCACGGTGGTATTGGGGGATAACACTGTAGGCAAGACAACTATAGCACAGGCTTTTCGCTGGTGTCTGTATGGGGCGATTATGACCGAGCGAGGCAAGAAGGAGAGCGATTACCAGCTCCTTAACAATGATGTCCTTGCAAAGCTCGATGCGAATAAGACAGCGACGGTGTTCGTGGAGATAACCGCGACGGACAATGAGCATTTGTATACCATTCACAGGGAGATTGAGTACATGAGAGTGTATCCGAAATTTCTTGCAAAGGAGTCATATAAGACGCTGAAAATGTTTATCGCCGATGTTGACAGCCCTGACATAAGGCGCGAGGTCGAGCCGGGTGTAAATCATGTCAAGATAGATGAATTTATAAATGAGCTTTTTCCAAAAAATCTTTCACATTATTTCCTTTTTGACGGCGAGCGCTGGGGCGATTTTGCACTCAACGGAGTGCGCGAAAATATCAAGGAGTCGGTGCATATTTTAACGGGATTGTCCGCGTACAAATCAGCGATGCAGCATCTTAAAGATATGGGAGACAATTCTGTGATTAAGAAGTTTAAGAGAAATATTCAGGGCAGGGGAAATGTATATGACGATTACGAAAAGGACAAGACAAGGCTCGAGCATGATATTGAGAGATGCAAAAGTCAGATAGAGAGCTTGGATGCGACAATCAGCCGTTGCAACAAAAAATGTGAGGAGATAGAACTGTACCTTGAGGCGAATAAGGATACAGAGCAGCTTCAGCAGGCGTACACACAGTGCAAGAATGTGATTAAGTCGCAGAGTGGCACATATCAGGCAAATTATAAGACGTTTGTGCTTGAATATAATTCAAATGCGTACAGAGTGTTTGCAAAACCGCTTATTGAGGCTTCATTAAAGTTAGTAAAGTCTATAGCCGGCGAGAGGCGCGACATACCGCATATGAGGCAGGCGAGCATTGATTTTATAATAAGGAGCGGGAGGTGTATATGTGGAACTCCGATAACTAAGGACTCCTATGCGTTGGAGTGTCTGCTTGAACAGAGAAACTACCTTCCACCAGCAGACATGGGTTCGCTTCTCGGAGAATTTGAGAAGACTGCCAACCGCTGGAACAGGGTTGAAGATGATTTTTCGGAGGATGCGGCGAAAGTCGATGACAGCGCAAGGGAGTATGAGGAAAGTTGTATTCAGCTCCAGAAGATTGAGCAAAAAATGAGCCAGGATATTAATTTTGCTGAAAAGAGGGCTCAACTCAGACGCTATAAAAATGAGGCGAACAGTGCAGCACAGAAAAAGGGTGAGTTAAAGAGCACAATATCCTCAAACCAGAGCAGAATTAAAAGCATTGAAATTCAGATGAAAAATCAGGAAATTAAGAACGCTGAGAATGAAAAGTGGCGCAGAAAAATTGAGCTTGCACAAGCTGTGTACGACAAAATCAGCGCGGATTTTTCCGAGCGTGAGAAGAAAATTTTTTATGAGTTTAACAATGAGATACAGACTAATTTTTCAAAGATGTTTAACGCAAAGGACAAGAAAATACAGCTTTCGGAAAACTATGAAATACAGATGTGTTATAAGAATGACATAGGCTACAAGGAGGAGAAAAATCTGTCCGAGGGTGAGAAAGTTGCCAGAAATTTTGCCTTCATTGTCACAATAATGGACTACAGCCGCCGCAAGAAACTTGAGCAGAATACAGACACAGCGGATGTAGAAAACGACGGAAATGACACACTTCCCATTGTGCTTGACGGACCATTTTCAAAGCTTGGCGAGGAGAATATTTCACTTGTGGCAAATGTGCTTCCACAGGTATCGGAGCAGGTGATTGTTTTCATGCTTAGAAAGGACTGGGCGTACACGGGACTTGATAAATATGTCGGTGCAGAGTACTCGATTGACAAGAAGCCTGATGAGAGCTTCGCATCAATAAGAAAGGTGGACAGAGCATAGTGGCGGATTTTGAATTTTTTAAGAAACAGTTTGAGTTTAAAGGAAAACATTCGAAGATGGTGAGCGAGCTGTGCGTGGCGAATGACTATGAGCACACTTATTTCAAGAGAGTGATAGATGTATATATTTTCGCTGCCATAATAGGTATAAGGATTGACAGAAAGGCTCCTGAGGATTACTCGCCTGTGGAGACTAAGAGCATTTTTCCTGAGCAGATGATAAATGCAAAGGAAGATTTGGATTTTATAATGCAGATGATGGTGATGCTTGACCCAGCTTCCGGTGCGACGGACGAGGACAGGGTGCGCGAGGCATTTAAGGGTGCGCAGACAAAGGAGGAGTACGATAGGCTTATGGGAACTTTCAACGATTATGTGCGTGGAGGTGTCGAGGAGCTTTATGAGAGACTTATTGTCCGCAAGCCGGATTCAGAGGACAGATTTTATGATGAAAAGACTGCCAATCTTATGGCTCTTTATGACCGGTTCGCGCCAAGGGAAGAGGATGAAATTTTAAAAGATGTTGATAACTCAATATGAGGAGAAAAAGAGGGTGTTTTGGTCATAAAAAATGCAGTCTTTTGTTAGGGAGAATAGTAAAGTAGTGGTTATGAGAAGGTGATTTCTGAACAGTTACGAAAAATATATAAAAGGTTTATTTATAAAAAAATAGACAAATTTACAAAATAAGTCTTTACTTTTTTAAATATATGGGATATAATAAAAGCACGTTATATCATACCAAGCGATAAACGGTTACAACAATAAGGTTGCCGCCTTTGGCGGTGTACCTCAAAGCTCTAATCCCATCTAAAGTGAATACTTTAGGTGGGATTATCTATTTTACGCCGGTATATTGCAAATAAACCTACTGGTGATTGGCAAATATTTCAAAGCGTGAAAGTTCATACTGTTTATGGAGATGGTGAACAAGAATAATTATTAAAGCGAACCAAATAATTATATCCAATCCCTTATTAAAAATATACCAGATGTTATATATCGCTTGGGTAACAGTATCTTTTTTAATGGTATATGAAAGAATATTTGTTTGCTAAATAAGGTTTTGGAAGAAAGGAATACTTATGGATGAAATGAAGCAGTTAAACAGAAAAAAAGAGGTACCTAAGCCGACAGACTTGAATTACAGAATAGGGCTTGATATAGGTATCGCGTCGGTTGGTTGGGCTGTGCTTGAGAACAATACCCATGACGAGCCGTTTAGGATTATTGATTTGGGAGTGAGAATTTTTGATACGGCGGAGCAGCCTAAGACGGGGGCATCACTTGCACAGCCAAGGCGTGAGGCTCGTTCAGCAAGAAGAAGGCTCAGAAGGCGTGGACACAGGTTGGAGCGCATCAAGAAGCTTTTTGAGGCTGAGGGACTTATCAATATCAAAGAGTTTGAGGCGCGCTACAAGAGGGCAGGGCTGCCGGATGTGTATAGGTTAAGATATGAAGGTCTTGACAGAAAGCTTACCAATGACGAGCTGGCACAGGTTTTGCTGCATATTGCAAAGCACAGAGGATTTAAGTCGACGAGTAAGGCGGCGGACGGAGCCGATTCTGATACAGGAGAAGTTAAAAAGAGTATAAGTGCTAACAGAGAGCTTATGCAGGATAAGCATTACAGGACGGTTGGAGAGATGATTTATAACGATGAAAAGTTCCGCACAGACTGTCCTTGGAGTGAAAACGGGTACATACTTACAC
>JBNMKO010000127.1:0-7523 GCA_050874385.1 Eubacteriales bacterium
ATATAGCTGGCAGTATCAGAAATCAAACAGATTAGATGAAAATATCCGCAAAGCGGTTATTTTCCGCGATGGATGTAAATGTATGGAATGTGGGAAATATAACTGTGTACTTGAAGTACACCACATTA
Source organism: Eubacteriales bacterium (assembly GCA_050874385.1). Taxonomy (GTDB): domain Bacteria; phylum Bacillota; class Clostridia; order Lachnospirales; family Lachnospiraceae; genus CAG-882. The sequence continues at coordinate 129 of JBNMKO010000127.1, forward strand.
AGCCGAGAAGATTAAACGGTTCTGATACGCTCGGAAATTTAATTACATTGTGTGAAAAGTGCCACCAGAAAACCGAGGGAAAAGAAGAATTATTTATGGACAGATATTTTTCCATTTTAGATAGTTCTGATAATAAAAACCTCAATTATGCCCAGCATGTGATGATAGGCAAGATGTGGCTTAGAGAACAGTTATCGCTTTTAGGAACATTAAATCTTACAAATGGTGGAGATACAGCAAATAAGCGCATTGACTGGAATATGGAAAAATCACATTCCAATGATGCTGTATGTATAACAGATTTGAAACCTGATACGGATAAAGTAAAAGATTGGATTATAAAACCAATGCGTAGACAGAGCAAGGCTACAACCGATAATGTGTTGGGAATTAAGCACAGGGATTTGGTTGAGTACACATATAAAAATGGTGAAACCCACAGAGGATATGTTACTGCTTTATATCCACAGTTAAAAGCACTGAACTTTCAAAGTCCTACAAAGCACTGTAAGAAGGTGAATGCTGCAAAATGTAAACTGCTTTGGAAGTACAATAAAATATATTGGTTAGAAAATGTGAGTTAAGCACATTTGTCTATGTTTAAGCACAATTAAGTATATTAAAAGAAGGAGGATTATCATGGACAAATCAAAAGTTATTTTTGGCAACAAGATGAGCAAGGGAACTTACAAAAAGGCAGTCCGCCAAAAGAATGGTTATGTGAGGAGATTTGGCGACGACTCGAAGGTTGATTATGAGCTGGCAATCAGGGACAACAGACATATCGGAGATATTCTTGGTGTGAAGGATATCGTTGTGGCAAGACCAAAAAAATGTGCGGCGGAAAGCAAGAAGGCGGCACCGCAGTTTGACCATGAAAAGGGGCTGATTGTGGGAAATATCAGAATGGGTTTTGGACACTACCGCATATCCATGGCGATTGCGTCGGCGGCGCACAGCATGGGCTACACACCGTACTGGATGGATTTAAACTCGTTTCCTGACACAACATGCACGAAGGTCATAAGCGCGCAGAATGATTTGTACTCGCTTGGCTCAAGGATTTCACAAAAGAGCAGACTTTTCAATAAACTTGTGTGGGAGCCGATGAACTATGAGGGTTTCAGAAAGCTGTCATACAACGCCTGTGACCAGAAAAATGCGGAGCTTATGGCACCTGTTTACAGAAAAATTCCAAAGGATATCCCGGTTGTGGGCACGCATGTATGGCCCGCACAGGCGGCGGTTCATGCCGGGATGGAGCATGTTGTAAATGCCATTCCGGACAACTGGCCTATGGCGCTTCACCTCTCGGAGGGGAGCATACACACAATTCAGACGCACAACTCGTATATGGGCTACAGAATACTCAATGGCATGGACGGTAAAAAGGTTTTAAACCCTATGCCGTCCGACAGCCTTGTGTACACGGGTCACTATATCGACCATGAGCTTGTGTCAAATATTGAGAATGACTGTGAGGCTAGGATTGCCAGAAAGAAGAATGGCGAGCCGATGCGCTTTCTGCTCACCATAGGCGGTGCGGGAGCGCAGCGTGAAATATTTGCTGCCATAATTAAAAAACTTCTTCCGGCAATACGTCAGAAAAAAGCAGCCCTGTATGTGAATGTCGGTGATTACAAGAATGTGTGGGAAGAGTTAAAAAATGAAATCCCTCAGCTTGGACATATAGCACATGAGCATTTTGACGACTGGGACGAGACAAAGAAATTCGCCGCTGATGCTATAAGCGGCGAGGTCAGGGGAATACACGGATTTTATCATTCCAACATATTTGAGGCTGTCTACTGTACCAATCTTCTGTTAAGAAGCTGCGATGTTCTCGTGACCAAGCCAAGTGAGCTTGCCTTTTACCCTGTTCCAAAGCTATTTATAAAGAGAGTTGGCGGACATGAGCGCTGGGGAGCAATCCACTCTGCCGAAATCGGCGACGGAACACTTGAATGCTGTGACATAGCCCACACCATCCAGATGGTTGAACTGTTTATGAGCGATGAACACCTTTTGCAGGATATGTGCGATAACATAGTGAAAAATAAGCAGATGGGAATATACGACGGAGCATACAAGGTTGTGGAACTTGCCATGAGCAAGAAGAATTAGGGAGGGTCTTATGAAGCTTTCAGCGAAGGAAAAAGCGTCCTACGGGCTTGGAGCTGTAGGAAAGGACATGGTTTACATGCTCTCGGCGAGCTATATCTTGTACTATTATCAGGATTTATTGGGTGTGAGTTCATGGGTCATGGGTGTGATACTCATGGCGGCGAGAATTTTTGACGCATTCAACGACCCGATTATGGGAGTTGTCGTCGCAAAGACACAGACAAAGTGGGGGAAATTCAGACCATGGCTGTTGATTGGCACAATTTTAAATGCCATAGTGCTGTTTTTCATGTTTGCAGTGCCAAAATCGCTCACGGGAGGCGGGCTTGTGGCTTACGCGGCGGTGCTTTACATAACATGGGGCATAACCTACACGATGATGGACATACCGTTCTGGTCAATGATACCGGCATTCACCGAGGGCGGAAAGGAGAGGGAAAATCTCTCCACGCTTGCACGTTCATGTGCGGGTGTCGGTTCCGCGATAATCACGGTTATAACGATGATATGTGTTCCTAAGCTCGGCAGCCTTGGAAATGCGGACAACGCGGCACTTGTGGCGGCGGGAAATGCCGAGGGTGCCACCGACAGCGCAAGACTTGCCGGAATTGAGGCGGGAAGGCTTATAGAGAGAAGCGGTTTTAAGTGGTTTGCACTGATAATCGCCATATTGTTTGTCGTGTTTATAACCGTGACATGTATCTGTATCAAGGAAAAATCAACGGTAAATATGCAGTCGCCGACAGTAGGGCAGATGTTTAAGGCATTATTTTCAAATGACCAGGCAGTTACCGTTGTTGCGACGATAGTGCTAATCAACTGCTCACTATACATTACATCCAACCTTCTTATCTACTTTTTCAAGTATGATATAGGCGGTGCAAACTGGAACGCAAATTATGTGCTTTTCAACACGGTGGGCGGAGCAGTGCAGATTATCTCGATGATGCTGTTTTATCCACTTTTAAGAAAATTTATGAGTTCCATAAAGGTTTTCTATGTCAGCTTCGCAATGGCGATAACGGGCTATCTTGTGCTTTTTGTTATGATGTGCCTTGGCGTGTCGAGTGTTTATGTGCTGCTTGTACCGGGATTTTTTATCTTTGCCGCGTTTGGTATGCTGACGGTGCTCACCACAGTGTTTCTTGCGAACACAGTTGACTATGGCGAGCTTAAAAACAAGAGAAGGGACGAGAGCATTATATTCTCAATGCAGACTTTCGTTGTAAAGCTTGCGAGCGGTGTTGCAATCCTTGCGGCGAGCATATGCATCTCTGTTGGAAAAATCAGCAAGGACACGACGGAGGCAGCGGCATCGGCGGCGCTTTCGGATGGCTCAAGAATGGTTCTCCGCACCACTATGGCGATGATACCGATATTTGGGCTCTGCGCGGCGCTCATCATATTTGTAAAGAATTATATGCTCACCGATGAGAAGCTTGCACAGATTTCAAAGGAGCTTGCAGCTAACAAGAAAGGATAATATATGATATCAGAAAACAAGGGTGTGTTCACGCTTGACACGATGAACACGACTTATGCCTTCAGGGTGCTCTCTACAGGGCACCTTGAGCATCTGTATTATGGAAAAAAGATAAATATCGGCGGTGGTGCGGTTGCGCTGTCGCGCAAACAGACGATGCCCGTCGGAAATACCATAAGCTACTCAAATGACAATCCTTCCTTTTCGCTTGAGGCGGCAAGGCTTGAGATGTCCTCATACGGAAAAGGGGATATAAGGGAACCGCTTGTCGAGATTGTCCACGCTGACGGCTCTTTTACATCGGATTTTTTGTATGAAAGCTATGAGATAAAAAAGGGCAGGGACGAGCTTGCGACCTTGCCATGCTCATACGGCAGTGAGGACGAGGTTTCACAGCTAAAGATAATTTTGAAGGACAAAAATTATGGTCTTACACTTGAGTTATATTACTATGTGTATGAGAACTGTGATGTGATAGGAAGAAGCTGCCGCCTTGTAAATGACAGTAAGGACAGCGTAAATATCAGGCGTATTATGAGCATGCTCATGGATATTGATGGTACGGGCTATGTATTTACTACATTTAATGGGGCATGGGCGCGCGAAATGGACAGGCACGACACGCTTGTCACTGCCGGAAAGCTTGTAAATTCATCATACACGGGAACATCTTCCAGCAGGGCAAATCCGTTTGTCATGGTTTCTAAAAATGACACCACACAGGAGAATGGCTCATGTATCGGGCTTAACCTTATCTACAGCGGAAATCACTATGAAGCCGTTGAGGTGGGAATGTGCGATACGACTAGAATAGTCACGGGCATAAATCCGCAGTCATTTTCATATATTTTGGAGCCGGGTTGTGATTTTGAAGCACCTGAGGCGGTTATGACATATTCGGACAGGGGCTTTAATGCGATGAGCCACAATATGCATGCCTTTGTGAGAAAACATATTGTGCGCGGAAAGTGGCAGTATAAGGAGCGTCCTGTGCTGTTAAACAGCTGGGAGGCGGCTTATTTTGACATAAGTGAGAGGAAGCTCTATGAGCTTGCAAAGGCAGGGCGCGATGTGGGAATTGAGCTTTTTGTCATGGATGACGGCTGGTTTGGGAACAGGAATGATGACAGTCAGTCTCTAGGTGACTGGTATGTGAACAAAAAGAAGCTTCCGGGCGGATTAAAGGGCATCTGCGACAAGATAAACGGTCTTGGAATGTCGTTTGGAATATGGGTTGAACCTGAGATGATTAATGTAAACAGTGAGCTGTACAAAGAGCATCCCGACTGGGCGATGGATATTCCGGGCCGTGCACACTCAGAGGGCCGCAACCAGAGGGTTCTTGACCTGTGTAACCCGGAGGTGTCCGAGTACATTGTTGAGAGCATGACGAATGTATTTTCATCGGCAAATATCGCCTATGTAAAATGGGACATGAACAGGATTTTTTCCGATTACTATTCAAAGTATCTTAATGCACAGGGCAGACCTCAGGGCGAGATGGCACACCGCTATGTGGTGGCACTCGGAAGGATTATGCGGACGCTTGTGGAGCGTTTCCCTGACATACTCTTTGAGGGCTGTGCGGCGGGCGGAAACCGTTTTGACCTTGGAATACTCTGCTATTTTCCGCAGATATGGGCGAGTGACAACACCGATGCGGTCAGCAGAACCTATATACAGGAGGGGCTAAGCTACGGCTACCCTATGTCAGTTGTGTCGGCGCATGTGTCGGCATGTCCTAACCACCAGACTCTAAGAGTAACACCGCTTAGCACACGATTTAATGTGGCAGCATTTGGCGTCTGCGGTTATGAGTGCAATCTTGTGGATATGAAGCGTGAGGAGCTAAATGAGATAAAGACTCAGATAAGCATTTATAAGCAGTGGAGACATACGATGCAGTTTGGCACATTTTACAGGCAGCGCACCGGAAACATTCACCAGTGGACGGTGGCGGAGGCAGACGGCAGCAGGGCAGTCGGGCTTGTGATGCAGGAGCTTGTCCATGCAAACACCCAGAATGAGGTCTACTATGCGGCTGGGCTTGATGCCGATGCCATGTACCATTTTTATAACAGACCGCTAAAGCACAATGTCAAAGAGTTCGGCGACCTCATAAACACCGCGGCACCTATCCATATACGGCAGGGCTCACTTTTGCACGGCATGGTAGCAAAGTTTGTCACCATGCCGGGAGAGACTGAAAAGTATGAGCTTGGCGGCGCACTTCTTATGGAGGGCGGCGTTTGGCTGAAGCAGGCATTTGCCGCGACGGGCTTTTCCGAGGAAGTAAGGCATTTTCCGGATTTTGCGTCGCGACTGTATTTTATGGAGAAGATTTGAAAAAATTAATGACAATCTAATCCCAATATAGACAAATGTATGTGATAAAATCATCGTTTGTGAATGTAAGTTTTAGATGAGCTTCATGCGCTCCGCAATCTGCGTGTAAAAGTCATCAATGGTGTATGGCGTAAAATAAAATAATTGTAGCAACAACATGTTGCGCTTCTTGGCTGACTCATAATCCGGGTCAGCCTTTGTCTCGTCCCTGAGCCTTTTTAAAAGCTCATGCCATTCCCAGATAAAACGCTCGTTTTTCTCTATTTCGGGTGTGTCGAGCCATTTTTCAACTTTTATCTTGGAGCGGTGGGTGTTGAGGCACTCGTTTGTCTGCAAAAAATATTTAAAACCGTTCTCGTCATAAATACGCCCAAGCGGGAAAAGACGGCATATACCCGGGCGGAATGAGTGTATGCTGCATCTGCCGTTCTCGTCAAGAAATGAACACTGCTCCATATCGCCGGCCATCTTTAGGCTCGGAAGAATAAGCCCGTCAATCACACTGAGCTCAACCCTGTCAGCGATAAGCCTGTCAAAGCCGCAGCCAAGATTGTTTGTGAGCAGACACACATCGTAAGGCGTTAGCACAATAGAGTTACCCATGCCGCGGCAGCACGCAGAGCAGCCTGCGCAGTCCTGACAGTCCGCGCGCACCATGTCATTTAGCGTGTATAATTTTCCGTCTGAAATATCTTTAATATCACATTCGCGTAGCATCTTTTAATACTCCTTTTATGTTTGTTTTTAAGTGTAGCATTGATTTCTTTTTTGTGCAAGCTTGTTAATTTGATGTGACATAAAAGCCGATGATTTCCTTTAAAATAAAGGGCTCATCGACTTTTTTTGCGCACAAAAAAATGCAACATTTTCTACAAAATGTTGCATTTTTTATTTACACACTATATTTCGGACGTTTCTGTTAATACTTAACCCCATCTTTTAAATTTTTTTAAAAATTGTAAGGTGAATTTTGAGTAGAGTGGATTTGTCACTATATGCTATGTTTAACAGCAAATATTTGAATGAAAAAGGTGTATATAGGTACACTAAAAAGTGCTGTAATGCCTTGATTTACGCGGCTTTTCACTCTAATCAACTCATGTATTCATAACAAAAATCAGCAATAAAATTTCCTATTATTTATCCATGATTTAGATATCGCATAAGATAGATGCAACATTTTGTAGAAATTGTTGCATAATCACATTCCGACCAAGGAGGTTCCCATGCTGAAACTCACACTTCATCCCGGCGACTTCATAGATATCGGAGAGGATATCCGGGTAGTATTTTCCGGAGGGTCAGCGAACAACATTCATTTGTTGGTGGATGCACCGAGGGAAATGAACATCGCGAGGAATACCGCACAGAAGAAAAATGTAAACAACAATGATGCAAATAACAATGCACAAGAAAATACTGTGAACAACAATACTGCGCAC
>JBNMKO010000128.1:0-7320 GCA_050874385.1 Eubacteriales bacterium
AAATTGCAATAACCAACAACAAAAAGACCACCATATATGAAGCCATACTCATACTCCATCGAATAGGATTTCACGCCGGAATATAAATAATTTCCCACGATAGCCCTGTACACACTTCCAACCATGCACGACATGTCAAACGCCCTGTATAACTGCATATTTTTATTGACGTTAGGATACGGCATAGTTGCAATCCCATAGCTCTGTGCCATCTTCACATCACTGTGAGGATTGTCCCCCACATGAACCATCGAAATATTTTTTCCATAAAAACTGTCCAAAACCTTGCAAAATAAAGTCCCATCCGCCTTGCTCTTGTGATACTCGCATGACACAAAAATCTGCTCCGCACCGAAAAAGCCGGCACCATCAAGGATATTTTTTATAACCCTTTCCGGCAGATACATGTCGGACACAACAATAATTCTCTTTCCCGCATCAATAAGACGTTTCCACACCTCAAGCATAAAAGGATTTGCATAGCATAATTTTTGCTCCATCCCAACCTCAAGCTCACAGCCTTTTTTCGCGGAAATTCCAACTTCAGCCTCGATATTTTCCCATATATCCGCAATGCCAATCTCCATATCGCCATGCGCTTCGTATCGCTTCATCCTCGCATCATACTCAGCTTTCATGCGGATATTTTTGAAATCCATAATTTCAAGCTCATCGCCAAGCAGATAAAATACATCCGTCGGCTGTGAAAAAGGACGAAAAATAAGCGTGTCAAACACGTCAAAAGAAATCACATCATAACCAGACAAACACTCCACAAATCTGTCAACATTCAATGACTTATTCTGCTGCAAATATGTATGTGACTCGCTGTCAGTACAGTTGAGCCGCTTTTCCTCATATATTCCAAGCTCTGCCACACGCCCAAGAAACTTAAATTGAAGAATATAGTAAGCAAAATTAAGCCACAGCAGATAGAACCATGAAAATATTTTTGCAATTCCTACAGACTTATCATGTGCATTGTGATATCTCTGCTTTATTCCCTCTTTTCTGTTTACAAGGAAATTGTATATTTTGTGCCGCATAACGCCAACTCCTCTTAAAGTATAATTCTTGGGTGTTTGTGAAGTTTGTGAAAATTCAATTACTCATATCAGATTTTGTGCAAAATTTCACAATTATCTATATTATTACAAATTCAAATACAAGATTTTTTAATATCGCTACTGTTGTCACATAGACCTTGGAGGTAGGACAGTGCCTTCTCCTTATGTACTGTCCCAAGCATACGATAATATGTGAGAAGCCTGCGCTCGTCATTTACCATAATGCTTGTATCTATAGCTGTTCTAACAGGACTTTGCATAAGAATATAGTCAATGCTTGCCGAAAAAATTTTGCTGAGTTTAAGAAGATTTGCAGCACTCGGAAGATTTTTTCCCGTCTCATAAGCACTTATGGTCTCCTGAGTAACCCCTAAACTTTCGGATAACTTAATCTGTGTCATACCCTTTTCAATCCTCAATTCATGTATTCTGTTAGGGTACATTTGCCCCCCTCCTTTCCTGGCAAATATAGTATATTTGCATGATATCTGTATTACATGCTTTTCTCAAATAATTCTTTGTCATTATATAAATTCATAAATAATTCCCCACTCAATCAAAAATATTTATTCCTAAATCTCCACTCAGCCATCCTCCAAAAAACCGCATTACGCAGCTTAGATTTTTTAGCCTTTCCAAGCCTTCTGTGAAGGTGTTCGGCATCAAGTTTCTTTAACCATTCAATGCCATTCATATAATCCCACAGTCCTCTTATAACATAGTATTCGGACAAAAAATCTCCTTTTACATGTAACTTTGTTATCTTGTCCTTCCAATCGGAAAGCACCTTTTTTGGCTCGCCACCCCTGTTATGCAGCTCATTGACAAATAAAGTGTTGCGCGTGTCATAATAATTCATAAGCGGTGTCATTCTCTTATCATAAGTTTCATGCCAGACCTGTACACCCTCAATTATTATCGGAGACTTTCCACACCTAAGACCATATTCCACATCATCACAATGTATGAAAAACGGAAGGACATCATTCTTGCTCACAAATGCCATCGGAAAACAGCAAAACCACCATCCGCCATACTCCGCACCGGAGTTATACACAGCCTTTCTTGGCTTATAAGTTCCGTCAGCAATATTTCTCATAAACTCTATGTGCTCTATATTTCCGCCGTTCCATACCTCCGCCGCTGTGTACTGAATGTTGGGCTTATCAAGACACATCATTCTGCCCGCCACCGGATTTTCAATATACTGTTCATCAACAGAAGCCAAAAAATCGAACAGAATATAAAAAGTTTCCGGTTCAAATTCCACATCATCGTCCATAAATATCACATGCGAAAACTCACACGGATACTTTCTTATCTCCTCTATTCCCCTTTGAAAACCACCCGAACCGCCTGTATTCTTGTTGTGAAAAATATGTACTCCCACATTATCGGACATAGGAAGTTCAGAGCCGTTGTCTATTACAAAAATTTGCATTTTTCCGTAATATACCGAATTTTTATTCACAAAAAAATCGGAAGATAAAAGCTTATGAATATTTTTTTCAATATAATTGCGCCTGTTATAAGTGCATATATTTAATGCCAGTGATATATTTCTCACTATTTAACTCCAAACTCCTTCTCACACAACCTGAGAGCCGATGCAATAACCGCATCCATATCATAATACTTGTACTCACCAAGACGACCACCGAACACTACATTCGTTTCCTTGTCCGCAAGCTTTTTATACTCAGCATATAATTCGCTGTTTTTCTTATCGTTGACAGGATAGTAAGGCTCATCGCCCGGTTTCCACTCCGAGCTGTACTCCTTACTTATAACAGTCTTAGGAATATCATTGCCCGCCCCATCTTTTCCGAACTCAAACCATTTGTGCTCAATTATTCTTGTAAAAGGTGTCTCGCGGTCAGTATAATTAACTACTGCATTTCCCTGATAATTAGCGTTTTCAAGAACCTCCGTCTCAAACCGCACTGAACGGTACTCAAGACTGCCAAGGCAGAAATTAAAGTATGCATCAATCGCACCCGTGTAGATGACCTTGCCCGCGAGCTTATCATACTCATCCTTTTTTGCAAAATAATCCTCATTAAGACGAACCTCAACACCGTCAAGCATTCTCTGCACCATCTTGGTATAACCGCCGACAGGAATACCCTGATACTTTGCGTTAAAATAATTATTGTCAAATGTGAGTCTCACCGGAAGTCTGTTTATTATTGATGCCGGAAGTTCCTTGCAGTCACGTCCCCACTGCTTCTCGGTATAGCCCTTGATAAGCTTCTCATAAATGTCACGACCAACAAGTGAGATTGCCTGCTCCTCAAGATTTTGCGGTGCGGATTTTATCTCTTTTCTCTGCTCTTCAATCTTGGCAGCCGCTTCGTCAGGTGTAACCACATTCCACATCTTGTTGAAGGTGTACATGTTAAATGGCAACGAATAGAGTTCCCCCTTATAATTAGCAACAGGTGAATTAGTGTATCTGTTAAACTCTGCAAACTGTGTTATGTATTTCCACACCTTGTCATCGTTGGTGTGGAAAATATGTGCTCCATACTCATGCACATTAATTCCCTCTACGAGCTTGGTGTGTACATTTCCTCCGACATCGGAGCGCTTGTCTATAACCAATACACTATATCCAGCTTTTTTTGCCTCATGTGCAAAAACTGCACCATATAAGCCGGCACCTACTACTAAATAATCGTACATTATACTTTTCTCCTCAATGATTTTTAATTATTTAAGGCATCTCCGCCTTCATTCTGCACTGCACTTTTTAATGAATCAATCTGATTTTGAAGATTTTCTATCATTGAATTGATTTCCGTCTCTCCAATAAACCGCTCCCAGCCAACTAATTTGCAATCTACAACATTACCTATATAAAGCTGTGGTTTTATACCCTTATATGTCATTTGTACAAACTGTACCTCTACAAAATAGTCACTTGTCTTCCTGATTGACAAAACTCCAAATGGTACCGGCGTGTCTGCTACAGGATCAAAGTTTCCCTGAACCTGCTGTATATATGAATTATTAGGCATCTTATCAATTATCCCTTGTACAGTTACACCTTTCACGCACCCGAGCTGCTGTATTCCACCATATACACTTAATGAATTTCTATCCTTCAGTTCCTGCTTCTTGTTAATCTTCTTGATGACAAATTCTTCCGCACTCATAGGTTTTAGCTGTTTAACCAGAGCATTCCTCAGCCATCTTTCAGATATCTCTCTTTCACACTTAATAACACTATTTACATTCTGATAGTCTATAGGCGTGTTAATTATCATGTTCACATCAGCTTCTGTTGAATTCATGTTCACCAGATGGTGTAAAAGTCCAAGTCTTCCAAATAACTCTTTAAATCTGTTTTCACCTCGTAGCGGATTAATAAAACACATAAACTGCTTCTGGAATATTGTAGAGAAACATCCTCCATGATATGAGTCAGTAACTACAAACTCTGCATATTTTATATATCTCAGCCAATCTTCAGGAATTTTAATATTCGCCTCCTCATATCCCATAACGGAACGTGAAAATTCAGGGTGTTCAATATCATACGCACATATAATCCTAAAGCCCAGCTTTTCACTCAACATATCAATGATTTTCTTTTTCTCCAGATTGCCGTCAAGGATATAAGCAAAAATATATTTATCATTTACGTCCACCTGAGAGCTTTCAGCCATTGTGTCATATTCTTCTCGATTCAACATAAACACCGGATCTATTACTCTTGTCGAATATATACCAAATTCATCTCTGCACATCTGCACAGCTTCATCTTCTCTGTTTGATATTGAATCAAATCTGTTCAAATAATATGAACAGCAACGCTTATCCTCAGCTGAACCCTCAAAATATGCTGCACCGACAGATGTAGCATACGAAATTTTTCTTTTTTCAGCATTTACAAAATCCAAAAAGAAATAGTATTTGTATGCATAAACCTTAGGGTTCCACAACTGATCCGAACCAACCATGAATGTCTCACAGCTATTATTGAGAAAGTCGATACTAGGTGTTGTATCAAGTGAATATTCCTTGCTTATCTGATATTTCCTTGCACCAAAATTTAATGCTATAGGATTTCTTCCGGGCGCATTATATGCATCCGTCCATAACTCCTTCGGCTTCCTTATCATCAAAACGCTGTATCCTGAGTTTTCCAGATATCTATATAACGCATAAGCCGTGAAAATCGCACCAAAATTGCGTGCAAACCAGGTAGTAACAAGACCTATATCGTATTTAAAATTCTTTGACTGATATACCGCTTTTGCAAAATCCATCCTATTAAAATTATTCAAAAATCTCTGCGAACCAAAATGATGTTTAAATGGCTCAAATACTACTTTATTGCACGTTTCTCTCACAAATGACAGCGGAACATTTCTTGAAAGTTCTATTGATTTACAGGTATCATATAACTCTTTGCCATGTTGATTGTTAATAAGTACCAGTGAAGTTCCTTTTCTATCATTTAATGTCGCATCAAACTTTTCAATATTCCAAAAATCACCAACACTTATATCTCCCTGTCTTGGCAATCTTGAAAACTGACAGTTTTCGCAATTTGGACTTAAGGACAAATTTGATAAAAATGCCTGATAAAAGCTGTCCTTTCCTGCCCTTGTATGTATTTCCTCACCGTTATTCATGTATATATTTATCTCTGACGACCAGCCAAACACAGACTTATCCCTGAAATCAAGTTTTTTAATTTCATCAACCTTATAAGTATCTTTCAGGTATTTTTGTAAAATTTTTGTTGATGGCACACCATGACAAATCAAATCCATTGTGTATAAATTGTCACTTTTCTCTCCCAGATATGCATATAATCCCGCAATCTGACATGGACAGCCACAATATAACACTTTCTTGCCGTTCTTTAATAACTCTCCAACAGCTTCATATGTATTATCCGTGTTGCTCTGTACATATTTACTGTTCTGTATTTTTAATAAATCCTCTTTATTGTTAGTAACAATATGATGAACATAATAATCTTCTTTCCATACTGCACCAACTATATAATGGTCTTCGTTATCTAAGAAATCACCTGCTATTGCACTGAAAATTCCACCTGATGCCGCAGTAGCGCGGATTTCGTCCTTAGCCCATGCTGCATAGCACTCCGGTTCCTCCGAATTCTCAAATGTATTGTGCAGTCTTGGACACACTGTTAAGCATTTACCACAATTTATACATTTCTCAGTATCTACTGAAGCTTTCAAAAAGCCATATCTGTCTTCATTAATATGAATAGCACTCACAGGACATACACTTTTACATGCACCACAGCCATAACAAAAATTGGCACGCACGTCTTCATTAACATTCATATAATTCTCCTTCTTCCGCTGTCAAATTGTAATATTGTCTTTCTGCATCCAACATCTCGGCATCATCAACCGGTATAGGATTTCTACTCCATGCAATATTCTTCTTTAAAACTTTTGCTGGATTACCGGCAAGCATACAATTATTTGAACACCTTCTCTTTACAACACTAACAGCTCCTATCATTGAGCCGTCACCTATATTGCAGCCATTAAGTATAACTGTTCTCAAGCCTACCCATACATGGTTTCCAATAACTACTCTCTTTTTCTCATTTGGAATAGATTCTACGGAATTTAAAACTTTATTCCTTTCAGTATCATACAATGTATGCCCATCACCACCTAATATATAAATATCATGTGAAAACATACAATCTTTTCCAATACTGACGCTTATGCCATAACATGCTACAATATAAAAATTTCTGCCATAAGTCGAATTATTATCCAAATAAATTCTGCCACTATATGATTTTATAAATCCATCAACAAAGTTACAATTTTCACCTATTTTTATTTCAGCATATCTATTTCCATCTAAATTCTTTGCTACAATAGAAAAATTCTCTTGAAATTTACATCTATCGCCTATAGTGACTTCAAATTCACTTGCAACATTGATTTTCAATGTACTGCCAATACTGATTTTCTCTCCTAAAGTAACATTTGCCCCATACCCTTCAAGATATAGCTGTACCTTCCTGCCATATTTTTCAACACCTTTTACTACATTTCCATATTTATCCGTTCCATCATTATGCACCGCAACCGGCATATGATTAACATAAAATACGTCATCAGCAAGGTAGCCAAACCTCGTAAACATATCCCTTATATCTTGTGTTTCTTTTGGGAAAACAACTACATAGTACATATTTCTTTTACCAGATAAAGTAACAATATGTTCTACCCCCCCCCTAAAG
>JBNMKO010000129.1:0-7262 GCA_050874385.1 Eubacteriales bacterium
CATGTCCGACACAAAATCAGCTATTGTAAAATCCGTCTCATGCCCCACAGCGGAAATAACCGGTGTCTCACAATCAAAAATAGTTCTTGCGACACATTCCTCGTTGAACGCCCACAAATCCTCTATGCTTCCGCCGCCCCGCCCGACAATAATAACATCTAGCTTCATTGCATCGAGAGTTCTTATGCCATCGCAGATTGACGCGGCAGCGCCCTCGCCCTGCACCTTGACAGGATACAGGTACAACTGAACATATGGATTTCTCCTGTAAGCAACATTCTGGATATCATGTATGACCGCACCGGTCTCAGCTGTCACAACACCTATATCAAGGGCATACTTTGGAATGGGTCTCTTAAATGAAGCATCGAACATGCCCATCTCCTCAAGCTCATTTTTAAGTGCAAGATACCGCTCATAGAGTGCACCCGCGCCGTCCTTTCGTATGCTCTTGGCGTAGAGCTGGTATTTTCCATCTCTCTCATACACACTTATACTTCCCGATGCTGTGACTTTCATACCGTCGCGGAGTGTAAAATTGAGCCCGCGCCTGTCCCCGGCAAACATAACACATGCAAGGGAACTCCCGGAATCCTTGAGTGTAAAATAAATATGCCCGGAACTGTGATACTTGCAGTTGGACACCTCACCCGTCACATTCACCTTTCCCAGCAAAAAATCGGTCTGGAACATATTCTTTATATACTGATTGATTTTGCTGACAGTATAGGCATCTTCGCTGTATGTGCCTTTGCCATAATCATTCCTGCCAAAATTCCCTGCACCGTATGTGACTGCCATTTTTTAATTCCTCTATAATTATTTTGCGAGCTTTCCAAGCACTCCATTTACAAATGAAGGCGAGTCGTCTCCGCCATACTTCTTTGCAAGCTCTATCGCCTCATTGATTGCCACGCCTGTAGGAACATCCTCGTCATACAACGCCTCATATATGGCAAGTCTTAGTATCGTAAGCTCAACCTTTCCTATACGTTCCTTTCTCCAGCCGACACAAAGCTCCTCAATCTTTTTGTCAAGTTCAGGAAGCTTCTCCTCTATGAGCTTCGTCCTGCTGCTTATGAGCTTCTCGTCCTCCGGCATAATCTCAAGCGGCTCAAAATAAAGCTTGTCCTGCTCTGCAAGTTCTGCTGCCTCATAAAACTCCACGCGGAAAAGGAGCTTAAATACATGTTCTCTTATTTCACTTCTTCTCATATTCAAAAAATCCTTTCAATTCAGCGTAGTGGAGGTCTTGAAACGCTCAAGACCTCCACCATGCCAGCTTATGTTCTATTTATTATTCTCTACCTTAACGCCGGCAATCTTGACATTGACCTCTGCAACCGTAAGTCCTGTCATAGTCTCAATCGCACTTGCAACACGCTCCTGAATCTTTGCGCTGACCTCCGGAATTGAGTAGCCATACTTGAGAATAACAGATATATACACAACTGCGGTGTTATCGGTAATCTCCACTGTAACGCCCTTAGACAACACCTTCATTCCAAGCTTGCTCACAAGTTCGTTGGTGATGTTACCTGAAAGACATTCAACACCCTCAACCTCTGTAGCCGCAAGACCTGCAACTATACACACAACCTCATCCGCAACCTGTATATTACAAATTCCTTTATTCTCACATATTGTATATGTGCTCTCACCATTCTTTGACATAGTTCCTCCAATCTGCCTCCATCAGGGAAGCCTGCAATACGGTAATATACATATATTATATCTAATTATTCCTTTTTTTGCAATTAGAAAATATACAACCTGATTACTTCCCCGAAACAGCCTTTGCGGTGCGGCAGTTTTTTCACTCCTTATGTTTCATGAAACAGGCTGTGTCTCGCCGTATGTCTCTGACTCCTCCGTCTCCGCCGAGGTCGGCACATCGTCGGTGTCAGACTGTAATTCGGATGTGAGTGACACCGACGATATGGTGATATTCTCAACGCCAACTCCCGATTTTCTCTTTATGATATCCTCAATCTGTGCCCTCTCCGTGTCGGAAAGACTTGCCTTATTGACCACAACATCCGCCTGACCGTCAGTTATTGAAACAATCACGTCCGAAAATCCCTTCGCCTCCAAAAGAAGTTCCGCCGCTGCCTCCCTCTCCGCGATATCCGTGAGCTCTATCATCTTGTTTACCGCCTGCGCCTTGCTCTCGTCGTCAAGTGCGCTGTTGTTTATAATTCCAAGCAAGGACTCCTTGTTTGCGGCTCGCACCTGCTCCCTGTCAAGCTTTGCGCTCACTATAAAATCTGAATGTACAACACTGCTTGACACATTCCCGGATGTATTTCCCGACGTATTTCCTCCTGTGAGAACCGTAGCGCCCGGGTCGGTGACAGAAAAATCATCCGGCTCCGCGTCATTGCTGAGTAAATCCCCCGTCTGCGCGTCCGTTTCCCCAAGTGCAAGGTTCACATTCGTCTGCTGTGCCCCCTTGTCATGCTTAGATACAATGTCCTTATAGTTTATGTAGCCGGCAACCGCTATCATGATTGCAAGCGCAGTGATGATAATCTGGTTTTTCTTTAAAATTCGCTTCAAAAGCTTATCCCTCCATTTTCATTACTTTTATTTTGTTTATTTCAATCCCAAGTGCCGCACTGACAGCCTCCGTAAGCTTTACCATAACCTCTGTGTCGGATGCCCCCTGTGCAAGAACAAGGACACCGCTTATCTGTGGATATATTGTTTTGGTAATGTATGGATTTAGCGCGCCATCGCTATCCTTACTGAATACCACCTTCTCCTCCCTTTTTATCTCACCGAGTGCCTCCCCTCCCGAAGCTATGCCATCCGTCTTTGCACTCTCCGTCACATCGCTCTTTACTATAAGCTCGCCTGAATCCTTGAATGTGATAAGAACCCTCACCTGTCCCGCTCCCTCAACCTGCGACAATATTTTTTCAAGTCTCCCCTCAAGCTGCGCCGCGTAGTCCGTGCCGCTTTGTTCCACATACTGCACAGCACTTGTCGTATTACTTACCGCGCCGGCATCAGCCATGTTATTTTTGCCCTTCACGGGGAGCGAAATTATGACAAGCAGTACTCCCCCAAGCAGGATTAACAGCAGCTTATCCTTTGAAAGCTGAAGATTTTTCAGCATTGAAAAGATATTATTGATTTTCAATTTTCTACCTCAGTTTCCAATTCCCTCCTTATTATCCTGCCCATCATATATGTTAATATATATATTAGCCAGAGGGATATTATAGAAGTTGACCAAATTATTTTTTAATGTTACAACAGAATAATCATAAAAGTCCGCGTTTGTCCCGGCATATATGCCGTTACTCTTAACCAGTGTGATGTCAAGCAATACAATTTTCCCGTAGCTTTCGCTGTCCTCATCGAGGTCAAGCCGCACGTCACAGCTTGCAAGCTCATAATCCGTTCCATCAAGATAATCTCTCACCCTGTCGGCTACGCTGTCACAGTAAAGGTTTATAATCTCGTCATTGCGTCCTTTCTCGGCATTTAGTATACTAGCATACACATCATCCGATATCTCATATCCCGAAAATATGCTGCCGTCAAATGAAAATGAATCCCTGTTCAACACCCCAAGAATTGGGCCTGCGACCACAATTATCATCACCACCCCCGCGAACAGCTTCATGTAACGCGCATACTTTTCGTTGGAAATCACATTCTCAAGGACACTCATTATAATGTAAATACAAAATATGTTTCCTATATAGCCTTTTATTCCATTCATTATAAGCACCCGTAACCTTCATTTCTTCGTTTTAATCCTCGCGCTACCTCTTTCTTGCATATTTTCCAATAAATGTGCCATTTCAACCTATTGTTAAATCGTAGCAGCACAATCTTCTATGCCCCTGAAAAAAATGCCGCATTGGTCGACGAGCACACAATAGCGAGCGTCACAAGAAACATTATGCCCACATTCATGGAGCTTATCATCAGAAGCTTCACCCCCTCATGCATCCCATTTATACATTCCGTGTAATTCTTATCCGCAACCGGCTCCAAAAATGCACCCGCCGCCTTGCACCCATAGGCGAACACGAAAAGTTTTATGACGGGAATGGCGCAGAGCATGACTATCACACACATAGCCGCGACACCGATGCTGTTTTTTATAAGTGCGCCCGAACCAAGCACTATACCCGCAACGGCATCTATCGCATCACCTGCTCCCGGTATCATTCCCACAATTTTATTGACGGCAGTTCCTTTTAAGGAGTCGAGCATCGGGCTTATAAGCCCCTTTATGACATTTAAGCCTATCACGACCCCGAAAAGAGCCTTGTTTGTCCACTCAAGCAGTTCCTTTATAAGCTCGGACAATTTGCCGAAAATGCTGTCCTTGGATATATAATTCATCATGTTTATAAGCATATATATTGTCGTTCCGGGAATTACCACATTTAAAAGTATCTTGTCCACTATAAGAATAAGAAACATGGCAAGCTCATAGAACGCAACAGCCCCCGCGCTTCCGCTTCCAGCCGTTATCACTATAGAGTATGTCGGAATTAAAGCCTGCATAAACTCCACGACAGCCGACAAAAGTTCCTGCGCCACGCCAACAGCCCAATGTATTCCCGATGTCATCACCGCCATTAATGCCAGCTGGATTATATAGCTCCCCGTTCCGGCAATTCCCGCCTCAAAAAATGTCCCAGCAAGATTTTTAAATATAGCCCCGATTATTCCAAGCAGAAAAAGCTTCACAAACAAAGTCCTCTGCTCAAAAAATCCACTAAAAAGCCTGTATGTGCACGATGTTGCCGCCATGCGCAGTGCCTGCGTCAAATTCCCCTCCATGGCAAGCTTTATAAGCTCCTCAAAGTCAATATCGTAATCCGACAGGGTATCTTCTATTCCGCTATAGTCACAGTCATCAACCTCGACGGCATATACCGTGACGGGAAATGAAAGAAAAAGCACAATCGCACAGCCAATCGCCGCCAAAAAACGCATTCTTCTTTTTTTCATAGCATTTCACCCACCAGCTTCAAAAGGCGAACTACCACCGGACAGCTCACATACAAAAGCGACAGCTTTCCGAAATTTTCTATCTGCACCGCGAGCGCCGAATACCCCATATCTCTGCAAAGTGAGCTTGAAAACTCGGCTATATATGTGAGCCCCGCCATTTTGAGCATTATCACGATATAGTCCTTATCTATGGTCACAAAATCCGCCATAGACTCAAGCTGCCCCACAATGCCCGACAGTCTCGCCGCGAGATACAGCATTATAAGAACACAAGCCGCAAGATTTATATATGTAGAAAACTCTCCCTTTGTCGTTTTAAGACTGAGCGCGAGCAGTGCCCCTATCACTCCTATAACAGCCACTCTTATCATATCCATAGGCATATCCTCTACAATGAAAAAAGTTCTTTTATCGTCTCAAATAGTTCGTAGATATACGGCACTATCCAGAACAATACAAGTAAAAGTCCTGCAAGACTTGTCAAAAAAGCATGTTCCTCACGTCCGCTGTGCTTTAATATCTGGGAGATTACAGAGACCAATATTCCCACCGCTGCAATTTTAAAAACCAGGCTGACTTCCAATCTATCCCCACCTTTCACATCAAAACTATGGTAAGAAACAGCCCTGCCATCACCCCCAGCCCCATATACATCCTACAGTTGTCCGCATATTTTTCAGAAAGGGCAGCTATGTCCTCATCCACGCCTTCAAGATACAGTTCAATATTGTTAAGCTGTTGTGTAAGGTCAAGATATCCCAGTCCATCGCCAACTCGCACAAGATTGTCACATTCTTTGCCGTCAAGATGCCCTTCTGTGGCAAGTTTTTTTGCCTCCTGCTCCCACGTCTCCTTTAGAACACTGCCGTTCTCCGTCTTTAACTTTCCTCCCACGCCCCAAAAGAAATCCCGCACCGCCTCCTGACCTACACTGCATTTTTCTCCCACGTTCATAAATGCCGATGGCAGCGTCTCCACACCATATCTCAGCTCTCCTTTCAACACACAAAAACTCTGCTTAATCGCCTTCAACGTAGCAATGCGGCATGTCAGCTCCCCGACCAGACCTTTTGCATAGAGGGTTGTCGCGCCCGTTATGCATATAGCTCCGATTATTTTTAAAATCAACATTCTTTAGACCACCTCCTCCATCGATTTAAGTTTCTCCTCATAGATAAGGCACAGATTTGCGTCGTATACCCTGCATATCCTGTCATTGTTTAGCTGCACAAAACGCTCAAATATTCCCTCAGATATTATATTCTGTTCAAAACTGTTCTCGTCAGAGTGCATTGTACACAAAAGTGCCGCGCCACAGGAGCGAGCCGAGCGTATCGCCACAACGTCCTCATTCTGATTAATCTCGTCGACAGCTATAACCCTGGGTGACATGGAGCGCAGCACCATCATTATCCCCCTGCTCTTTGGTATCATGTCCATAACATCCGTGCAGTCCCCGACATCGTTTTGCGGCACTCCCTTATAACACGCTGCAATCTCCGAGCGCTCGTCTATAACCGACACCGTTATTCCCATGTCAGATATGCACCTGACTATATCCCTCAAAAGGGTTGTCTTTCCACAGCCCGCGGGCGAGAGAATAAGCGTGCTGTAAATACTGTTGTTCCTTACAAGGTGCTTTGTAAGCTCCGCCGCGATACCTATCCGCTGCCCCGCAAGCCTGAAATTCATCGAACTTATATTCTTAATCTGTCTTACATCGCCGTTGTCGCACACTGCCTGTCCGCATATCCCAACGCGATGACCACCGGGCAACGTGATAAATCCATTTTTTAACTCCTCATTGAAAGCGTACAGCGAATAATCGCTCATAAGCTCCAGACACCTGTCCAACTCCTCGCGATGACACACAATTGCATCCTGTGTGTGCTTTTTTAGTTCGCCGTCCGCCGTGAGATAATACATTTTTCCCTCTTCAAGCACCATCACGGGGCGGTTTATTCTAAGCCTTATCTCCTCAACCCCTCTCCACGCGCTTGTCGCCGTGAGTTTTTCTATAGAACGCTTTAATTTTCCCGTAAAATATATGTCTATTCCCATGCCTTTTCCTCCCTGCCTGACCAATTTCACACTAAGCTCTCACCGCTTAACACATATTATGCAGGGCATGTTTTAATAATTCTAAAAGATTTGGACTTTTTTCTTTGTCAAAATTTAGTTGAATATACATTAACCACAGGTTATAATGAGATAGTCTTTGCGTATAGGACTTAGACAAAATACAAAGAAATGAGGATAATCATGAAATTTTTAATCGA
>JBNMKO010000130.1:0-7153 GCA_050874385.1 Eubacteriales bacterium
AAATTTATTCGTTATATAGATATATTTTTCTTGAAATGTATTTTAAATTCAAACAAATATTATCTATTTCTGTGAAGTTTTTCATAATTGTTCATTTATAGTATTTTTGTTTATTATAATAAATAAATGAGGATAATTACAATTATGCCATGGTAACGGCAAGGCTAAAAATGTATAATTATGTATATCTATTATATACAATAGGGGGACTAGACCAATATGGAAAGTAAAAACAGCTATCTAAGCGCAATGATAAAAAATGCCCGTAAAAAAAGAAATTTCACTATGTCGCAGGTCTATTCGGGTATATGCAGTGAAGCCACCTATGCTAGATTTGAGGGTGGAGATTTTGATGTGAATGTTCATGTCAGGGGTGCAATAATGCAAAGGTTAGGAATTAATGAAGGGCTAAGTGGCATGTGTATCAACGCCAGAGAGTACGCGGAGCTTGATGACAGGGAGCATCTTCTTGAGTATATAGGAATGGGAGATTATAAACTTGCGCGGGAAAAATTAGAGGAATATATAAACACATATAATATGAAAAAGCGCTTGAACAGACAGTTTGTGGACTATGTTCAGGCAAGACTTGAATATGTAGACGGGCAGAAGAAAAAATCTCTTGAGCTTTATGAGAGCGCGATAAAATACACAATGCCGCATTATGAGACTTGTGAGAGCATCGTGTGTATATCAGTGTATGAGGCATATATAATGTGTGAAATAGCGGAACTCTCGGCTGAGTTAGGGGACATCAAAAGAGCTGAGAACATATATATGAAAATTATAGAGGCTTGCCAGGAAAGCAACATGAACAGATGGATACGAGGTAAGATATATCCAAAGGCGGCGAATGGCATTTTGCGGATAACCAATTTTGAGACAGCTGGTAAAGATAAGTTAGACAAGCTTTTTGAGATATGTGACAGTGCGTTTGAAAGTCTTAGACAGACCATGAGATTATATTTTGCAAGGGAACTTTTAATATATAGAAATAGATTATGTATATATTTGCACAGAGGTACGGAGGAGGAATACAACGAATTATGCGAGTGTCTTGATGATTTGTATTCAAAGTATAACATCAATGAACATAATTATGAGTGGTATCCATATTATATAAACGGTATTTTCTATCCGGTGGACAAGTTTATAAATGAAAGAAGAATGGTTTACGGCATTACTGTTGAGGAGTTAGCCGGGGCAGAGCTTGATGTTGGAACTGTGAGCAGGATAATCAATGGAAAAAATATGCCGCGTAGAAGTACAATAGATATATTGTTTAAAAGGCTTGATATAGATGGAGCGCAGTACAGTTACAGGGTTATATCGGAGAATTTTGAAGTGCATCAATTATGGGATGATTTTCTTGATGCTTTGCTGCGTGAAAAATTTGATGTCTGTGAGCAGGTATATTCCAAGTTGAAAGACGAATTGGACACGGATATATACATAAATAGAACCATGGTTGATTGGATGCGGATAAAAATTGATTTTTGTGCGAAAAAAATCACTTATTTTGAGGCACTGGAAAGATATAAATCACGCTTTGAAAAGATTATAAATAATGCTGACAAACTTAGATATTGTGCTATTGTGGAGCATGAAGTAATCGGAAGTTATATTGATTGTCTGAGCCTTTCGGATGTAGGTGCATGTGTTGATTTGATAAGGAAAATTTACAATAATTTTCCAGAAGATATTGTGCAGCGCAAGAGAGAAGCCGCTTTTGTTGGGGGGACTTTGCGGAGATTTGCAAGTTATATCGGAGATACAGGAAATTATGAGGAGTCATCAAGATTGGCGCATGAGGGAATAAATTTTGAATTGTCATGTGCAAAGGCGTATCTGTTGGGAAGTTATTTGTATGGGACTGCGTGGAACCATGCAATGATAGGGGCGCTTACCAAGGAGGATGTAAAGAATTGCAGATATGCTTATCTGATTGCATGGTTTGTATGTAATAATGAGTCAAAGAATTTTTATAAATACAAATTAAATATATATAGAGAGCAGCTTGCCGGTTCGGATGGTGAGGCATAGGAAATCCTATAATTTTCACAAAAGTCAGAAAATTTAGAAAATTACATTTATGCCATGGTAGATATTATAAAAATATTGTAAAATAGCTCCAAAACAAAAAGTCAGAATAATTAAGATGTATAGCTTGAATAATTTTACTATAAACAGAAAGTGTCAGAATATTCTCTAAAAATGTCAACGGTATAAAAAAGGTTTTCATTGCACAACTGTTTTGTTTTAAGTTCAAGTTTTAATTAATTATTTGATTGTGATGGAGGGGATATTTAACTTATGAGAAAGTGTAAATTCTTGCGGTCAGCCTTGCTTGTCCTTGCAGTGTCAATGCTTGCAGGCTGTGGCAGAAAGACAAACGGAACTGATGCAGCCAAGATACAGAGTGAAAGAGCTGTGCAGAAGGTGGGCGACCTGACTGGATGTTCATATACGGCGGACACGCAGGATGGCTTCTACTATGTAATCAATGATATTTTGTATTTTTACGATTATGAGAGCGGACTAAACACTCCAATGTGTTCAAGGGTTGAGTGCGCTCACAATGATGAGACCTGTGACGCTTATGCCAACTGTATTCATGCGTGGAATAATGATGATTTAACTGCCGTATGTGAGGGCAGGAAGGTTATATACGATTTGGGATACATATACATGATTGAGAGAACTGAGGATGACGAGAGTATTTTGTATCAGTATGATTCCGGGTTTGGAAACAAGAAAAAGATTGTCAAGTTGGCAGGGGTGGAAGGTGATGTGAGAACGAAACTACAGGGTGCTTCTTCTCTCGCGGTGGCAGATGGATATATCTATTATTATGCAGCCGTGTACAGTGAGGACGTTGCAAGTAATGGCAATCTTGTGGAATACCAGTGCCGCAGGGCATCACTTTCATCGGGCTCTGAGCCGGAGGTGTTTGACAAGTTTGATTACCCGTATGACTACTCAATGGCTAAGGGTGATAACGAGGGAAAGGGAGTATTTGCATCCGGGGAATATATATATTATGTTGCGGTGGGTAGTCAGCGATGGTATACGACAGAAAATCAGGTTCAGGCAAATATAGGAAGGTATAATACAGCCGACGGAAGTTATGAGAGGTTATACAGTTATGTGGGAAATGACAGGCAGGCCATCTTGGGTGCGGATGCAGGTTATATGAATTATGTTTCTATGGCAAATTATATGTGCATGGATAATGATGGAAACATGTATATAATGACTTCAAGCGAGGATATGGGGGAGACGGATAAAATTGTAAAGTATAATCCAATATCAGGTGAGAGCAGCATTATATATCATAAAACAAGAAATGAATTGATATCACCTGCCACCGATGGAGAGTATCTCTATTTCTGGGACACGGACGATGATGAGTCGGTGTATGTGGCGACTAATTTGGATGGAACTGTGGTAGGGGAGATGAAGTTAAGATACCGTCAGGATTTTTTAGATAAGTTTGAAACGCACAAAAAAATGTTTCCGGACTCAACTGCGGTCAAAGCGTATATTTCCGACACAGATGAAAAAGTATATGGTGTGAGCGGAAAATATATAGTGCTTGCGTTTGGCTATACAGATGATATGTTTGAAGGGATTACTATGGGATCGAATGCTCTTGATCTGTATCTTGATGGAGATATGGGTATCAAGGATTTCTATATGGCTGTTGCATTGATTGACAAGGAGAAGCTTGTAAATGGTGAGGATGTGTATGTGGAGCAGATATACACTTATAATCCTTGAAATTTTAGTATATGAACAATGGCATTAGCAAGTATAATAAGATAAGGGGGACATATAATTTATGAAAAAATGTAAATTCTTGCGGTCAGCCTTGCTTGTCTTTGCAGTGTCAATGCTTGCAGGCTGTGGCAAAAAGACAAATGGAGCTGATGCAGCCAAGATACAGAGCGAGAGGGCTTTGCAGAAGGTGGGCGACCTGACCGGATGTTCGTACACGGCGGACACGCAGGATGGCTTTTACTATGTAATCAATGATATTTTGTATTTTTATGATTATGACAGCGGACTAAACACTCCAATGTGTTCAAGGGTTGAGTGCGCTCACAATGATGAGACCTGTGACGCTTACGCCAATTGTATTCATGCGTGGAATAATGATGATTTTACTGCCGTATGTGAGGGCAGGAAGGTCATATACGATTCGGGATACATATACATGATTGAGCGCACCGTGGATGATGAGAGCATCCTGTACCAGTATGATTCCGGGTTTGGAAACAAGAAAAAGATTGTCAAGCTGGCAGGTGTGGAAGATGGCGTGAGAACAATATTGACCAATTCCTCCTCACTTGCGGTGGCAGATGGATATATATATTATTATACAGCCGTGTACAGTGCTGATATTGCAAGTAATGGCAATCTTGTGAAATATCAGTGTCGAAGGGCATCTCTCTCGTCAGGGTCTAAGTCAGAAGTAATTGGGGAGTTCGATTTTCCTTATGATTATTCCATGGCTAAAGATGATTGTGATGGAGAGGGAGTATTTGTTTCTGGGGAATATGTATATTATATCGCGGTGGGAAGTCAGCGCTGGTACACTACAGAAAATCAGGTTCAGGCAAATATAGGAAGATATAATACAACCGATGGAAGCTATGAGAAGTTGTACAGTTATGTGGGAAATGACAGGCAGGCTATTTTAGGGGCGGATGCAGGTTATATGAATTGGTATTCCATGGCTAACCGTATGTGCATGGACAATGATGGAAACATGTATATAATGGCTTCAAATGAGGATATGGGACATACGGATAGAATTGTAAAGTACAATCCGATATCAGGTGAGAGCAGTGTCATATATCGTAAGGCAAGAAATGAAATATTATCTATTGCTACTGATGGTGAGTATCTCTATTTTTGGGATGCGGATTATGATGAGTCAGTGTACGTTGCTACTAAATTGGACGGAACTGTAGTAGGGGAGATGAAATTAAGGTACCTTGAAGATTTTTTAAAGAATTTTGAAGCCGCAATGGAACACTTTCCAGATTTGGAAATGGTTAAGGAGAGTATTTTAGGTGTTAACCAAAAAGTATACGGAGTAAGTGGAAAGTATATAGTGCTTGCATTTGATTATACAGATGTGTTCGAGGGGCTCACTATGGGACAGGATACTTTTCAGTTAGCGTTTGATGGAACGGTGGCTAATAAAGATTTCTATATGGCGGTTGCATTGATTGACAAGGAGAAGCTTGTAAATGGTGAGGATGTGTATGTGGAGCAGATATACACTTATGAGCCTTAGTGGAATAAAAATGCAAATAATGTCATGTTGTCTTGCAATAGTCTGATAATACCATTGAAAAAGATGCGAAGATGCTATAAAATCATATCGGAGACAAGAAATCAGAATAATAATAATTTCTGATTTCAACAATTTCATTATAAGCAGAAAGGATTAGAGAATTCTCTAAAAAGGTGAACGGTATGAAAAAAGGTTTTGTAATTAAAATGCTTTCTAAGGCAGCCGCATTGGGCATGTTAGTGTCAGTTGTTTGTTCTTCAAATGTGTCGGCTTACCAATCTGGTGAGGCATTAGAGACAGGAATTAAGGCACAGGTGGGGTATCAGTCCGGTCAGGTGTCGGAGTCAGTTCCGATAAAGAGCGGTTATATGGATGAGTGTAACATTTTTCGTCGCATTGCAGGTGATGTAAGCTGTAACGGAACAGTAGAATGGAATGAAGATATAGCAGGATGGATTTCCAATGTTGAATTTAATGCGCATGTAACAGTTGACGGCGAGGAGATACCAGTCAATGACACGGAAGAAGTAGTTATTCACATGAATGTTGCTTACAAGAAATTTGAGATTAATGATTCGGGCAAGTACTTGACGGCAGTGCTTACATGTGATGAGTATGGGGATTATTCAGTAACGTGGTCTATTGATAAATAGTGTACAGGTTTTTTATCAATGGTAAGAGCAGAACTTTATATATTAACTGTGGATGTTGTGCAATTTTGCCAGTGCCATTCCAGACACATTTTCACTTGTTTGGGGAAGTAGTATAAGCTGCTAAATCATAGCCGCTAAGTACCACTGCTTTTTCAAAAAGGCTGTCAGTGTACTGGTAGAATTGCACAACTGTTTTGTTTTAAGTTCAAGTTTTAATTAATTATTTTATTGTGATGGAGAGTGTATTTAACTTATGAGGAAGTATAAATTCTTGCGGTCAGCTTTGCTTGTCTTTTCAGTGTCAATGCTTGCAGGCTGTGGCAAAAAGACAAATGGAGCTGATGCAGCCAAGATACAGAGTGAGAGGTCTTTGCAGAAGGTGGGCGACCTGACCGGATGTTCATATACGGCGGACACGCAGGACGGCTTTTACTATGTAATCAATGATATTTTGTATTTTTATGATTATGACAGCGGACTAAACACTCCAATGTGTTCGAGGGTTGAGTGCGCTCACAATGATGAGACCTGTGACGCTTACGCCAACTGTATTCATGCGTGGAATAATGATGATTTAACTGCCGTATGTGAGGGCAGGAAGGTCATATATGATTCGGGATATATATACATGATTGAGAGAACTGAGGATGACGAGAGCATACTGTACCAGTATGATTCCGGGTTTGGAAACAAGAAGAAGATTGTCAAGCTGGCGGGTGTGGAAGGCAGTGAGAGAACGCAAATTATGGGTGCTTCTTCACTCGCGGTGGCAGATGGATATATATATTATTATGTAGCCGTGTACAGTGGTGATGTCGCAAGTAATGGTAATCTTGTTGGATATCAGTGTCGCAGGGCATCACTTTCATCGGGCTCTGAGCCGGAGGTGTTTGACAAGTTTGATTACCCGTATGACTACTCGATGGCTAAGGGTGACAACGAGGGGGAAGGAGTTTTTGTTTCCGGAGAATATGTATATTATGTTGCGGTGGGTAGTCAGCGCTGGTTTACAACGGAAAATCAAGTTCAGGCAAATATAGGAAGGTATAATACAGCCGATGGAAGTTATGAGAGATTATACAGTTATGTAGGAAATGACAGACAGGCTATTTTCGGTGCTGATGCAGGTTATATGAATTATGTTTCTATGGCAAATTATATGTGTATGGATAATGATGGAAACATGTATATAATG